>DAIOTF010000014.1:0-1310 GCA_036752165.1 Atopostipes sp.
TGAAAGAATTTCTCCAAGCAATGAAAAGAGAAAAATCCAAAAGAACTGCTTGATTAATCTCATTATCTTTATTCTCCTTTAAAAAGTTGTAAACGTTGTTTGTAAGCGCTAACTCATTGAATACATCCTAGCATAGAAATGAAGACTTGTCTTATATTGGTTATTTATGCTATCATAAATATAATTTATGAGGTTATGGCATCTCATATATATCAATTATGTATAATTCGTCACATAATACATTTCATTTGAAACAGGGGTAATTATTTTGAACATACAGGATTTAATTTATTTTAAACATCTGGCAGAGAGTTTAAGTTTCACGGATACCGCTGAACATTTTTACATGTCCCAACCCTCTATTTCGACAGCTGTAAAAAGATTAGAGTCAGAATTAGAAACAACTTTGGTTGATCGCCGAAAAAATTTGAAGCAGATTAAAATAACGGCAGCCGGCAAAATTCTTTATACCAATGCAACCGAAGTGTTAGAAATTCTCAATTCAACCAAACAACAAATTCATGATTTAGAAGAAGAAAATGTCTACTACGGCTTTCTTCCAACCATTGGCGGGTTCTTTTTGCCACAAATTATGCCTAAACTACAAAACTTTACTCAAAAGATCACTTTTATTGAGGAAGAAAGTTCGGACATTATGCTAAGGCATGTCCAACAAGGTGAAGTTCCCATCGCGATAATTGGCCATGAGAATCCTCATATTCCAGGGAAAAATATTCGCCAACTTCCGATTAAGGAATTCGAAATGGCTTTATGGGTATCACCTGATCATCCGCTAGCTGGTAAGACTTTCCGAGATATTCGTGATGCTAAGGATGTGGTCTTTCTTTCATTATCCGAAGGTTACACGCATCATCGAGCTTTTGAGAAATGGGTTCAAAAAATGAATTTAATCGATCCTAATGTCGTCTACGCCAAGGAAATTCGAACCGTTCACAGTATTGCTTCTTCTACACAAATGGCCGCATTTATGTCTGAAATTATTGTGGATAAACCAACCGATTTAGTAAAAGTTCCGCTTCATCAGGCGCCAAAGTTTTATGTTAGTCTTATTTACAATGCCGAAATGGAAAATACGATGGTCCAACAAGAGTTTAATGAAGCTGTTATTGAAGTCGTCGAAAAAGAGTATGCCAGCCAATTTGAGGAAGATATGTTATGAAGTTGTATTTATATAAGATAGGCAATCTAACTTCCACGTAATTTATTTAGCTGGACGATAGACACTCTAACTTCCATATATTTTATTTAGTTGGACGATAGACACTTTAACTTCCATATACTTTATTTAG
>DAIOTF010000014.1:1410-6195 GCA_036752165.1 Atopostipes sp.
TGGACGATAGACACTCTAGCTTCCATATACTCATGTTTCCACTAAAAAAGCAGTTTACCTTTTTAATTCAAAGATAAACTGCTTTTGTACTCTTATTATTTAA
This sequence comes from Atopostipes sp., assembly GCA_036752165.1. Classification (GTDB taxonomy): domain Bacteria; phylum Bacillota; class Bacilli; order Lactobacillales; family Carnobacteriaceae_A; genus Atopostipes. The sequence goes on from DAIOTF010000014.1 coordinate 1,514, forward strand.
CTACATTGTAATTTGTACCTTCTAATGAATCGGCTAATACTTTTTCTGAAATGTGGTCCTCTACCTCTAGTACCGCTAGTTTTTCATCTAAATTGATGTCTACTGCTGACACACCTGGAACACCTTCAAATCTTGTTTTTACTGTATTGGCGCAACCCGCGCACGTCATATTTTCTACTTTTACTTCTTGTTTCATCATTCGCTCTCCTCTTTTATTATATCGTATTTAATTCTTCTCTCGTCTCTTCGCCTTTTTGTTTTTCATTTACGACGGAAGGTTTAAACCGCTTGAGACGTGAGGCATTTAAGACGACGGACACGGAACTTAAACTCATGGCGGCCGCTGCAAACATTGGGTTGAGTAGTGGTCCACCAAATAGGTATAAAATACCCATTGCCACTGGAATTCCTAATGTGTTGTAGGCAAAGGCCCAGAATAGGTTTTCTTTGATGTTTTTGATGGTCGCTTTACTCAATTCTACTGCCGTTGGTACGTCCATTAAATCACTACGCATCAAGACAATATCTGCTGATTCCATCGCTACATCGGTTCCTGACCCAATCGCAATTCCAACCTCAGCTTGCGCTAAAGCCGGTGCATCGTTAATTCCGTCTCCGACCATAGCTACAATTTTACCTTCTTCTTGTAGTTTTGTCACTTCTTCTGCTTTATCTTCTGGCAACACTTCACTTAAGACACGGTCAATGCCCACTTGTTTGGCTATCGCATCCGCTGTTCGTTTATTGTCTCCTGTAATCATAACGACTTCAATACCTGACTTATGCAGACGTTTAATCGCTTGTATACTATTTTCCTTCACTGTATCGGCGACCGCAACAATTCCAGCTAACTGATGGTCAACCGCAATATACATCGGCGTTTTCCCTTGTTCGGCTAAACGGTCAGAGTCAGTCGCTAATTCCGTCAAATCAATTTGTTGTTGATCCATCAAGCGTTTATTTCCAAGATATAAATGATGCTCACCAATCGTTACTTCAATTCCGTGACCCGGTATCGCATTAAACCCTTCAGGATCCAGAAGTTCTAACCCTTTTTCTCGCGCGTCGCGAATAATGGCTTCACCAAGCGGGTGCTCTGAACCAAGTTCTGCAGAAGCCGCATACGTTAAGAGTTTCTGATTGTTAAAGCCGTCTGCTGTAATAATATCTGTTACAACCGGTTGTCCTTTTGTAATCGTACCTGTTTTATCAAAAATGACTGTATCAACTTTACCAGTCGTTTCTAAAGCTTCAGCACTCTTAATTAAAACACCGTTTTCCGCCCCTTTACCCGTTCCGACCATAATCGCCATTGGTGTCGCTAAACCTAAGGCACACGGACAAGCGATGACGAGAACAGAAATGGAGATGGTTAAAGCAAATGAAATGGACTCGCCACCAATAAAGTACCAGCCTAACCCCGCAAGAACTGCAAGAGCGATAACGACGGGTACAAAGATACCTGAAATTCGATCCGCTAATTTCGCTATCGGTGCTTTTGAACCTTGCGCATCTTCAACTAATTTTACGATTTGTGCTAAGGCCGTATCTTTACCTACTTTAGTCGCACGGTATTGGAAACTACCTGTTTTATTAATACTTGCGCCTATGACTTCATCATCGACTGTTTTTTCAACTGGAATACTTTCTCCGGTTAACATCGCTTCGTCAATCGCCGTATTTCCTGAAACAATGATTCCATCTACTGGTAATTTTTCTCCTGGTCGAACGACAATAATATCGTCCACTTGTACTTCGTCAATAGGAATTTCTACTTCTTCACCATTGCGCATGACACGAGCCGTTTTAGGCGCTAAGCCCATTAATTTTTTTATCGCTTCAGAAGATTTTCCTTTTGACACGGCTTCAAAATATTTCCCAAGGGTAATTAATGTGAGAATAACCGCAGCGGACTCGTAATACTGCATATGCACAAAAGACGCGTCTCCGCTATACACCATAAATGTCGCATATAAACTATAAATATAAGCGGCACTCGTACCCAACGCAACTAACGAATCCATGTTTGGATGTCCTCTAAACAGTGTTTTGAAACCAACTTTAAAGTACTCGCGGTTAATCCACATCACTGGTGTCGTGAGAACGAATTGTATGATGGTGTTCATCAATGGATTTGTGTGGCTATCAACAAAAGCGGGAACCGGCAAGCCAACCATTGGACCCATTGATAAGTAAAATAAGGGGATGGTAAAGATTGCGGATGCGACAAATCGTTTCCATAAACTTTTAATGTGATTGTCTTTTTTATCTTGGTCGATATCCACTTGTTCAGCGGATGTTTCTTCTTCATAAGCTGTGTACCCAGCGTCTGACACAGCTTTTGTAATGTCCCCATAATTTAAAGTAGCCGGATCATATTCAACCGTCAACTTTTCTGTTGCTAAGTTGACATTCGCTGAAAGCATGCCATTTAAATTTTGCGCAGCTTTCTCGACGGTTTGCGCACAGGAAGCACAAGTCATCCCATCAACGGCTAAAGTTTTCTTAGTCGTATTTGAGATTGCTTTATACCCCGCATCTGAAACGGCTTTTTGAATGTCTTTATTGGATAATGTCTCTTCATCATAAGACACACTCAGCTTTTCAGTCGCTAAATTCACTACTGCTTTTTCCATACCCGGTAAGTCTTTTACGGATTTTTCAACTGTTTGTGCACATGAAGCACAATGCATACCTTCTAATTCAAATGTTTTATCAATCATCGTTTAACCCAGCCCCTCTCTTATAAATGACAATCACACTGACCAACCGCACATTCACAAGCTACCTCTTCTGGTGCAGTTAAAGCCTTCTCTTGGAGTAATTCCATTAATTGTTGAATATCATTTTGACTCAAGTTCGCATGTTGTACTAAATCATACGCTACTTTTCCGTTATCTTTCTGACACACTCGTGACAAAATATCTGACGTATAGCCACTCATCGAATCATTTTCAGAAATTTTTGCCGTATAAATAAATCGACGGCCTTCTTTTGTCGTTTCAAGCGCTTCTTTATCGACTAAACGACCAAGTAACGTTTTAATCGTGGATTCCTTCCATGCCATTTTATTTTTTAAAATTTCAATTACTTCGCGACTCGTCACCGCTTCATTTGCCCAAACGACCCGCATAATTTCCCACTCTGCTTCGCTAATGGAAACCTTTGGTGGTGCCATCATATACATTCCTCCTAAGTACACTATTTATCTATTGGTTGTTATTGCCAGTTGTCTACATTTGTAATCTTTAAGTAACTATAGTTTACACTCGTAAACGATAAATGTCAAGAAGAACATTTGGTTATCTAATCTTTTTATTATTTACTCTAGCCTGTGTTATAATGTAAGCGTTACTAAACAGTAAGGAGTGAAAGAAATGAGAAATGAAATTTCGAATTTTAAATTTTACAATCCAGTAAACATTATTTTTGGAAAAGATCGAATCGGTGAACTTTCAAAAGTCATCCCTAAAGAAAGTAAAGTATTGATTCTATACGGTGGTGGAAGTGTAAAACGCTTTGGTACATTTGACCGCGTGGTTGATGCTTTAAAAGGTTATGAATATGGTGAGTTCGGTGGGATTGAAGCGAATCCTACTTATGGTACGTGTATGGAAGCTGTCAAATTAATTAAAGACGAAGGTTATGACTTTTTACTAGCTGTGGGAGGAGGTTCTGTTATTGACGGGACAAAATTTATCGCAGCAGCTGCTGAATTTGATGGCGATCCGAAGAATATTTTTGGTGGAGGTATTGGTAAGAATGAGCGGATTCAAAGGGCTTTGCCTTTTGGAACAATTTTAACTTTACCAGCGACTGCTTCTGAAATGAATCCTACTTCTGTTATTACATTTACCGAAGAACAAGCCAAAATCAGTTTCGCTAGTCGTCATGTTTACCCTAAATTCTCAATATTAGAACCGGAACTGACCTATTCTTTACCAAAACGTCAGCTTGCCAACGGAGTAAGTGATGCTTTCGTTCATACAATTGAAAATTATTTAACCTATCCCGTTGGTGGTAGGATTCAAGACGAATTTTCCGAAGGTGTTCTTCGTACGTTAATTGAAATTGGACCAGACGTAGTCGATGAAGATAACCATGACTACAATACGCGTGCGAACTTTATGTGGTCCGCGACAGTGGCTTTAAACGGCTGGCTATCAGTCGGTACGCCTGGCGATTGGTCAACGCATGCGTTAGGTCATGAGATTACGGTGCTTAATGGCACAGATCACGCGCGGTCTCTAACAGCTGTTCTTCCAGCAACGATGCATGTTCGTCGCAATGAAAAACACGACAAGCTTGTGCAATACGCGGAAAAAGTCTTTGGAGTGACTGAAGGAACGGATGAAGAGAAAATTGACGCGGCAATTCAAAAAACCGTGGAATTTTTCAAATCAATTGACATGCCAACGAATCTCTCTGAAGTCGGCGTGAAGGAAAGCGATATTGATTTCCTAGTCGATCAGTTGGTTAAGCACGAAAAGATTAATATTTCCGAACGGGGTGATCAAGACGAAACCATTCACCGCGAAATTTATACAGCGGCTTTAAATAATGAGTTTATAAATTAAATTGCGAATAAAAAAATCTACAGATGCATTCGTCTGTAGATTTTTTATTTATTTACCTTGATGATGAGCTACCGCGGGTACGTATTCTAATTTCGTACACGCTGG
>DAIOTF010000014.1:6295-22654 GCA_036752165.1 Atopostipes sp.
GGGTACGTATTCTAATTTCGTACACGCTGGATAAGTATTCCTTTTCTCCAAAAGAAAAAAGCTGCTCGAAGGCAGCTTTAGCTAATTATTTTGTTATTTAATCAAAAGGTGTAATATTTTCCATACCAATCATCGGATTCACACTGCCTGATAAAACGAGTTCGGGAGTTAAAATATAAGGCTCATTTTTCTTTTGAGGTGTCTCTTCTTTTTTCACTTCCGCTGTTTTTTCAACTGGCTCCACTGTGAATTTATGCTTGTCGGATTGCAGCCGCTCTTTTAAGGCAGTATTTCTTAAGTTTTGCTGGGATTCTATTCCCCGAAGGAAAGCTTCTGGCTCTCCGATTAAAGAGAGAGACTTACTGGCTCGCGTTACGGCGGTATAAATGATATCTTTTTTCAGCATACGTCCGTAACTTGAAAGCATCGGCAAGATGACAATGTCATATTCACTACCCTGCGCTTTATGAATCGAACAACAATACGCCAAAGTGATTTTATTCCAATTTGACCGAAGATACGTCACTTCATTGCCCTCGAAATCCACCACAATCTCATCGGTTTTCAAACCCGAATTCTTTGCTTTTTGAATACTTGTGATAAATCCAAGATCCCCATTAAACACGTTATTTTCAGGGTCATTTTGGAGCTGAAGGACTTTGTCCCCAATGCGGTAAACCGTATCAATGTGTTTGACTTCTTTACGTGTACCATCATTTGGATTAAAAACTTCCTGAAGGCGCTCATTTAATATATTAATTCCAGCAGGTCCTTTATACATCGGTGCTAAAATTTGAATGTCTTCCGATGTATAGCCGCGCTCAATGGCTTTAGAAACAATCGTCTCAATGACTTCAACCGCCTGATTTGAACGAGCGGGGAAAAAGTTACGGTCTTTTTTCTTCTCCATCAAATCCGCTGGCAAGCGATTGTGTTTAATTTCGTGGGCCAGTGGAATAATACTTGAATCGTCGCCTTGTCGATAAATTTCCACCAATTCTTTTTGTGGAATTTTACCCGAGTCAATTAAATCACGAAAAACTTGGCCAGGGCCTACAGAAGGCAGTTGATCTTGATCCCCAACTAAAATGACTTTCATCCCTTTAGGAATTGCATGAAAGAGTTGATTGGCTAGAAACGTGTCCACCATTGACATTTCATCAATCACAAGGAGCTCGCCTTCTAGTTCAAAACCCGTCTCCCCTAGTGAATGATCATCATCCGCCGTCAAGCCAAGCATGCGGTGAATCGTTGACGAAGGCAAACCAGTCGTTTCTTTCATCCGCTTAGCCGCCCGTCCTGTTGGCGCAGCAAGGAGTATCGGAAAACCCGTATCTTTATATGAATGGGGATCTAATGACAAATCATTTAAGTCCGCAAACATATGAATCAAGCCTTCTAGCACCGTTGTTTTTCCAGTACCCGGTCCACCCGTTAAAATGAAAACAGGTGATTCTAACGCTTGCTTAATGGCTTCTTTTTGCGAGTCACCATACTCAATGCCCAATTCAAATTCTACATCGTCTATTTTTTCTTCGAAAACTTTATTCGAAATGGGTTCTGATTTAGCATCTAAAATATATTCGAGAGAACTCACAATGCCCCATTCCGCATGATAAACAGAAGCTAGAAAATAGCGTCCTTCTTCTTTAAATATGGCACCATCTTCAATTAACGACTCAAGGTTTTTAACCACTAATTCTTGATCAATGATAAACGGTCGGCTTTTCTCTAGCATTTGTACCGTTTCACTAATCAGATGATTTTCAATGACATATGTATCGCCCGAACTACTTCCTTCGAGATACATGGCATATAAAATACCCGCTTGAATTCGTTCATCCGCATCCGGCGCAATATCTAAATGATCCGCAATCAAATCGGCTCGAGTAAAGCCAACATTTTCAACTTCTTGAATAAGCTGATAAGGATTTTCATGGATGATTTCAAATGTTTTCTCTTCATAGTAACCATAAATTTTATATGCGAGATTATTGTCTACTCCTAATTGGTTCAGCTTCAAAATAACCTTTTGCATGCCGTACTCATTTGAGAGGACTTCTTCAATGGTCTCTTTCTGCTTTTTTGAAAGTCCTGGGACTTGATTCATCACCGCAGGATTTTCAACAATATCATCAATACAACTCGTTCCTAGGGCGTCGACAATTTTCTCAGCTGTTTTCTTTCCAATCCCTTTAAACGAATCGCCCGATAAATAATTAACCAACGATTCATCCGTCGATGGCTGGGCAGTTTCATAACGATCCGCCTGAAATTGTACCCCGTATTTCGGATGATTTGTAAATTTTCCAGTAAATTGATACGTAGCCCCTTCTTGGACTCGCCCAAAGTTACCAGTAATGACGATATTATTCTCCGAATAATCCGCATTCGTTTCTTCCACTTCAATCAGCATAACTTTATAAAAATTCGATGGATTCGAGAAATAAATGGCAAGGACTTCACCAATGATAAAAATTTCTTCACTTCCAGTTAAATCAAGTGTTACATCTTCCAACTTACTTCTCCTCCCATTTTCATGTACCTCTTATTTTAACGCAATTTCTGTTTTTAATAAAGCCCCGATTCTTTCACCTTCAACCCCAAGTTCTTTTTCTTCGAAAATGAAAGACCTGAGTTTCATTTTATAGACCATTTGAGTTTTAAATCAGCTATTTGTTGCAACTTGAAAGAATGCAACAGACTTAAACATATTCATCATAAAATAAACCCGTTTTCAGACGATTAAGCCTTAAAAACGGGTTTGGATTTAATGTTTAAATATATTGTAATTCTTTGTTTTCACTATAGGCTGCATCAATTATACCGCCGCCTAAACATTCATCGCCATCATATAAAACAATCGCTTGTCCTGGAGTGATTGCGCGTGCTGCTTCATCAAAAACGACACGGGCTTTTGTACGTGTTTCATCTAAATAAACTGTAACTGGTACAGCTTTTTGACGATAACGGAATTGTGCCATCGAACGGAATTCTCTTGGTAATTCTTCCGCATCTCCTGTAAACAAGAAATCTGAAGCTTCTAATGTATCAGCATATAAATGGTCATTTTCATAACCTTGTCCAACATATAATACATTTTCTTCTAAGTTTTTACCGATTGCAAACCATGGTTCATTCGTGCCATCTTTGCTACCGCCAATCCCCAAGCCTTTTCTTTGGCCGATTGTATAGTACATAAGGCCATCGTGTTTTCCAACCACTTCGCCATCTAGGGTTTGCATTTCACCCGATTTTGCTGGAAGGTAATTCATCAAGAAATCCTTGAAGTCACGCTCTCCGATAAAACAGATACCTGTTGAATCTTTTTTCTTAGCTGTTGCCAAGTTCGCTTTTTCTGCAATTTCACGAACTTCTGACTTTTCAATTTCCCCAAGTGGGAACATTGCTTTTGAAAGTTGCTCTTGAGATAACTGGCTCAAAAAATACGTTTGATCTTTGTTTGAATCTTTTCCACGGAGTAAATGAGCTTTTCCATCTTCGTCGCGTACCACTCGTGCGTAGTGTCCAGTCGCCACATAGTCAGCGCCTAATTCCATTGCATAATCCAAGAAAGCTTTAAACTTAATCTCTTTATTACACATCACATCTGGATTTGGTGTGCGTCCTTTTTTGTATTCCTCAAGGAAATACGAGAAGACACGGTCGTGGTATTCTTTCTCAAAATTCACTGAATAATAAGGGATGCCAATTTGGTCGGCTACTAAAGCAACATCTTTATAATCTTCAGTCGCTGTACAGTAACCCAACTCGTCTGTATCGTCCCAGTTTTTCATGAATATTCCGATGACATCATACCCCTGCTCTTTTAAAAGCAGAGCTGTTACTGATGAATCCACGCCACCACTCATTCCAACAACTACACGTGTATTTGCGTTCTCATTCATTTTTTCACCATCATTTCTTCATCAATTTTTCTCTCTTCGAGAATGAAATTGAAAATCAATCGAATTTGAAGGTTCGAAATTTCCAACGCCGTATATTATAAGGGAATTAGGCTTATAAAGCAAATACATTTTCTTATAAAACGGCTTAAAAACGCTGAGAATATAATAAAAGCTCAAAATCGTCTCGATTCTGAACTTTTACTTTTGTCTATTAAGCTTTTTCTAAAACGCCTTCTTGTACAAAATTTTCTAAATAAAATTCTGCTAATTCACGCGCTTCTTGTAACTGGTCATTGCCATATAAATTGACTTTCTTAATGCCGTTTCCAGCAACTGTTGAGATTTTTAAATCTGTAAAGTCTTTTGAAACCGTCACTTTTAATTTAGGTGCGGTTTTTGACCCTGGTGTTGTCGATAACACGCGTTCATATTGAAAATTCCCATTTTTAGTCTCCATAAATGCATTGTCTCGCATTGTATAACGTTTCGCATTCGGATGTACACGATAATTTTTTGAACTTCCTGGAAGTCCTGCTTCATTTGATTGAGCCATGTAGATGTTCCTCTCTGATTATTCTTACTTTAAGGATAGCATATTTCGCTAAAATTGGCCATTTCTCTTAGAGTAAAGACTATTTGACCAAAATATTTTCTAAGATAGAAACCACTTGTTCAATTTGTTCTAGCGTATTCCCGAGTCCAAAACTAAAGCGTACTGTATGATCAATTTCATTCGCATCCGCACCAAACATTGAAACGAGGACGTGACTCGGTTCAATCGTTCCGGCTGAACAAGCCGAACCTGCGGACACCGCAACCCCTCGAAGATCCATTTGAATCAATAACATATCTGAGCGTAAGGCTGGAAAATTCACACTGAATACATGAGGAAGTGAATTCTCTATGTCCCCATTTAACGTAAATTCAATGGCTGATTCTTGAAGTAACTCAATAAATCGCTCTTTTAAAGCTTTTAAATGGGCAACATTTTCTTCCATCTTTTCAAAGCTCAATTCAATCGCTTTTTCAAAAGCTAAGATGGCTGGAATATTTTCTGTCCCCGCACGTCGCTCATTTTCTTGCGCCCCGCCTAAAAGAAAATTTGGGATATTCAATCCACTACGCACATATAAAAAGCCAATTCCCTTAGGACCATTCATTTTATGGGCCGATACACTGAGTAAATCAACCTTTAAGTCATCTACATCGAGAGGCATCAGACCATAGGCTTGAACCGCATCGGTATGATAGACGATTTCTTGGTCAAGGGAGTCGATGTACGCTCCGATTTCTTTCACAGGCATCAACGTCCCTACCTCATTGTTTCCAGTCATTACAGAAACTAAAATAGTATCGGGGCGAATCGCTTCTTTGACTTGGTCTAGAGAAATACGTCCCTTTTTATCAACAGGTAAATATGTGACCTCAAAGTCATGGTTTTCTAAATACTTTAATGGATTTAAAACCGCTGGGTGTTCAACATTTGTTGTGATAATATGGTTCCCTTTTTCAGCCATATATTCAGCCGTTTTAATCAAAGCCATATTATCACTTTCGGTTCCACCACTCGTAATAATAATTTCCCGAGGGTTCGCACCAATACTCTTCGCCATAGTTTCTCTTGCGTAATCAATTAACACGCGGTTTTTCTTGCCTAATTGATGGATGCTTGAAGCATTTCCATAGTTTTCATTTAATGCTTGTGTCATGACTTCAATGACTTCTGGAGCCATTGGCGTTGTCGCTGCATGATCTAAATATATCGTTTCTTTCACGTGAATTCTTTCCTTTTTTTGAATTTATTCCTGTTCAGTAGGTAGCGGTAATTCTGGGAACAGCATCGTCAAGACCTTCTTCGATAGTCGACGCCCTTTGCCTTCTGAAACATACGCATGCATATTCATTGCCGGATTGAAATTCGCTTCAATACATGAATAGCCTGGATAATCTTTTGTACTTTCTTTTGTATAATCGGGGATAATTAAATCAATCCCTGTTACATTGACATCTAAAGTCTCTGCAATTCCAACAGCGACAGTGTTATAACTTGGATGCATATCGTCTGTAAAATCAATAGAGTCTCCACCCGTTGAAATATTTGAGTTCTCACGTAAAAAGACTTGTTCGCCTTCTTCTGGAACGGAATCAAACGTATGCCCCTGTCCACGTAACATCAGAGATTCAATCGAACCTTTTTCAATCTTAGCTAAAGGCGCTAGGTGATTAATTCCTCTTAACGGATCGGTATTCTTTTCATCAATCAACTCACTAATCGTTGATTTCCCGTCACCAATCACATTCGCCGGCACTCGAAGTAATACGGCTTCTACTTTGCCATTTAAGACAAAGAAACGGTATTCTGTTCCCGCTACAAACTCTTCCACTAATACCGCATCGTCTTCTTCAAATGCAATTTCTAACGCTTCTTTATAGGAGTCTTTATCTGGGAATTCTTTAAAGACTGAAATTCCAATCCCATAGTTTGTCGATTTTGGTTTCACAACAATGGCTTGGTCGCGATACTTTTCATAACTGCCTAGAGCCTCATCCATTGAGTGGTATTCGCCTCCACCTGGAACAGCGTACCCATCTTCAGCCAGTAATTTTTTTGTGACGGTTTTATTCTCCATAATAAAGTGAGAAAGCGTCGTATCTTTACTTGTCATATTCCCATTTCGGACAATCTCAGAATGGTCATCAAAAGTTAACCGTAAAAAATGGTCTTTCCGGTCCAGTATTTCTACTTCGACACCTAGTTGCAATGCATCATATATAAGAAGTTGAGTCGATAATTCCATATCATCAAAACCATTTAATACATAAGGTTTTTCAGTGGATTGTTTTTTATGACTTAATCCTAATTCACGACCGTGGGCTAAGTAACCGACTTCGTCTATTTCTTTCGCTAAACGTGCAGCTAATGTTGTTTCTGGTGCTTCGAATTTTTCTTTTGCTTTTTCAATTAAAGCTAAATAACGATTGTTCATGGAGAGTTCTTTGATCATTTCTTCCATTGCGTCTAAAATCGCCATGCCCTCTTCTTTATATTGCGATTCAGCAAATGGTGATTCATCCGAAGTATTTAAGTTTCTTTGTGCACCTTCTTGAATTTCTTCAACAGTTGCTTCCGTGTCTAACCAAACCATAAGCATATAAAATAAGTGGTAAAAGAGTCCTTGTTCATAAGAAATGCCTAAACGGTCCAGTGGATTAATATCAATTGAACGGAATTCAATATATTGTACCCCTGAATCTAACATATCTCTTAGGCGTGAACCTTTTCCTCGTAAGCGGGCATTCCCATAATATTCTCGTTCTTCCGATAAGTGATCGGATTTTACATAATTTTCAATGTCTTCTACATAATCTTTTACTGAATCATAACGAACCACGACTTCATCATGGTTATGGTAACCAAACGAACTATTACGTAAGCTACGCACATAATCCGTTGGTTTTTTCAAAAGCTTAGCTGATTTCGATTCGTAAAAATCAGGATTCGCATAAGGGCTTGCGCCAAATAAATAAAGTAAAATCCACTCATACTTAAGAAAATTACCTGCTAATTTGATATACAGTTGATTTTGAAATTCTGTCTTCTTGTCATATTCATTTTGAGCTTTATATAATGCTTCTATAAAAGCATCACTAAAAGAGAAGTTAAAATGAATCCCACTAATCATTTGTTTCTTTTTACCATACCGGTCTGATAATGTTTCACGGTAATGGACATCCGCTGGGGCTAATCGTGCAATGGGAATATCATCTTCATCAGGTAAAATATTTGGCATACTATTTGGCCATAAATATTCATCCTCTGCCATTGAACGAAATGTGACGTCGTGCAAAGCTTCGAGCCACTGGTACGCTTCTTTCAAAGATGGTCGTACGGGTGTGACGAGTTCTGGTTGTGATTCGCTAAAATCGGTCATAATGTATGGATGAAACGACCGGTCTCCTAACACTTTTGGATGAAGAGTCATCGCTAGTTTTTGGTTTTGATCGGTTCTTAAACCTTCTTTTTCTATTCCAAAATTGGCTTCGGTAAATAATGTTTCAAGTTGATTTTTTTTAATAATTGATGCTAATTCCATTTGGTTCCCTCTATTCCTATCGTTCAGTTAATCTATTAGATTTTAACATAAAAAAAGAGCAAACAGGAATATTTGATTTCACAGGACGGAACAAACGTTTGATTTAATAGAAGTCTTACTTAACCCATGTTATAATGATAAGAACTTTAGATAGAAAGGAACATCGCCTTGAATCAACCATTAGCTTATCGTATGCGCCCTACCTCAATTGATACAATTGTAGGGCAACGCCATTTAGTTGGCGAAGGTAAAATCATTTGGCGTATGGTCGAAGCCAAGCGTTTGTCCTCAATGATTCTTTACGGGCCTCCAGGGATTGGGAAGACGAGCATCGCAAGCGCCATTGCTGGCTCGACCAAATATGCTTTTCGTATGCTGAACGCTAGTACAAATACTAAGAAAGATTTACAAATCGTAGCAGAAGAAGCCAAAATGAGTGGCAGTGTGGTTTTACTTTTAGATGAGATTCATCGATTAGATAAACCGAAACAAGATTTTTTGCTCCCTCATTTAGAAAGTGGCAAAATTATTTTAATTGGAGCGACAACCGAAAATCCTTATATTTCAATCCAGCCGGCCATTCGCAGTCGTACACAGATTTTTGAACTAAAGCCTTTATCTGTTGAAGATATCCAAATTGCTTTAGAACGAGCCCTTTCGGATGACGAAAATGGCTTAGGCCATTTGAATATAGATGTTTCAGACGAAGCCATGCAACATTTAACCCGGGCGACGAATGGTGATTTGCGAAGCGCATTAAACGCTTTGGAACTAGCGGCTGAATCGACTAAACCAGATGCAGATGGAGTGATTCACATTACGATGGAGATTGCTGAGGAATGTCTGCAACGCAAAGCTTTAACCCATGATAAAGACGGTGACGCACATTATGATGTGATTTCTGCTTTTCAAAAATCGATTCGCGGAAGTGATGTCCATGCTGCTCTTCATTATTTAGCTCGTTTAGTAGAAGCTGGAGAATTACAAATTATTTGCCGTCGCTTGATGATTATTGCATATGAAGATATTGGTCTGGCCAATCCGGCTGGTGCGGCTCGAGCAGTTACGGCTGTGATGGCGGCAGAAAAAACAGGGTTTCCAGAAGCAAGAATTCCCCTTGCGAATGCGGTAATTGAATTGGCATTGTCTGAGAAATCTAATACCGCCTACTCTGCTTTAGATGCAGCGATTGCGGATGTTCGTAAAGGGAGAGGAAATAATGTCCCTGATCATTTACGCGATGCCCATTATCAAGGGGCTAGCGATCTTGGGCGTGGTGTAGATTATAAATACCCACATAGTTATGAAGAAGGATGGGTAAAACAACAATATCTTCCAGATTCTTTAGTGGATGCCGTCTATTATTCTCCGAAACCGACAAGTAAATTTGAGTCCGCTCTCACCAAACAATATATGAAGTTTCATCCGGATAAACCATAGATTTCATGGAATTAGTTACGAATGAGAGCACTTTCTTTTGACACTTTCTAAAGTCTATGCTATCATTTGTTTAGAAAGTTGATATCTGATGTGTACGCGATACCTAATAATGCGTGAACCCTACAAGTCATTACACAAAGGGATTCTAATAAGTAAGATGATGACAGGCCTTTTCACTTGGAAGTCAGATTGTTACTTTGTGAAGCCCACCTGCAAATAGCGGGTTCAAAAGTAATAGGTAAACAAACGGCACAATCGGATATCTTTTTTTACATAATTATGAAAGCACTTACATTTAAGGTGTTGAAATTAAAAGTCTATTTCTTTCCAAGGGGGAATACGTATGGTTACTAGTGAGTATAGTCGTGTTATGGTAGCAATCGATGGATCAAGAACAGCAGAGCTGGCTCTTAAAAAAGCAGTTAATATTGTGAAGCGAAATAAGGGAACATTAATTATTGCACATATCGTTGATACCCGTTCCGTCACATTATTTCCTCAATACGATGGAACCATTCATAATACTCAGCTATTAGAAAACTCTAAATCAGCTGCACAACAAACAGTCGATGTATATAAAGATTGGGCCATAGAAAAAGGTTTAGAAAATGTAGAAACTGTCTTAAGAAATGGTTCACCTCGAACAGAACTTTCTGATGTATTACCAGAGGAATTAAATATCGATTTACTTATTCTTGGGGCAACTGGTCTCAGTGCAATTGAAAGAGCCTTTGTAGGATCTGTATCTCAGCACGTTATTCGTAATGCTCCTTGTGATGTATTAGTTGTTCGTACGACAAGTGAAGAAATCGATGATACACCGATTATCAATCGTAATCTGTAGCATTTATTTTAAAAATGAAAGAATTGAATAAGGTAGCCCTTCTGCAACTGATTACTGCAGCGGGGCTATTTATTTTGGGGTTTAGATACACTATTTATATTCTTTAATTTTTAACCTATCCGTAATTTATTTACGTACGCGATAGAAGCTCTATCTCGTCTATAATTTATTTTACATGTGAGATAGAAGCCCTAACTCGTCTATAAATCATTTTATCGAAGAGTTCGTAGAGAAAACTAAAAACAGCGACCGCCGCTCGCAAAATGACGAGCAGTTGTCGCTGTTCTCAGTTTTATAATTTAGTTGTTTAAGTTTTTGAAGTACTCAACGTCACGTGCGATAACTAATTCTTCGTCTGTAGGAATTAGTAATACTTTAGCTGTTGAATCCTCAGTAGAGATGACACGCTCTTCTCCACGGACATTGTTTAATTCTTCGTCTAATTTAATTCCCATGAATTCTAAGTTTTTGATGATGTTAGCACGAGTTGCTGGTGCGTTTTCACCAATTCCAGCAGTAAAGACTAGAACGTCTACACCTTCCATTTTAACCATGTATTGGCCAATGTAGTTACGTACACGATCTTCAAAGATACGTAGTGCAATTTCTGCACGTTCGTTCCCTTCTTCTTCAGCAGATTCTAAGTCACGCATGTCACTTGAAACGCCTGAAATTCCTTTTAGTCCAGATTCGTTGTTTAAAATATCAATCATATCTTGAACGTCTGTTAACTCTAATTTGTTCATTAGGTAAGGAATTAATGACGCATCGATGTCACCTGAACGAGTACCCATTGTAACTCCTGCTAGTGGCGTGAAGCCCATTGATGTATCAATTGACTTACCGTTTTCAACAGCCGTAATTGATGCACCGTTTCCTAAGTGTAGAGTAATGATTTTTAAATCTTCAAGTGGACGACCGACCATTTCAGCTGCACGCTCTGCAACGTATTGGTGGCTTGTTCCGTGTGCACCATATTTACGCGCATCGAAATCTTCGTAATACTCATAAGGTAAGCTATATAAGTAGTTAACTTCTGGCATTGTTTGGTGGAATGACGTATCAAATACAGCCACACTTGTAATCTCTGGAAGTACTTTTTTGAATGCGCGGATTCCAGTAACGTTTGCTGGGTTATGTAATGGAGCCAATTCGTTTAGGCTTTCGATTTGCTCGATAACTTCATCAGTGATTAAAGCTGACTTGTTAAAGATTTCTCCACCAGCAACGACACGGTGTCCAACACCTTCAATATCGTTAATGCTTTCTAAAATACCTAATTCATCTAATTTTTCAAGTAATAATTCCACAGCAACGTTATGGTTGTCAATGTCTAAGACATCTTCATATTTTTCACCTTCACCATATTTAATTGTGAAAATTGAATCGTTTAAACCAATTCTTTCAACAATCCCTGATGCTATTGTTTCTTCAGCTGGCATTTCATAAAGTGTCCATTTTAAACTTGAGCTTCCTGCATTAATTGCAATTGTTTTTGCCATAATAATATTCCTCCAAATGTTATTTATTTTCTTTTTTCCATTGTGTTATTTCACCCAAAAAAGACTTCATCCCTTCAAAGTCTTTAAAATCTGGGGCACTACTTAATAAAACATCACCCATTTGCTTCGCATTTGGTCCTTTTTTCTGGACAACAAATACAGACTTTCGGGACTCTTCATTTGCGAAGATTCCACGAGGAAGTTGGATGACTCCCTGAACATAGCCAACTTTCTGTAAAAAATTGACCAAGACAGAAACATTTTCATCATCGAACACATTGCTCGGTAATAAGAAAAAGCCGTAACCATCTTCTTTTAAATAATTAAAAGCTTGTTCAATTAATAAAAAATGACTGTAAGATTTTTCATCCTTGCCCTCAAATTTGGTTTGATAATCTCTCAATTGATCGCCTAACGGGTAATAGCCGATTGGTAAATCAGAAACCATAATATCCGCAGGTTGCAAGAGTAAATTCATCAAAGCGTCTTGATAAAGTAAGTGGATAGGTGTTCGTTGAATTGTTGAATTTGTCGAAGCAATCGACAACATCAACTCATCATTATCCACACCTGAAAGGTAAATCTCACGATTAGGTGCTCTCTTTAAAAAGTGATGAACGGTTAAAAGTAAATTCCCTGTTCCAACGGATAAATCAGAAAGATGAACTTTACCTTTTGGCTCTGCAATAATCTCAATTAAATAAGCAATCAAAGACCCGATAGAATCTGGCGTCATTTGGTGATTGGGTTGGATATAATTTTCTTTCATTCCACGCAACAAGGCTAATTGCATCCCTTGACGAATGGTTTCAGGATCCATTTCATCTAATTGAATTTCTTTGTAAATGTTTTCTAGACTTTTGACTGTTTCATCTGATAGGACAGAGTCTTCATTATAAACAGTCCCCTGATCAATCAAATTTTCGGCTGAATGGATGAGCGCTTCCAAGTAAGGAAGTTCTAATCGTTCAACTAAAATTTTGGATGATTTATCTAACGTGTGAAACAAATCCATAGCAGTTGTTTCCACAATTTTTCACACCTTTACTTCTACATTCCGTCGATTAACACACCAATAGTATCATAACCTATTATGGAAAACTCGACAAGTTTTTTTAACTAAAAAAGACCACATCTCGAAACAACGAAATGTGATCTAGTTTTTGTTTATTTAATTTGCTAAAGGGTAAACTGAAACTTGTTTTCTTCCACGTCCACGACGTTCGTATTTAACAACCCCATCAATTTTAGCAAATAATGTATCGTCTCCACCACGGCCTACGTTCTCACCTGGGTGAACTTTAGTTCCACGTTGACGGTATAAAATTGATCCACCTGTAACAGTTTGTCCGTCACCCGCTTTTGAGCCTAAACGTTTTGATTTAGAGTCTCGATTGTTTTGAGTCGATCCTCCACCTTTTTTAGTAGCGAAGAATTGTAAATTCATTTTTAACATTTGGTTGCACCTCCATTACTTGTAAGCTAAATTTAAGTTAGTTTAAATTATTTAAAGAGACAGAGATAAACTCTCTATACTCTTTTTGAATATCTAGCAAAGAAAGATACAGATTTTCTAGTAAAATTTGTGCTGTTCGTTGATGCATAGCATCATCTACAAATGGCACCACAACTTCTAAAAAACCGCCCTCTTCTTCGTTAGCTTTAATTTCTGGTTCAATGGATGCAATGCGCGATAAGTTATTCGCTGTACCTATTGTCAGTGCTGAAACTGCGGCACAAACTAAATCGTGTCCGTAAGGTCCAGATTCTGCGTGACCAGAAAGAGTAAATTTATTATACTTTTTGTCTGTTCTTTCAAACGTTGCATATATCATGACTAGTCACTTCTTATGCGTTAATTTTTGAAATTGTTAATTTTGTATATGGTTGACGGTGTCCTTGTTTACGGTGTGAGTCTTTACGACGTAAGTAACGGTAAGTAGTTACTTTTTTCGCGCGACCTTGTTTTTCGATTGTCGCTTCAACTGAAGCACCATCTACTAAAGGCGTTCCGAATTTTGTTTCGTCTCCACCAATTAATAAAACTTCGTCAAATGTTACAGTATCACCAGCTTCGCCAGCTAACTTTTCAACGTAGATTACTTGACCTTCTTCAACTGAAAATTGTTTTCCACCTGTTTGAATAATTGCGTACATATTTGTTGCACCTCCTATTAATAGTATCTCAGACTCGCCGTTATAAGTGGCAATTTTTTGCACTTTAGAACTCATATCCGAGCGGTTGTAGATGTGGATCTGCACAAATACAACGTTAGCATTATACCAATCTTTGTAGTCCACGTCAATCACTATTTAAATTATCTTCTAAAATTACTGATATCATTTACAATTCAAGCACTTAATAAGATTTACAGAAGTTAAAAATAGGCGTATAATAAATATGAACAAATAATAGATTTTGTTCATATTCTCTATACATAAAGTCTAGTGAATAGACGAAGAAATGAGGGGATTGTGATGAAAAAATCTCATATTATTCGCAAATTGCTCACTTCTATTCTTGTTAGTCTGTTTTTTCTCCTCACTGTAGTTCCCAATGCTTATGCCGCTTCTTCGCAATGGATTTCTAAAGGAAATACGAATGAAAAAGTCATTGCTTTAACCATCGATGACGGTTCGGATGGCGGTAGTTATGCTAAAATTCTTGACGTACTCGCTAAGCACAATGTCAAAGCCACTTTCTTTTTAACGGGGTCTGCTGCTGAAAAACGTCCTTCTATTATCCGACAAACTGTAAATCAAGGCCATGAGATAGGCAATCACTCTTACAATCATCCTGATTTTACGAAAGTTTCAACCACTGAAATGAAAAGTCAGCTTTCGCGGACAGAAACAATTGTTAAAAACATTACCGGTAAATCGACGAAACCTTATTTTAGAGCCCCATATGGAGCGACCAACCAAAATGTTTTAAATACGGTCGGGAATGCGGGATATACGTACACTTTCCATTGGACAATTGATACGTTGGATTGGACGGGCAACTCAGCCACGACAATATATAACCGAGTAATGAATGGCTTACAACCTGGCGCAATTGTCTTAATGCACACAGGAGCCGCAACGAATACCGTGGCTGCACTTGAACGATTGATTCCAGCCATCAAGAATAAGGGCTACAAATTTGTGACGATTTCTCAATTGATGAACCGTAAGCCAACGCCTACCGTTCCAGTCACTGGTGGCTCAACGTATACCGTTCGAGCAGGAGATACCTTATCTACCATTGCTAGACGATATAACACAACCGTTTCTAAAATTGCACAAGCCAATAATATTAAAAATGTGAATGTCATCCGAGTAGGCCAAGTGCTTAAAATTCCTGGAACCACACCTGCACCTAAACCAACGCCTACACCAACTCCTGGCACATATACTGTAAAAGCTGGAGACACTTTATATGTCATCGCTCGTAAATACAACACGACTGTTTCTAAAATTGCCCAAGCCAATAATATTAAAAACGTTAATTTAATTCGAGTCGGGCAAGTGCTTAAAATTCCTGGAACCACACCTGCACCTAAACCAACGCCTACACCAACTCCTGGCACATATACTGTAAAAGCTGGAGACACTTTATATGTCATCGCTCGTAAATACAACACGACTGTTTCTAAAATTGCCCAAGCCAATAATATTAAAAACGTTAATTTAATTCGAGTCGGGCAAGTGCTTAAAATTCCTGGAACTGTAGCAACTACCCCTGCTCCTAAACCAAGTCCAACTGTTAAAACGTATACGGTGAAAAGTGGAGATACTCTCTATTCCATTGCTCGTAAATACAATACAACTGTTTCTAGATTAGCTACTGCAAATAACATTAAAAACGTGAATCTAATTCGCGTCGGACAAGTTCTGAAAATTCAATAATATTAGAAATACAAAAGAGGCATACTTGAAGTCAATTCAATGTATGCCTCTTTTCACTGCGTTGAGTGATGTTATTTATCCTTTTGTCCAAAGTTAAATAATCGTTTCCAGAAAGGAAGTTTTTTCTCTTCTTTTTTAATGGTTAACAAGGGCACGGACTCCCCTAAAATACGACGGGCAATATTACGGTAGCCTTTACTTGAATCAAAATCCGGATTCATGACTACTGGGGTCCCACGGTTCGATGTACGGACGACTTCATCGTCATCATACACAATTCCAAGTAATTCTAAAGATAAATGGCGTGTAATATCTTCGATGTCCATCACATCACCCGTATCCATCATCTCTTTTCGGATACGGTTAATAACTAATTTTGGCGGTTCAATATCTCGTTGCTCTAAAATTCCAACAATACGGTCTGCATCACGAATAGCTGAAATTTCAGGAGTTGTAATGATAATCGCTTCATCCGCAGCGATGATTGAGTTTTCAAATCCTTGTTCAATACCAGCAGGTGAGTCAATTAAAATATAATCGTAAAATTCATCTAACTCTTCAACAAGTTCCTTGACTTGCTCAGGATTTATCGCATGTTTATCCGCATGTTGTGCAGCTGGAAGTAAAAATAACAAGTCATCGAATCGTTTATCTTTGATTAACGCTTGGTGGACTTTGGC
>DAIOTF010000014.1:22754-28025 GCA_036752165.1 Atopostipes sp.
TCTTTTTCGTCCTCTTCCTCTTTTTCTATAAATTCAACGTGTTCAGTTATTCGAACTTGAGCATTATACAGAAAAGGCGCAATAATTATTGCCTTTTTATCTCCCTTTGCTCCTGCATGGATGGTGCCTTCCACTTTACCAATCACTATAACACTACCAGAAGAACGTATTAAGCCTCCTGGACGAATATCTCCAATAAGAATAATATCTTGTTCACTATGTATAATTTGACCATTACGAACGGTTCGCATTAACATTAATGGTGAAGATTCTTTGTGCCATTTTTCAGCCAGTTCAGCATTTATTACATACTCTTTAAAGGTTTTAACCACAAAATTGGTTGATTCATGAATCGTTTCAGATAGTGACTCTTTAACCGTGTCTTTCAAAATACGATTCCCAGAATCAATGATTAAATCATATTCTTTATCATACGTTTTATCTTTTTTGAGATGTTCAAACAATTCTTCTAAATCATTCTTTATTTCTTGAATACTTGATTCTTCATTTACTATTAAAATATATCCTTCATTTGTACCCTTTAACGCAATATGCTTTTCCAATCCATCCACCTACCTTACTGTTGTTTCATCAATCGTATTTACAATGAGTCGTTCAACAAAGAAACTAAATATGAGCATAATAAGTCCATTAAATAAAAGTGTAGCACTTAACCTAGACACAATAAAAAATTGAAAATTCATTGATGTAATCCCTAATATTCGCATAATTCCATAAATAAGTATTTCAGAAACAGTGAGTACTAAAATGGAAGATAGGGTATAGGATAATACATTGGGGCGAATGGCAACTTTAATTGTCGAAACTAAAGTTACGGCCAATAAAAAAGTTGCCATATAAACTCCCACAAAACCTAAATAATACGCATCCATAATGAATCCAATGACTGCAACATTACCATACATGAACTTTTCAGGATAGTAAAATGCGAGAATAATAAGCATTAATAGGACGGTTCTAGGAATAAATAAACCAATTGAAGTATCTAAACTAGAAGCTCCATAGCTTGTAAGAAAACCATCAAATAATACAGCCAACAACATCAACAAGATAGGTAAGAGATTTTGTTTCCAATTATTCACTGTTATCCTGCTCACTTTCCTCATCTATAATACTTGGCGATTCGGCTTGGCGGTTAATAATTGTCACATAACGTATATCTTTAAAATTCGTAGCAGGTTCGATAAACACTCTTTGGCCTAACCCGTGACTGTCAAGCGCAACTTCCGCTACTGTACCCACGAGTAAACCTCGCGGTACAAGCCCACCCATTCCTGAAGTGACGACATCCGTACCTAACTCAATATCAGATTCTGCAATAATTTGATCCATAATCAATTGATTACGGTTAGTATCATAGCCATTGATAACCCCAAAAATGGTTTCATCCTCTAATATAATTTCAGCACTTGTTAACACCGCTGTATCATCCGTCGTTGTTAAAAGCGTCACTTTTGAACTTGTTGGGTTCACATCTGTAACTCGTCCAGCTAGTCCATTATTAGACATAACAGACATTCCTATTTCTAATCCGTCACTACTTCCACGGTCAATAATTACTTGATCAATCCACATGTCTGGGTTTCTAGCAATCACAGATCCCGTTAGGTAAGTAAAGTCTGTTAAAGTGGCTTGTAAGTCCAATTCTTCTTTTAAACGTTCATTATCTGCTTTTAAAGTTGAAATCTCTGCTTGAGTTTCTGCAATCTGATCTATCTCTTGTTTTAAACGCTGATTCTCTTCAAATGTATCTTGAAGCGTATTAACATTCGAAAAGAATCGATTAATTGCATTTATAGGGGTTGAAAATGCACGCCCTAAAACTGCGGTCATATCACTTGTGACCTGTTGAAAGTAAGGTGCAGACCCATAATTTGTAAATGAAAACCACAAAACGCCTATAAATATCATGAAACTAACTAGTAAAGTGATGAGTTTTTTATTATCAAAGAAGTTTTTCACTCGCTCACTCCTCGTACTTTCTTATTTTCTTTAACGAATTTCGTATATCACACTAGCTTCTTTTTTGTAGGATTTCAACCTGAGATAACGCCTTACCTGTCCCTAAAGCCACACAATTCAGTGGGTCATTCGCTACAAAGACCGGCACATCGACTGCATCTGAAATAGCTTCTGCTAATCCATTGAGTAAAGCCCCTCCACCTGTAAGAACAATTCCACGATCAATCACATCGGCAGAAATCTCTGGTGGCGTCTCTTCAAGTGTTTCTTTCACAATTTGAATAATATTAGCAACAACCTCTTGGATCGCATCATAAATATCCATAGGTTTTATCTCGATTGTTTTAGGTAAGCCTGTCATTAAATCACGGCCACGAATTTCTGTACTTTCTAATTCTTCAGCTGCTTCAACAGAAGCTGCACCTAATTCTTTTTTAACGAATTCAGCTGTTCGCTCACCAATCAGTAAGTTAAATTTGTTACGGATGTGGGACGTAATTGCCTCATCCATAGCATCTCCAGCCGAACGAATCATACGTCCAGATACAATACCGCCTAGAGAAATAGTCGCAACATCTGTTGTCCCCCCACCAATGTCAACAACCATACTACCTGTTGGTTCATTAACCGGTAAATCCGCTCCTATAGCTGCCGCAAAAGGTTCTTCGATTAAGAAAGCTTCACTGGCTCCCGCCATTAAAACAGCATCCACAACGGCTCGTTTTTCAACTTCCGTTCCTCCGCCTGGTACACAAATAACAACCAAGGGCTTCGAACCAAAGCGACTGCCTACTTTTTCAATAAAGTATTTTAACATCCCTGTCGTTGTATCAAAATCTGCAATCACACCATTTTTCATCGGGCGTGTAGCAACAATACTACCTGGAGTACGTCCAATCATATTTTGGGCGTCTTTACCTACGGCGATTACATCTCCTGTCCCTTTTTCAATCGCGATAACAGAAGGTTCACCAATTACGATTCCTTTATTTTCTACATAAACATTTGTATTAGCTGTTCCTAAATCAATACCGATTCTTCTTTTTCTAAATAACGAGAATACCATTCTTATTTCTCCTTTTGTCTTTCAAGACTAGATTAAATTTAATTCATTTTCTTATAAATAACTAGAAGCAATTTGTCCATTGTTTATTGTACCTGTTTATTCAACTTTTTGCATTAATTATACGGAAATAATTTGAGAAACAGGTGAATTAAGGCATTTGGGGAAAATTCATTGGATTTAGTGTGTCCTAATTTATAATAAATAAGACCGAGGAGACATTATGTCCCTCGGTCTTTTAATTTGTAAAGTTTATTTACAATTCTATTGTAAAGTTAGACTTACGCTTTTTGAACGTTAGCCGCTTGTGGTCCACGGTCGCCTTCTTCGATTTCGAAAGTTACTGTTTGACCTTCGTCTAAAGTTTTGAATCCTTCATCTTGGATTGCTGAGAAATGTACGAATACGTCTTCTCCGCCTTCTTGCTCGATAAATCCAAAACCTTTTTCTGCGTTAAACCATTTTACTGTACCTGTTTCCATACTACTTTTTCCTCCTCGTGCCTTTTGCACATAGATATTTTAACATATTGGCAAGGTACGAATTGGAATGCATTAACATACATCTTGATTCCCTTCCTTACTAAAATGCTAAATTTATAGTAGCATGCCTTTTAAAAAACTTCAAGTGAATCATTTCGTATATCACTGATTTTTTCAATTATTCTTCATTTATTCTTCATAGTTTCTTCATAGACTTATTTTTTTACATTAAACCATGTTCTCGTAGACTTAAATAATCATCCTCCCCTACTATAATGTGATCTATCACTTCAATCCCTATCATTTCACCTGCATCTACTACTCGTCTGGTAAAAGAAAAATCAGCTTCAGATGGTTCGGTATTTCCCGAAGGGTGGTTGTGGGCTAAAATGATCCGTGCAGCGGAATAGCGGACTGCGCCCTTAAAAATTTCTCTCGGGTGTGCGACTGAAGTGTTGAGCGACCCAATAAATATGGTTTCTTTTTTAATGATGTCGTTTTTAGTATTTAAATAAAGGGCGACAACATGCTCTTGCGTGAGACTCGACATTTCTTTGACTAAATAATTACCCACCCAACTACTGGAGATTACGGTACCTTCCTTGACTTGACTGGCTTGAGCGATTCTTCGACCAAACTCTACGGCTGCCAGTATTTCGATGGCTTTTACTCGGCCTATTCCAGGTATTTCCATTAATTCATTCATTGACACGTGCTTGAATTCATACAGGTTTTCTAAAGCATTGAGTACATCTTGCGCTAGATGTACCACATTTTTTTCGCGTGTTCCTGTTCGTAAAAGTATTGCTAGTAATTCATGATCGGCTAACGCTTTTGGCCCATAATCCTCCATTCGTTCTCGAGGGCGACCTTCTGTTGGGATGAGTTGAATATTCGTGTGTATTTTTTCTTTCATGAAACTCCACTTCCTTTTTCCAATTTTAAATTTATGTCCCTATATATATAAATGGCATAAAAAGTGAAATTCCACGAAACCATTTTCGTATAATTTAGCTTACACGTTCTTTTCGTTGATATAATCAATAACCTGGTGAAGATTTTCTTTTAGCGCCACGGCCTTTTCTTTCATTTCATCATCGGGTTCTAGAAGGTCGGGAACGAGGATCACAGGAATTCCTGCTCGGTGTGCGGCTAAAATTCCATTTTTTGAATCTTCTAAGATTAATGCTTCTTCTTTATTTTTGAGATTGGTTTTTGCGAAAGCTTTCTCAAAAATAGCCGGATCTGGTTTTGCGGTAGGTACTTCGTTTCCTCCAACCACTTCTTTAAAATACTTTCTTACACCTAATCGCTGGGTTAATTTATCAACCATTTCTCGATGCGAACTGGAGGCGACTATGCAAACAATCTTTTCTTTTGTTAAATAGTCAAGTAGTTCAATAAGACCGTCTTTTTTATCTACTTGCCCTTTAAGTAACAACTCTTCAGCTTTTTTTGTACTTTCTTTCAAAAAGGTTTCGATATGCGGATGGTTTTTAAATTGTTCTCTTAAGCCTGCAAAATAAATATCGTCGCCAGCCCCTACATATTGCATATACGTTTCTTTCGTAAAATCCATGTCATACTTATCTGCGGCGAGTTGATTGGCTTTATAGTAAACGGTTTCTGTATCAAACATTAAGCCATCCATATCAAAGATAACTGCTTTAATTTTTGTCATTGAAGCCACTTCTTTCTGTTGAATTTGTCTACCGATTGTATCTTGGGATTTCAAAACCAGTA
>DAIOTF010000015.1:0-27978 GCA_036752165.1 Atopostipes sp.
ATCCGTATCAATTACGCCATATTTACCTGCTTTTTCTTCAAAAGAAGCATCTATAGCCCAATTTTCTTCTTCCGTAAAACCGGCCACTTCGAAATCTATTAAATCCGTTCCTTGTAAATTCTCTAAAACAATGTAGAGTTCCGTATGTTCATAAGTTTCCATTTTCCGTGTTTCTTGAATAGTGGCCGAACCATCTTCATGTAGCATAACTTCAATCTGTATAGATTGTATGTTATTTTCTTCAGCTGCAACTGTTGGAATTGTCCACCAGAAAACAGTAAATAAAAAGACAGGGAAAATTCTTAGCCATTTTTTCATTCAATCTCTCCTCAACTTTTAGAGTTTTTTTACAAGGATAAGCCTGGATGAGCATTCAAGGCTAGGTTTGTTTCTTTTTCATTTTCAATGTTTAAAAAGGCAGCCGCACCAATCATCGCCGCATTGTCACCACATAGAGACAATGGTGGAATGACTAAATCCACTTCCTTCAGCTCTTCTTCAACTGCTTTAGAAAGACCTTTTCGGAGTCCAGAATTGGCAGCTACACCGCCAGCTAAAATAATTTGCTTAACTTCGTACTCCTTTGCTGCTCGAATGGTTTTAGAAACTAAGATATCCACAACTGCCTGTTGAAAACTAGTTGCTAAATCATTTCGATTTAGTGTTTCATTTTTTTGTTTTGCATTATGCACCGTATTAATAAATGAAGATTTTAAACCACTAAAGCTGAAATCGTAATTGTTTTCATTTATCATGGCTCGCGGAAAATTAAAAGTATCTTCTCCCAATTGAGCCATTTCATCAATATGTTTTCCACCAGGATAAGGTACATCAATAATCCGGCCAATTTTATCATACGCTTCGCCAGCTGCATCGTCTCGAGTTTCACCGATAATCTCAAAGTCGCCATGCTCTTTCATATAGACTAATTCTGTGTGTCCACCACTTACAACTAGAGCAAGTAACGGAAATTCGAGTGGTTGAATGAATTGATTCGCATAAATATGACCTGCCATATGATTGACCGGTATTAAGGGTAAATTATGAGCAAAAGCAATAGCTTTAGCTGCATTCACTCCGATCAATAAAGCACCTACCAAACCTGGTCCTTCTGTTACAGCCACCGCATCTAAGTCTTCAAAGTCTACATTTGCTTCTGTCATTGCTTCTTCAATAATTAAAGTAATATATTCCACATGATGGCGACTTGCAATTTCAGGAACAACCCCACCAAATCGCTTGTGGCTATTGATTTGAGATGCCACAATATTTGAAAGAATAGTATCACCATTTTCAATCACCGCAGCACTTGTTTCATCACAACTTGTTTCAATGGATAATATTTTCATCCATTAATTCTCCTCTCCAACTTCTCTTTTCATGACCATTGCATCCTCAATCGGACTACTATAATAAGCCTTTCGTACGCCTACTTTTTCAAACCCTACCCGTTTGTAGAGCGCAATGGCTGGATGATTTGATTGTCTCGTTTCTAAAAGTATTTCAGGTATCTCTTTTTCTTTTGCGTATTGAATCAAGGTTTGGAATAAGCGTCGACCTATTTGTCTATTTTTATATTCTTCATCCACAACCACAAGATAGATATCCAGAGTAAATGGTGTTTCAGAAGCAACGATAAAGCCGACAATTTTTCCATCAATCGATGCATAAAAAACAGTCGAGTTTTCTGACCCAATCGATAGATAAATACTTTCAGTCGTCCATGGTGAGCTTCCATTGAAACCAGAGTCGGCTACCGCATAAAAGGCCTCGCTTATTTCGATTGTTGCTTTTTCTTTCATTAATTGTTTAATGAGTATTTCATTTGCTTTAGATTTTTCCATATTTTCCAGCTTCCATTCCATTCACTAAATAGACCATATCCAAAGCATCTTCACCATTGTTATGGTAGTAATTTTTCTTTATACGAACATCTTGAAAACCGAGATTTCGATAAAGCCTTTTTGCCTCTTCATTTGACATGCGCACTTCTAACGTTACTCGTTTTCTATCGGTTTGTTCAGCTAAATCAATAACAACCTCAATGAGAAAAGAACCGATTCCCTGGCTTTGATATTTAGGTCTTGTAGCGATATTAGTTATATGAAAGCTATCTTGACGCATAGATATGCCTATAAAAGCTATCGCCTCATCCTGATGGTGGCACATCAAAAAAAAGGAAGAACGTTTATTACGTAACTCACTATTAACGGCTACTCGTCCCCAAGGTGCCACACCGTTATAACAATCTTCTTGGATATCTACAATATCCTCTAAATCCAGCTGATTGGCAAAACTCAAATCTATGGTTTCGCCATTTTGTAAAGAATAAGTTTTTTGTTTAAGCATCGATTCTTTGATTAATGGAGGATATAACATTGTTTTAATCTCCTCTTTATTTTTAGCTACCCAACTTTTAAACTTTTTCAACCCAATCCTCTCCTTTAAAATCAGGATTCGCTTCCAACCAATTTTCTTCTGCTTCAGCCAGTTTTAAATAGGTGGGAACAAATTTATGGATTGGGGTCGCTTCTTCTTGCTGGGCTAAAAAGGCTAGATGACTAGCTTTTGGAACACTTTGGGTAGGACTTGCCAGGGATACACGATCCCCTAAAGTTTCTTGAAAAACTTCATAAAATTCATAGGCATCTTGTCCAACTAATTCAAATTTCGCATCTAAAGTTGCTAAATAAGCGGCCCATTTTTCAGAGGCGATATGCGTATCTTCTTCTACTTGGATTAATTCATTTTTTTCATTACGCCTATAAAGCCCTGTATAAATGTTTTTACGACGAGCATCAAAGATAGGAACAATGTAGGTATTATCTTTTGCAAAACTATTTGCTGCGAGTACTTTTAAACTTGAAAGACCTACCAACTCGATATCCTGTGCCCAAGCTAAAGATTTAGCGACTGTTACAGCAATTCGTAACCCTGTATAAGAACCTGGACCAGCTGCTACAGCTATACGGTCAATATCCTTTAGTGTTAAATTTGTCTGCTTTAATGCCTCATCAATTGCCGGCATGAGTTGAATACTGTGATTTCTTTTTATATTTATAATTTGTTCAGTTAAAATTTTATCATCCTCAATGATTCCGACTGTTAACGGAAGATTCGAAGAATCAAAGGCTAAAATTTTCAATAAAAGTCACTCCAATTTCGTGATACATAAGTTTTCGTACTTAAGATTGTACCTTTATTTTATCATATTCTTATAGTTGATGACAGATTTCATCCTTTATAACTTTGCCTCTTCTGTTTTCAATTCTGAAATTTTTAGTGACTTTCGGAGGACTTAAATGCAAAGATCGAATTTTTGTGGGAAAATAGAGGAGATCTATTCTAGAATGAAGGGAAGAGTTTGTATGACATTTAAAAAATTAGAAACACATGATTTACCTGATATCCAGTCCACTGGATTCTTATATGAACATGAAGAAACAGGCGCACAAGTTTTATATTTAAAAAATGAGGATGTAAATAAAGCTTTTACTATTGGTTTTAAAACACCTCCTTATAATGACAATGGGATTACACATATCCTAGAGCATTCCGTGTTAAATGGTTCCAAAAAATATCCTTCTAAAGAACCTTTTGTAGAGCTCATTAAAGGTTCTTTAAATACATTTGTTAATGCTATGACATTTTCAGATAAAACGATTTATCCAGTTTCTTCAACCAATCAAAAAGATTTTAAACATTTAATGGGCGTCTATTTAGATGCTGTTTTTCAACCTTTATTTATGGAAAATCCCCAAATTTTAGCACAAGAAGGTTGGCATTATCATTTAGAGAATATAGATGACGATTTAATTTACAAAGGTGTTGTTTATAACGAAATGAAAGGTGCCTTTGGCTCACCTGAACGTCAACTTTACCAACAAGTTTCCAGTTTACTTTATCCTAATAGTATTTATCGTTTTGAATCAGGTGGCGATCCAGCTGCAATTCCTTCTTTAACACAAGAAGAATTTATTGCCTACCACAAAAAATACTATCACCCATCGAATTCATTTACTATTTTATATGGGGATTTGGATTTAGAGGAAGCTTTCACTGACTTAGAAGAGTATTTTGACGGAAAAGGTAAACTTGAAGAAGACATTGAATTAGACTTTAACGTGTTAGTTCCAGAAACTTCCAGCTATGTAGATACTTATTCTATTACAGAAGGTGACGACCCTACCGATAAAGACTATCTGGCTATAGCTTGGCATGTGGCAAAACCGGGCGATACACTTGACGGGTATGGATTAAAAGTTCTTGAAGAAATCCTTTTCGGAAACAACCAGTCTCCTCTGAAAAAAGCTTTATTAGATGCCGAAATTGGTGGCGACATTAATGGTGGTTCAGATGAAATGGGTTATCCAACCGCTTTTACTATTTCAGCTAAATATTCAAGTGCCGAAAAAATGAACCGATTTAAGGAAGTTGTACAAGAAACGTTAGAAAGCCTTGTTGTTAAAGGTATTGATCAGGATTTAATCGATGCAGCTTTAAACAAGATTACGTTTAGTACAAAAGAAGCTGCCATTTCCGAAGATAATCCGCGGGGTGTTTTATATGCAATAACTTCTTTAAGTACCTGGTTATACGATGAGAACCCATACGTAAATTTAGAATTCTCAAAATATTTAGAAGAACTCGCTAAGATTGCCCACGAAGGGTATTTTGAGACCTTAATCAAGGATAAATTATTGAACAATCAATACCGGGTTGAAATTACACTAAAAGCTGAACCAGGTAAAAATGATCAGATTGAAGCAGAGACGCATCAAAAGCTGCAAGAATATAAAGCAAGTCTATCGGAAGAAGAGTTGGATGCATTAGTCGAAGAGACCCTTCAATTAGTTGAACGTCAAGATACACCTGACCGTCCGGAAGATTTGGCAAAGATTCCAACGCTGACTCGTGAGGATTTAAATACGGATGTTGAAGATTACCCATTAGAAATTTCTGAGTTTAATGATTCAACAGAATTCTATCATGCGGAGCAGTTTACTGCGGGAATAGATTTTGTTCGGCTCTATCTAGATATTCGTGATTTCGATGCAGAAGATTATAAACTCTTAGGTTTTCTAAGTCAATTACTGTCTCATTTGGGAACGGAAAATTACGATATAGCAGATTTACAAACTGAAATCGATACTTATACTGGTGGAATTTTTGGAAGAATAACAATTTTTGAAAATAAAGAGGGTGAAGTTTCCCCATATTTTGTATTAGCAGGTAAAGCGCTTGAAAATTCTTTAGAAAAACTCATTGAGTTGATGAAAGAAATTTTAACAAGTACAAAATTTGATGATGGATCTGAAATGCTTAAGATAACTCAGTATCTCATTTCTGCGTTCGAGAGTTCAATTAATAATAGCTCGCACTTACTAGTAGCTAATCGCGCACTCAGTCAAATCCGTCCAGCTACAAAATTGAATGAATTGTCTACTGGAATTGACCAATTTAATTACTTGAAAGACACCCGAAAAGCTCTAACTACGGATGAAGCGACTGATTTGCCTTCTCAACTTGAAAATATCGTTAAACGCCTATTAAATAAAAAACGATTAAATGCCTTATATGTAGGTGAAAAGAATCGAGCTGAAACTGTTAAAGAACAACTAAAAATGGCTTTCGCTGATTTACCAAGTGAAGAATTAGGAGCAGCTGTCGATTATGAACCCGGCAAGAAGCAAAATGAAGCCTTTATAACGGCTCAAGATGTAAATTATGTTGGGTTTGGGGCGGATGCTAAAGAAGCTCTCGATTACACGGGGACTTCAATGGTCTTAGCAAGTGCTATCCGTTATGATTACTTATGGAATCATATCCGAGTAAAAGGTGGAGCTTATGGTTCACTGTATTTCCACCGTCGAAATGGAAACCTAGCTTTAGGTTCTTATCGTGATCCAAATCTTAGTGAAACACTTGAGGTTTATCAAGGATTGCCAGACTATATCGAACAGTTAAAAGTGCCTGAAGAAGAGTTGACCAAATATATTATCGGAACGATGAGTCCACTTGAACAACCACAATCCGCTGTCAGTAAAGGTGTTACTGCTTTAAATCGACTAAAAAGTGGAATAACTGCCAATGATATTGTGTATTTAAAAGAGGAAATTTTAGCTACTGAATCAGAAGATTTCCAAAAGCTAGCCGATAATTTCCGTGATGTCTTTGATACTCAAACAGTGGTAGTCATTGGAAATAAAGCGCATATTGAAAATGAAAAAGATCTATTTGATGAAATTTACACACTTTATTAATTAACACTTCAAAAAACGAGTAAACCTTTTTATGGGGTTACTCGTTTTTTCTTTTGGTTTTCATTTTTATAAGTCTTAGCAATCGTGGACGATTGTATCTTTGAGTCATAATTAAAGGCAGATTCAAAACAAGGGCATAAAGAATCATAAGATAAGCTGCCCAAGGTGGATTCCAAAGGAAGAATAAAAATGCCGGCGGAATCATTAACCAATGGGTAATCTCTGCTCGAATGGTTTCTAAAACAAACTTCTCGAGATTTTTTTCTGTTGTGCCTTGTAAATGAGTTTGATCATAGGAAGATGGAATAAATAAAGAACCATCTGGTAATAATTTTTTCCAAGAACGAATTCGAAAATACTCTTGCCAAATTTCACCATTTTTTTCCCAAGTCCTTGGACGAAAAATATTTACTTGGTTCGCTAACCATTTATCCGGAATTCGAACCATCAATAAAGCAATACCAATATGAATGAAAAACCACGCAACACTATTTATAACAAGTAGCCATAAAAGAGAATATTCATTTTCCATCTGCATGCTCCTCCATAGATATTGTGCGTCCTTTCCAAGAAACCTGTTTAAAGACCTTCGTTTTAATAGCAGACCATGCAAATAGGTATAAAAAGTAAAAAAATAAAATGGGGTATAAAAACAAAACGCCGCGATGGAAATTACCTGCATAACGAGTCATCCGTAGCAATTGAAGATAAAACAGGATATATCCAACCATTCCGAGTATGAGTAAGGAGATTTCTCCAATGAACCAAGCATAAGGGATAAAGAATGCAGTTACAAAAGCTCCGGCAATCCATAAACTTGTGCCTATTAAAATCAACGGATGAGTAGATTTAGATCCGGATACAAAACTTTTAGACCAGCCTTCTGCCAACTCTTTATAACCTTCTGAATACATTCGGAAATGTAAACTATCCTTTCCACCGTATAAATCTACCGGTACCCCTTCTTCTAAAAAGATTCGGCCCAAATCAATGTTTTCCATTATCGAACCTCGTGCCCGTTTATGACCCCCTTTTTCAAAGTACGTTTCTCGATTAATCAACATAGACGGTCCAAAAGCTCCAGCAGGTTCTAGCTTCTCTTGCAAAAATGAAAAGCGATTCATCCCAGCTAGCACTAATAAATTAAAAATAAGGGATAAATTTTCGTATAGCTCTTCAATGACATGATAAGGTTGAATAGATAATGTAATCGGTCCAGCCTTCTTACTATAACCGTCTATGATTTTTTCAAGACTATCTTCCCTCGGCAGAAAAATATCCGCATCAAGAAATAAGAACCATTCGCCTTTTGCAGCCTGGGCTCCATAATAACACCCAGCAGCCTTTCCAACCCAATCTCTTTTATCTTTGGGAAACTGGACGACCTTTGCACCATAACTGACAGCAACTTCAGCCGTCTGATCCTGTGAATCATCATCTACAACTAAGATTTCATACGGCTGATAACTTTGTTTTTGAAGGGACTTTAGCAAAATAGGTAAATTTTTTTCTTCATTTCGTGCCGGTATAATAATAGACAGTCTTTTGTCCAATCTCTTCCTTTTTGCTTGTGTCGGAAGGAATGGAACTTCCCACAAGATAAAAAAACCACCCAGAATAGCTAATAAAGTGAGGGTGATATAAAAGACAACCATAGCATACCTCCTTAAAAAATATATTTTCTAAATTTACGTAAAGCTCCTAAAGCTATTTTTGAATACGGGGGGAATTGATTTGAAAAAGAGACAGAAGGCTTTTTTGTATAATGCGGTTTTTCTACGCTAAAAGCTTCATAACTAGCCTGACCATGGTAACGCCCAAGACCACTATTTCCCTTCCCACCAAATGGTAAGTTAGGGCTTGTACTGTGAAAAATCACTTGGTTTTGACTGATTGCTCCACTTTCTAATTTTCGATCAATTTTTTGAACAACTTCTTCTTTTTCACTAAACACATAGGTGACTAAAGGTGAGGGTAAATAACGTAATTCGTCTAGCAAATCATCTAATGAATCATAGGGTATAACGGGTAGGATAGGACCAAAAATCTCTTCAGTTGCCACACTACTCCCAGGTTTGATATCCGTCAGTAAAGTGGGGCTGATATATAATTTGTCTTTATCTGTAGCTCCTCCGGTATAAACTTTACCATCCTTCAGAAAAGAGGCGACTTTCTTAAACTGTTTTTCATGAATGATACGCCCATAGTCCTCTGACTTAGACGGGTTCTTTCCATAAAAGTTACGAATTTGTTTCGCCATTCGTTCCAAAAATTCCTCATAAATAGGTCGAGAGACATAAATTGTATCTGGTGCTATACAACTTTGCCCGGCATTTAAAAATTTTCCCCAAGCAATTTGCTCAATAGTTTCATCATTCATTCCTGTTTTATCAAGAATTAAAGGATTCTTACCACCTAATTCCAGCAAAACTGGGGTCAGATGTTCTGCAGCCGCTTTGTAAACTTTTTTACCCGTCTCTACACTCCCTGTGAAAAAGACAAAATCCCACTCTAAGGCTGTCAGTTGTTTGGCAACTTCTGCATCTCCTTGAATAACTTTTAATTGTTCTTCATTAAAGTATAAAGGGACAAGTTCAGCTAACAAGTGACTTGTTGCTTGCGCAAATTCAGAAGGCTTTAAGACGACACTGTTTCCAGCTGCCAAAGCACCAATGACAGGCATTAAAGCCAACTGTAAGGGGTAATTCCAAGGTGCAAGGACTAGCACACTCCCATAGGGTTTTCTCGTAATTTTAACTTCTTCCATCCCTGTTAGAAGAAAACGATGCTTTATTTTAGACGACATCCATTCTGTAAGGTGTTTTGTCATTTCATCAATTTCATTCAATAAAACACCCATTTCAGAAGCATAGGCTTCCACTGGCGGTTTCTTCAAATCTTGATTTAAAGCATTTAACCAAGCGATTTCATTCTCCTCTAGCATCCTTTTAATTTGAATTAAAAGATCAAGTCGGTAGGCTGGACCTTTGCTTGCCTTTTGTACACTCGCTTCTCTCTGCTTATTACGTATCCTTTTGACTTCGTCTATTTGGCTCTGCATCTCAATCCCTGCCTCTATATTAGCTAATTATTCATCCGCTTGGTTTTCTCTTTTAACTATTTTATCATGCACTTGTTGACCGCTTAAAGTCACCATTGGCATCCCACCGCCCGGATTTACAGTTCCTCCTACAAAGTATAGATTTTCATACAATTCACTTTCTTTTGCATGTTTAAAACCTTTATTCCTTTTTTTGTCAGAAACTGTTCCATAAATAGCGCCGCGATCTGAATAATAGTTTTCTTTAATATCTTCTGGTAACCACACATCTTTTGTGACGATATTTCTTCTTAAATCTGTCATACCCATGTTTTCTAGTTTATCCAGTACTCGATTTTCAAAAGCTTTATATTCTTCTTCAGTAAATGGTTCATCTTGAATGTAGGGGATATGTGGCAGAATTTTAATGTTTTCATGTCCCGGTCTTGTTTGAGTCTCATCTGTCTTATTGACATTTACTAAATAAATCGTCGGGTCTTCAGGCAACACTTTTTCATGAAAAATTTGGCTAAAATTCTTTTCTGGATCCGCTGAAAAGAAGAAGTTATGATGAGCTAATTTTGGATAGTGTGCTTTTACTCCTAAATGCAGAACAAAACCAGAACTTGCTGGTTCAAAGTTCTTTTCTAGTTTTTCAATAAAAGATTCATCTTCCTGTAGTAAATGCTTATAAGCCGGAATCACTTCCATATTCGAAATAAAGTAATCCGCTTCAATCAAACGACCATCCGCTAACTCGGCTTGAGTAATTTTGCCGTTTTCTGTTAGTAATCGAGAAACTTCTGTCTCCGTGTGGAATTTTACACCAGCTTCTTCTCCAAGTTTCACTAGTCCATCCGCAATCTTATGCATCCCACCGGGTACATACCAAGCTCCTTGATCGTGTTGCATATAAATCATCATGTTAAGGATAGCTGGCGCATCATAAGGCGATGATCCAACATACTTCATAAAGTAACCAAGGACATGTTTTAGTTTTTCATTCGAAATATATTTACTAATGGCTTCATGAACCGTCGAGAACACATCAAAAGAAGTTCCCGCTTCAATCAATCCATGATATTTCACAATTTCAGATAAATTATCCAGTCCCTCGTTAAAATAACCCTTTTCTGTGACTTCATACAGCTTTTTAGCGTAGTTTAAAAAGGCGTTATATTCTTCCATATCTTTATTTGAAAGCAAGTCGTTTTCTGTGTACATTTTTCGTAAATCACCGTATAAATCAAGATGGGTTCCATCTGGAAAGAAAGAGCGCCATTCTAAATCTAAACGTACTGTTGGAATGTAATCATCCATAGTCTTTCCTTGATTTTTAAACAACTTTTCAAAAATATGCTTCATCGTAAGGATTGAGGGACCTAGGTCAAAACCAAAGCCATCAAGCTCAGCACGATTTAATTTCCCCCCAAGATGTCCATTCTTTTCATACAAAGAGACGTCAAATCCACTTTGCGCCAAGGAAATTGCTGCAGAAATACCACCTAAACCTCCACCTATAATAGCTACTGATTTCTTTTCCATACTTTTCTCCTCTAAATTCAATATACTTTATATTACCTGATATTTCGATGAATCCATAAGTTTTTTACTTGTGAAATTCTTTAAAGTGACTTTATGAATGGGATAATATACAATGACTTTTAACGAGAAGGAAGTGAAGAAATGCTTGATAAAATAAAAAAAACCATTTTATTTCAAGGTCATTTATCTAAAACAGATTATTTTGAAGGTTGGTATTATAAACATGTCTCTGCAGATCAAAAAACTAGTTTGAGTTTTATACCCGCAGTGAGTCTAAGTAAAGAAGATACACACAGTTTTATCCAATATATTTTGGTGCGAAAACAGGATACAGGTGAAACCATCACACAGACAGGATACATACGTTTTCCCGTTTCTGATTTTACATATACACACGAACCATTTTCAGCCACAATCGGGGCTTCGACTTTTTCTGAAAGTGGTCTAGTAATTGACTTACAGGATGAGTCCTTTACGTTTAAAGGAAAAATCGACTATGGCCTACTACATCCGATTCAAACTACACCCTTGCAACCTAACATCATGGGCATTTTTGGCTATCTTCCGAAAATGGAGTGCTATCATGGGGTGATCAGTATGAAACACGACTTGACTGGGCATTTAGAAATCAACGGTGAGAAGGTCGATTTTACTGGTGGGCGTGGCTATATTGAAAAAGACTGGGGAACTTCTTTTCCTAAAGAGTATATTTGGCTACATAGTAACAATTTTAGAGAAAAAACAGCAAGCCTGTTCTTTTCAGTAGCTCATATTCCTTTTCATTTTACTGCATTTGAAGGCTTTATATGTAATTTTGTCATCCATAATCGCGAATATCGCTTTGCGACATATAATAAGAGTACATGTCAGGTCGAACAGGCGACAAGTGAGTACGTAAATATTCACTTAGAAAATAAAAAAGCAACTTTAGAAATTAAAGCAGAGGTATTAGATCAAGGAAAGCTAATTGCGCCCGTCAAGGGGACGATGACTAAAGCAATTAAAGAAGGCATCAGCGGTATTTTATCCGTTGAACTAAAAGATAAACGAACAGGTGAGGTCTTTTCCGATATTGGTCAAAATGCGGGCGTTGAAATTGTAGATTATGGACAAACACACGATTAATGAAAAATACATGGCCAAGTTACAAAAGTAGCCTAGATTTGTTAGTGGTGTGTCTCCAACTGTTAAAAGTTTTCATCATTTGTTAGTGGTGTAATCCGTACTGTTAAAAAATGGAGAATTTTGTTAGTGGTGAATCCAAATCGAAAAGTAGTTAACATTTCGTAGTGGCAGTATGATATCAAATAAAAACAAGAGACCTTACAAATAAAATTTGTAAGGTCTCTTTTCAATTTTAATGGTTAGAAGTTAGACATTTACAAAGCGAATCCAAGCATCCGCAATTGCTGCATGACCAGTTAAAGTTGGATGTACTCCATCATCACCTGTATAAGTTTGAAAACCATTTTCAATTCCTAATGCGTTTAATATGCCATCAAGAGGGACTAATAGTGCATGGTATTCATTCGCCAAACGACGAACAATCTGGATGCGCGGATCTAAATGCGTACGCCAATCTACACGATCTTTCGGATAAGGCAGTACAAAAGGTTCAAGCAATACAACACGAGCATCTGTGCGATGAGCTAAAGATTTCAACATCCAACGGTAATCCACTTCGAATTGCTCAAGTACTTCGTCACTTAACGACTCCCCAGCATCTACTTCAAAACCAACGTCATTAATTCCTACCAGTATCGAAACAATATCTGGATTATAGTTCAAGCAATCTTCTTCCCAACGATTTTTTAAATCCCTTACTCGATCCCCACTAATCCCTCGATTGAGGAATTGCAAATTGTACTTAGGGTATTTATTGAGTAAGTAAGCAGCTAACAAGTGAGGATAACCTGCTCCTAAATCTGAATTATCTGAACGATTACGATGTACATCCGTAATGCTGTCGCCTATAAATAGGATTTTAGAGTCTGGTTTAATTGAGATTTGTTCCCCTTTAGCTATGTCATGTTTATCGTCATGAATCAAATCTTGTTTACTCATTTAAATCAATGTCCTTTCAATAAACCGAATAAAAGCTTCTTGACCCTTCTTATCTGTTTTAAATACTCCTGCATCGTGTAAAACTTCAACAAATACCTTACCAACTGCTTGTTGGACAACTCCTTTTACATTTTCATGAGTAATTTCAGGGTTCTCTTTTTTTAATTTATCCGCCCAGTTTTGATGAATTTCCTCAACCTGTTCTCGTTCTCCTAATAGATAAGCTTCAACTTCAGCCAATTCATCTTTTAGACGCGGCGGGAGTACGGCAAGACCCATCACTTCTATTAGCCCGATATTTTCTCTTTTAATGTGCTGGTTTTCAGGATGCGGATGGAAAATACCATCTGGAAATTCTTCTGACGTTCGGTTATTTCGCAATACAAAATCTAGCTCAAATTGTTCCCCATTTTTACGCACGATAGGTGTAACCGCATTATGAGGCGTTTCATCCGTGTAGGCATAAATCCCGACTGTCTCATCCGTGTATTTTTGCCATTCTTCCATAATTTTTTCAGCTACTTTAGCGAGTTCATCAGCGTTTGCACTGCGCAATCGAATGACCGACATTGGCCAATCTAAAATTCCAGCTTCGATGGATTGAAAATCTGGCATTTCAAAGCGATAAGTGTAATCCGCCTCTTCAATTGGAAAATGGTGACGACCCCCTTGATAATGGTCATGACTTAAAATTGATCCTCCAACAATTGGTAAACCAGCATTAGACCCTACAAAATAATGAGGGAGCTGACGAACAATTTCGAGTAAATTTTTAATCGCTTGCGGACCAACATCCATCGGTCGATGTTCAATAGCTAAGAAGATGGAATGCTCATTATAATAAGCATACGGAGAATATTGAAAACCCCATTCATCACCCTTTAAATCCATACGTATAATTCGGTGATTGGTTCGCCCAGGATGGTTTAAATGACCCGCATATCCTTCATTTTCTACAACTAATGCATTTGCCGGATAGCTCGATGATTTTTTATTTTTAGAAGCCAGTGCAATTTCTTTTGGGTCTTTTTCAGGTTTCGATAAATTAATTGTTATTTGGATTTCCCCATACTTTTCATCCTTGTATGTAAATTCCCTATTTTTCGCAATTTCGCGTGTCTTAATGTAATTATTTCGCTTACTCATTTCAAAGAATGCATCCGTTGCTTGTTTAGGATTTTCTTTATAACTTTGCCAGAAGGAATAGTTAATTTCTGAAGGCCTCGGTGTAACTAAATCCATTATCTGAGAAGAGAAAACATCTCTAGACGAATCCAAATCTTCGATAATATTCTCGGCCACGGCATATTCAACGAGGCCATCTAATAAATCTAAACGTGATTTGCTTATGGATTCTGATTTTTCTTCATAATCTTCTTTTTGAAGAAGATTTAGAAGTTTATTCGTTACATAAACAGCATCTAGGGGGTCTAAGTCCCCTACTTGAATACTTTCTTGAATAAAACCACTTATTAATTGATCGACACTCATATCTACGCCACTTTCCTTTTTGGTATGTATTGATTCTTACCCTATATTTAGTTTAATAATACCATTTATTTGGTAATCTTTACAGTTCATTCAAACTTCCTTCACTTTCTCTACATTGGATTGTGTTATAATACTGTTAAAGATAATAAAAAAAGAGTTCCAAATAACAAAGGAGTTGATTAAATTGTTCTTTCCCTTTTATTATGACCCTACTTATATTTTAGTTTTAATTGGTTTAGCCATTTCAGGCTTAGCTTCTGCTTATGTAAATAGTACATTTAATCGATATAGTGAGGTTCACTCAAAGTTAGATTATAATGCTTCGGAAATTACTCGATATATTTTAGACTATGGCAATTTAGAAAATGTACAAATTGAAAGTGTCCGAGGAAATTTAACGGACCATTATGATCCTCAAAACAAAGTACTGCGCTTATCTGATTCCACCAATAACTCAACATCAGTTGCCGCTATTGGAGTAGCAGCACATGAGGCAGGACATGCTTTACAAGACCGGGACAACTATGCTTTTTTACGTATGCGTAGTGCACTTGTACCTGTGACTAGAATTGGTCAAACAGCTGCTTTCCCTATCTTATTAATTGGATTATTATTTGGACCAGGTACGGGGGATTTCCTTATTAATCTTGGTTTAATTTTATTTGCTACAACATTTTTATTTCAGGTGATTACCTTACCTGTGGAGTTTAATGCATCAAATCGTGCCCTTTCTATTTTAGAATCCCAACAAATTCTAGTTGGGGACGAATTAGAAGGTGCTCGCAAAGTATTAAGAGCAGCAGCTCTCACTTATGTAGCTGCTGCAATTGCCGCCTTTTTAAATGTCCTTCGATTAGTTCTTCTATTCGGTGGCAACAACAGACGTCGATAATTCTATTCAAAAAGCCTATTTCCAATTTTATCTAAAATGGAAATAGGCTTTTTATATTGTTTTAAAAATCTTCGAAGTCTCTAAAATCATTCGGGTCTTTCCCGATTTCTTCATATTCGTTTGAGGATGGATTGAATGCCTCCTCATCCTCTTCCATGTTATTTCGTCGCGTTATTTTTCGGTTTAAATAATAACCTTTTGTAAGGTTCTCATAAAAAATCATGCGACTCATTTCAACATAAGGGATTAACCATAAGCTTAATATTCCGAAAGTCAGAGCATTTAGAAAATACCAACCGATAAAACTGAATTCAAGAATAAATAAATCCGCTTTATGGCCATTCATTCTTTCCTGACTTTCTTCAATACAAGCACGGGCATCTGGCTGTTTACCCGTCCGATCCACTGTATCTTTATAGATTAATTCTGCTTGGGAATAACTATAGTACTTCACAATACCAGGTATTAAAAACAGTAAAGACCATAGGAATATAAATAAATTTTTCCAAAGTTTTAATTTCAGTAAATTAAAGAAATATTTTGCCTGAAACGGTGATAAAATTTCTTGAAGCGGCTCTAAAATATACTCCCGATTTCGTAGAAGATTCAAAAAAGAGAAGGATACTCCTAGGACTAAAAAATCACGAATCAGTTCGATTATAACGCTAAGAAGCGTCTCATCCAAACTTGTTCGATAAAAAAGTATACTAAAAAGTCCTGGGATTATCGCAATTATAATCGCTGGGCCCCACTTGCCTAGCAATTGAGCTTTAGCTTCTCGTTTGATATCACCCGAAGTATAGAGATTGGCTTGTGTTTTAAAGTTCATTTGCATTCAACCTCAGTTCTTTTATTTCTACTCTATTCCAAATTCTTCACGAACAACATCTGCAATTCTTTCGCAATATTCCGTGACTGTTTCTTCAGTTGGTGCTTCAGTCATGACTCGTAATAACGGTTCTGTTCCACTTGCACGAACAAGTACACGACCATCGCCAGCCATTTCTTCTTCTACTTCAGCAATCACTTCTTTAACACGCGGATGTTCCATTACGGCGTCTTTATCTGATACACGCACATTAATTAATTTTTGTGGATAAACGGTTAGATCTTCTGCTAATTCTGAAAGTGACTTACCCGTTTCTTTCATGACGTGCATCAATTGAATACCCGTAAGCAAACCATCACCGGTCGTTGAATAATCTAAGTAAACAATATGCCCTGATTGCTCGCCACCTAAGTTATAGCCATTTTCACGCATCTCTTCAACTACAAAACGGTCACCAACATCCGTTTTAACCGATTTGATTCCATGCTTTTCAATGGCATGGTAGAAACCAATGTTGCTCATTACTGTTGAAACAATTGTAGAATTCTTTAGTTTCCCCGTATCATTTAGATATTTTCCACAGATGTAAAGAATTTTATCTCCATCTACAATATTCCCTTTTTCGTCAACAGCAATTAAACGATCGCCATCTCCGTCAAAAGCTAATCCAAGATCGGCTTCTTTTTCCACAACTGTTTGAGCCAATAGTTCAGGATGGGTACTTCCCACACCGTCATTAATATTTAAACCATTTGGAGAATCACCAATAACATAAAAGTCCGTTTCTAAATCAGCAAATAAACTGTTAACCATTGGTGTAGTAGCACCATGGGCAGCGTCAAGTACAACACTTAGACCCGCTAAATCACCTGAAATGGTATTTTTGAGGAACTGAATATATTTAAGAATACCTTCTTTATATTCTTCAGATGTTCCTATACCTTCAGCACTTGGTCGAGGTAAATTATCTTCATCTGCATTACATAAAGCTTCAATTTCCGCTTCTTGTTCATCAGATAATTTAAAACCATCCGCTCCAAAAAACTTAATACCGTTATCCTCAGCTGGATTATGCGAAGCTGAAATCATGATTCCTGCAGTAGCGTTTTGTTGTTTCGTTAAGTAAGCGACTCCTGGTGTTGAAATAACGCCTAAACGCAATACTTCTGCGCCAACAGATAAAAGTCCAGCAATTAAAGCATACTCTAACATGCGCCCGCTAATTCGAGTATCACGACCAACTAATACACGCGGATGATCTTCTTCAATATGTTCAGCCAAAACATGGCCCCCAAAGCGGCCTAATTTAAATGCGATTTCTGGAGTTAGCTCCGTATTTGCTTCTCCTCTTACACCATCTGTACCAAATTTAATCATTTATATACTCCTTTAAACTCATTTTAAAAGTCTATGCGACTGTTATTATTTTCTTCTGTGACATCAATAACGATTTCTATTTCTTCTTTACTAATTTCTTCAATCCCAGGCGGTAACTCTTGAATAGGAATTGTAATGACTTGAGATTCTGTAATTCCACTTAAATCAACTGTCACTGGGAAATTTTGTAAAGCTGCAATGGCTTCTGGTTCCCCTCGCACCTGCACTGTATCCGATTCGGCGTTGCTGAGCGAGACCTCATAATTATATCCTACCTGACCATTCGTTCCCTCACGTAATACAATCGGAACTTCTTTTATTGTTCTCACAACCGGGACATTGATTTCTACTTGACTTGGATTCGTGTTTACATTTAAGGGTTCACCATTTTCATCCAGTACAAGTACTTGTGCGGACATTAAGAGATCAGAATTAATTCCTTCTTCACTTGACGCAATTTCAACAACTACCTGATCAATTTTTGCCATTGTAGAAGCAGCACCAGAAAGTTGAACGATATTTGTAGACAAACTCGGTTCTAGTAGCTCGTAACCTTCAGCAACATCTAACTCTTCATCAACTACTGCTGATAATTCATATTCACCGGTTTCTTTCTCTTCAATGGTTAAGTTTATAAAGCCCGGACTAACACTTGTTGTAATACTTTCAGATACTCCTTCAACTTGTAGTTGAACCGTGTGTTCCCCACTTCCAAGAGTATTTAAATTGGGAGTTGAAACAGTATAACTTTGAGTAGCTACTGTCTGAAAAATTAGAGCTTGTGGACCTTCTAAACGCAAGGTAGCTGAGTCAGGAATACCTGACACAAAGTATTGATCGGTATTAATATTTACTTCAATGGGCAAATTCGTAATAATTTCCGTACTCGTAATACTCGCACCATCTGTGGGTGCCGTA
This sequence comes from Atopostipes sp., assembly GCA_036752165.1. Taxonomy (GTDB): domain Bacteria; phylum Bacillota; class Bacilli; order Lactobacillales; family Carnobacteriaceae_A; genus Atopostipes. The sequence continues at coordinate 18,420 of DAIOTF010000015.1, forward strand.
GATTGAAACCTCGTTTGGTTCTCGAGATTCACAAAAAAGAATAAGCCGATTGCTAGAACAAATGAAAAGATTCGAGTAAACCAAAGATTATTAAAATTGAATTTCATTCATTGTTCACAGCCTTTCGAATAGACTCCGCCACTTCATTTAAAAAAAGAGAAACTTTATTTTTATTTTTTTCTTCTTCTATTGGAACGAGTTCTTCAACTAAGTATTCTCTTAAATTTTCGATTGTCAAATCAGACATGAGATTGCTTCGATGGGCCAAACTCACTGTTCCTGTTTCTTCAGAAACAACTAGCGTAATGGCATCCGTCTCTTCTGAAAGTCCGATTGCCGCCCGATGCCTTGTTCCATATTTCTTTGGTATTGCCGCGCTTTCAGACAAAGGGAGATAACTTGCTGCCGAAGCAATGTGTAAATCACTTATAATCATTGCCCCATCATGTAATGGGGTATTGGGTATAAAAGCATTAATTATAATTTCTTTTGAAATTTTTGCCCCTAATTCAGTTCCTGTTTTAATGTATTCTGTTAGAGGAGAATTTCTCTCGATTGAAATTAAGGCGCCAATATGACGCTTCCCCATATACTGAACCGCTTCGATAATTTCATCAATTGCCGACTCGACCGGATCAGCTTCTTTTCTTATAGTGAATAAACTTCCACGCCCAATGGTTTGTAAACCTCGACGAAGTTCGGGCTGAAAAATTACAATTAAAGCAATAGCTGACCACTGAATAATGAAATCAACAATATATTCTGTTGTGTGTAACTGAAAAATATTACTCACAAATTTAATTAGGATAATGACTAATATCCCTTTAAGTAATTCAGTCGCTTTTGTTCCTTTAGCAATTCGAATTAATTGATAGATAAAAAAAGTAACGATTAAAATATCTATTATATTGACGACAGTAATCCAGGTCCAAAAATTTGACCATTCTATACTTTCTAACCAAGCAATCATATAGCACCACTCTCAAAAATTGATACTAACAGTATAGCATATTAACAGGCTTTTTTAGAGGGGGTTTACTTAGAATTTAATAGAACAATAAAAAAGCAATGCATCATAACATGATGCATTGCTCAACTACTGGGCTGCTAGGATTCGAACCTAGGATGCACGGGATCAAAACCCGATGCCTTACCGCTTGGCTACAGCCCAATTATAAGTGGTGGGGGAAGGATTCGAACCTTCGAACTCGAAAGAGGACGGATTTACAGTCCGTTGCGTTTAGCCACTTCGCTACCCCACCATATTTTATGCAATTAAAGATTTTTTCTTTAAAAGCTATTATGACCCCTACGGGATTCGAACCCGTGATACCGCCGTGAAAGGGCGGTGTCTTAACCACTTGACCAAGGGGCCTGTATTTTTAACGCAAAATATATTCTACAATACGTCTGCTGTATTGTCAACTCATTTTCTAAAAAAAGTTTGAAAAATTATAAAAAGACCAGTAATTGTTATTAAACAATGCTGGCCTCTTATATGTTTACATTTTAATCGACAGCGATATGTCCATATTTCTCTGGCTTTCGCTCAAATAATTTAACAACGTATGGACAAATGGGACGAATTTTTTTCCCTTCTTTTTCCATTTCTTCGACTAAGCGATCTACTAATTTCTCAGCTACGCCTTGTCCTCGAAGTGAAGGATCGACAAATGTATGGTCTGTTTCTACCACACCTTCTTCCGCAGCTTTATAGGTAATTTCTGCAATTTTCTCATGCTCTTCATTTTCTTTATAAAATCTCTCGCCTTTATCAAATTTCATAAAAACACCTCTCTAATATTTCTTTAGTCTCAGTTTACATACTTTTTTACTGAGAGTCTAACTATCCTTCTCGCTTCTTCGTTATTTCTTCACCACATAGTTTAGATATAAGCTCCATTTTTTTATGTTCAAATTCTTTCTTTCGATTCTGAACTTCTTTTTTGTACTTGGCTTCTTCAGTCATGGAACCATTTCCCTTTCTATACCCACTTTCAATATTAGTGAGTTATACATAGACATAATCTTCCCCATCAGCTCAGCTTATCCGCATTGTACCTCATATACCTTGTTTTTGAAAGCATTTACAAACTGTATTTTAATCCTTACTACTCCCGTGAATAATAACTGCACTCGTCCCAATAAGATTTGCAATGAAATGAATTAGCTAAGAATAAAAAGGTGACCGATTTTTTTAAATTATGTGATTGCTTCTAATTTTTTATATTTGTTCTTGATATTTATCCCAGTCGCTTAAGAAATCTTTAATTCCAGAATCAGTTAAAGGATGATTCCATAATTTCGGGAAAAGCGTCCCCGGAATCGTTGCAATATGGGCTCCACGCCGAGCAACTTCCTCTAAATGTGGGGCGGTACGAATACTTGCTGCAATAATCTCGGCATCTAAATGATAAAAGTCTAAAATCTTTCTTAAATCCTCAATTAAAGCATAAGCATCTGTCCCAATATCTTCTAGTCTTCCAACAAATGGACTTATATAAGTAGCGCCAGCTTTAGCAGCTAACAACCCTTGAGAAACTGTAAAAATTAACGTTACATTTGTTTTAATTCCTTCAATTGCTAACACATTGACTGCTTTTAATCCTTCTTCAGTCATCGGTACCTTCACCACAACATTGTCAGCCCAAGCGGCTAATTCACGTGCTTCTTCAATCATTTCTTCAGCTTTTAGTCCTACGACTTCTGCACTTACTGGTCCATTCACCTCAGAAGTGATTTCCTTAATCACCGTTTCAAAGTCTCGCCCTTCTTTTGCAATTAAAGATGGATTTGTCGTTACGCCATCTACTAAGCCTAATTCATTAATACGTTTGATTTCGTCAACATTCGCTGTATCTAAGAAAAACTTCATTCTTACCCCTCCTACATTTATTTTAAGGCATTTTTTATCAACATGCATGTTTTCGATCCTTTTTTAAAAACTAAGATTGCTAATGAGTAAATCCTCAAATAGCAATCTTAGTTTTAATAGGATTCACTTAAATTAAACCTTACGTACGACACCTGTCTCAATGGCTGCCTCTTTCACTGCTTTTGCGACCGCAGTTACTACACGTTCATCAAAGACATCCGGAATAAGATACTCTTCATGCAATTCATCCTCTTTTACTAAATTGGCAATCGCATAGGATGCAGCAAGTTTCATTTCCTCATTAATCTTTGTGGCATTTGCAGCTAAAGCTCCTTTAAATATACCTGGAAAAGCAGAGACATTATTGATTTGATTTGGAAAATCACTACGCCCTGTACCCATTATAGAAACTCCCGCTTCTTTAGCTACATCTGGCATTATTTCCGGAATAGGATTAGCCATTGCAAACACTATTGGGTCGTCATTCATTAATTGAATATCATCTGCTGATAAAATATTTGGCGCTGAAACACCTATAAACAAATCAGCCCCTCTTAATGCCTCTTGAAGCGGCCCAGTTTTATTTTCTTTGTTCACAATTCCAAGTACATGCTCTTGTTCGCTAGATAAATTTGGATAGTCTTTATGAATAATTCCTTTTTTATCCACTAAGAGAATGTTTTCTGCACCTAGACTAGTCAAATGTTTTGCAATTGCTATACCAGCTGCCCCAGCTCCATTTACTACTATTTTAAAATTCGAAATTTTTTTATCATTCTTTAATTTTAAGGCATTGATAATTGCCGCTCCAACTACAATAGCGGTCCCATGTTGATCATCATGAAAGACTGGTATATCTAATTCATTAATCAATCGACGTTCGATTTCAAAACATTCTGGAGCTGCAATATCTTCTAAGTTGATAGCCCCAAAGCTCCCGGCTATTTGTTTGATTGTCTCAACCACTTCATCTACATCCGTTGATTCCACACTTATTGGAAAGGCATCAACATCCGCAAATTCTTTTAGTAAGATACATTTTCCTTCCATAACAGGCATCGCAGCTTGGGAACCTATATTTCCAAGACCCAGCACTGCTGTTCCATTTGTAATGACCGCAACTAAATTATTTTTTCGTGTTAATTTATAAGCTTCTTCAGGATTATCAGCAATTCTCATACACGCATCAGCAACTCCTGGTGTATAGGCAAGAGCTAAGTCTTCTCTATTTGTTACAGGTGCGCGACTGATGACCTCAATTTTTCCTGCCCATTCATAATGCTTTTTTAGTGCTTCAGAATCTTTTGTCACAATTATGCCTCCTGTTCAAACGGAAATACAAAATCCTTGATATTCAACTCATCACGCAAATTGATTAAATCTTTTTGAACGGATTTATTGATCGGTAAGCCTGTTTTTTCACGTTCCATTTTATATTCATGTTCTTTTTCACCAGCTGTATAAATGCGCTCTGCATCAGGAGCTTTTTTAGAAGTACGCAGTTCTCGAACGATATCACCTGCTGTTTTTTCAAAGGCCTCTCTACCCATAAAGGCTTCTGTATCAATCGCAATAAAGAAATGACCTAAATGATATTTTTTTGTAGCTTTTCCTTCTTCATCTAGTCCAGACAGCATACTTAAATAGTTTCCTTGTTGTAAAGCTGCCGACATAATCTCGACAATTGTCGCAAAATTATAGCCTTTGTATCCTCCTAAATCTTCACCTATACCACCTAAAGGAGCTAAGGCTGCTTCACCCGTAACTAAAGCTGGCAATATCTCCCCTGGTTCTGTCATTGCTTGACCCTTTGAACCTATTACTGTTCCTTCTGGCGCTTTCTTACCTTCACGGTCCCATAACTCAATATATCCTCTTTGGACAATAGAGGTGGCTGCATCGAACGAAAATGGGAATGCTTCATCAGTTGGCATCGACCAAGTGAAAGGATTTGTACCTAACTTAGGTTCCACACTAAATGTTGGGGCAATAGAAGGACGTGCATTTGTTCCAGAAGCGCCAATACAGCCTTCTGCAGCTGCCATATCTGTATAGTATCCTGCTATACCATAGTGGGTGGAATTGCGTACAGCGACCATACCCATACCATATTCTTTCGCTTTATCTATAGCCATGCGCATTGCGTGATAAGAAACAACTTGTCCCATTCCATCCGCACCGTCTAAAACTGCTGTAGTTGGTGTTTCCCTAATCACTTCCCATTCAGTAGTAGGAGATTGAATACCCGCTTGAATTCGATCAATGTAGATTGGTTTTAGTCGATTTACTCCATGACTATCGATTCCTTTTTTATCTGCATCTGTGATTAATTCAGTACATATTTTTGCATCTTCTTCTGGTACCCCCGCCGCCATGAAAACAGCCTTCACGAACGCATTATGTGTCTCCCAATCCAAATACTCTACCATTATTTATAGCCTCCTTTTCCTTTTATAAAGCGCTTACAACTTGTTGTTCATAGCGTAACAAACTGTGCGCCTATAGTCAATTCTATTCCGGAAAAATAAAAAGAACCGCATAAAAATACGGTTCTTTTTAATACTATCTTTTTGCAGACAACCGGGTAATAGCTCTCTTTAAAGCTGCTTCGGTTTCTAGATATTCTTGTCTAGATAGTTTTTGTTGTAAACGAGCTTCTGCTCGTTCTTTGGCTCGCTGTGCTCTTGCTTCATCAATCTCATCTGCATATTCAAATGTGCGAACAAATAAATGAGCTTTGTTATCTTTAAAATTAAAGATTCCCTCTGAGACAACAACTGTTTCTCTTTCATTCTCTCGAATAAGAACAACCTGCCCTATTTCAATCGGAGCAACAACTGGCATATGATTCGCCAAGACTGTGCGAATGCCATCGCTAGTTGGAAGAGAGATACGAGCTAATTCTTCTTTTTGTTTCTTACCATCCACAGTAATCATCGTTAATTCAAACATAGTATCCCTCCGCTATTCTTCGGAAGCTGCAATTACATCATCTATCGTTGCTTTAAACAAGAAATGACTTTCTGATATATGATCAACTTCCCCATCTAAGATAGCTTTGAAGCTTCGGATAGTATCTTCTACTTCTACAAACACACCTTCTCGGCCAGTGAAACTTTCACCAACGAAGAAAGGCTGGGATAAGAAGTTTCTGATTTTACGTGCACGGTTAGCTGTTAGACGGTCTTCTTCACTTAATTCTTCCATTCCTAAAATCGCAATAATATCTTGCAATTCATCATAACGTTGCAGAATAGACTGAACACCTTGAGCTACTTGAACGTGCTCTTCTCCTACATATTCAGCTGCTAATAAACCACTGTTTGATTCTAGTGGATCAACCGCTGGATAGATTCCAAGTGCAGCAATATCACGACTTAAAACAGTACGTGCATCTAAGTGAGAGAAGGCAATCGCTGCAGCCGGGTCTGTTAAGTCATCCGCTGGTACGTAAATTGCTTGGATAGACGTGATTGCTCCATCATTCGTTGAAGTAATACGTTCCTGCAACTCACCCATCTCATTTGCTAATGTTGGCTGGTATCCAACCGCTGATGGCATACGACCAAGTAAAGCAGAAACCTCTGACCCTGCTTGTATGTAACGGAAAATATTATCAATAAATAATAGTACGTTACGTTTTTGAACGTCACGGAAATATTCCGCCATTGTTAAACCAGATAAAGCTACACGCATACGTGCTCCTGGTGGTTCGTTCATTTGTCCATAAATTAATACTGTCTGATCTAAAACGCCAGAATCTTTCATTTCATAATACATATCATTACCTTCACGTGTACGTTCTCCTACACCGGCAATAACTGAAACGTCTTCACCTTCTCTACCTGTATTATGAATTAACTCTTGCATAAGAACTGTTTTACCAACACCCGCACCACCGAATAGCCCAACTTTTCCTCCTTGAGGATATGGACATAATAAATCAATAACTTTAACTCCAGTAGTTAAGATTGCTGTACTTGTCTTCAAATCATCATATTCCGGTGCGCCTCGATGAATAGGCATTTGGACTTCCGCAGCTGGTGGCTCTTTTTCATCAATTGGCTCACCTAACACATTAAACATTCGTCCTAAAGTTGTATCGCCAACAGGTACCTCAATAGGTGCACCAGTGTCTAAGACTTCCATCCCACGAACTAATCCATCCGTTGTTTGCATAGAGATACAGCGAACAACATCGTGACCGATGTGTTGTGCAACTTCTAAAACAACTTCTGGTTCACTTTGAACGATTAGTTTATTGTATAAATTTGGAAGTTCATCTTTTTTATATTTTACTTCCACCACGGAACCAATAACCTGATTAATTGTTCCTTTATTCATATAGTTACTCCACCCCCGCAGATAATTCTAAAATTTCTTGAGTAATCTCTTCTTGACGTAACTGGTTGAATCGGTTACGTAATTGTTCACGCATATCATTTGCGTTATCTGTTGCCGCTTGCATGGCTATACGTCGGACCATATTTTCAGAGAATTTCGATTGATAATACGCTTCATATAATGAGACGTACATGTAAAATTCTTGATAACGTTTATTGGCCGTTTCGTAATCTGGTTCATAAATAATGAGATCTGTATGGATTAACTGACGGTTTAATTCACGCCACTCAACCTCTACTTCGTTACCACTCATTCTCGGTATAGCAATTTGGATTTGATAGTAATCCATTAAATGAATGATTTCATCAAAGAAATCTTCCATATAAAGTTGATCACTTGAACGCATTTCATTGAGAATTTCAATACCCTCTATCCTTTGCAAACGATCATAACCTTGTCTACCAATCCAAAATACATTTTCGGCACCTAATTTTTGTACTTCCGTTTGTAATGTTCGGTAGTACAAAGCAGCTAATCCTAAATCCGATGAGATAACAACCGGTAAAACTGGTAAATCTTTTGATGTTTCAAATGTTTCTGTACCAATCTCATCAAATTGTTGACTAATTTCTTTTAACTCATTCATTTGGCGTTGAAATTTTTGCAGCTTACTCATAGCTACCAAGTTCATGGCATTTGTAATTTTTGAAACCTGATTCACTGTGTTTAAACGCAGCTGAATGGTTTTAATATTCTCAGCCATTATGCATCACCATGAAATCATCGTAAATAACTTCTAAGGCTGCTTCGATTTTTTCTTTAATCTCATCTGTTAATACGTAATCTTCAGCAATTTCTGCTAATAGATGTGTATGCTTTTCTTTAAAAGTTTCATGCATAAAGCTTTCAAAAGCTCTAACTTGATCCACTTCTAATTTGTCAATCCAACCATACTCACTTAAATATAGACTCAAAACGACAAGTTCATGGGCAATAACTTGTTGTGCTGGTTGTTTTAACAACTCAACCAAACGTCGACCATGGTCAATTACTCGTTGTGTGTCTTCATCAATATCTGAACTAAACTGAGCGAATGATTGCATTTCTTCATATTGTGCAAGTTGTAATCTTAATGAGCCTGCCACATCTCGCATTGCTTTCGTTTGAGCGTCTCCTCCAACACGTGAAACTGACAGTCCACTGTCAACCGCTGGACGCACACCTGCATGGAAATCTTCCGTATCTAAGAAGAGCTGTCCATCGGTAATGGAGATAACGTTTGTTGGAATGTACGCACTAATATCACCTAATTGGGTTTCAACAATAGGTAAAGCTGTCATCGATCCGCCACCATAATTTTCGTTTAACTTTCCTGCACGCTCTAATAAACGTGAATGTAAGTAGAAAACATCTCCTGGATAAGCTTCACGACCAGACGGACGACGTAATAATAATGAAATTGTACGGTAAGCTACCGCGTGTTTCGATAAATCATCATAAATAACTAAAACGTCTTCACCTTTATCCATCCAATATTCACCAATTGCACATCCTGCATAAGGCGCAAGATATTGTAATGCGGAAGGATCATCGGCTGGACTGTTTACAATAACCGTATATTTATCTGCGCCGTAACGAGCAAGTGTTTCTTGAATCTCAACGACAGTTGAAGATTTCTGACCAATCGCTACATAAACACATTTCACCCCTGTATCTTTTTGGTTTAAAATTGCATTCATGGCGATTGCAGTTTTACCTGTCTGACGGTCACCGATAATTAATTCACGCTGACCTTTACCAATAGGAATCATTGAGTCAACGATTTTCACACCCGTGTACATTGGTTCGTGAACACTTTTACGTGTCATTACACCAGGAGCTGGACGCTCAACTAAATATTCTTCAGTAGCGCCTACTTCACCTTTACCATCCAAAGGAACACCGAGTGGATCAACAACACGTCCTAACAATTCATTTCCTACCGGTACACGTGCAATTTCTCCTGTACGGTAAACCGTATCGTTTTCTCGAATGTTTTCATCGCTACCTAATAAAATAATACCTACTTGATTTTCCTCTAAGTTTAGAGCCAAACCAACTGTACCATCTTCAAAACGAACCAATTCATTCGATTGAACTCCACGTAATCCGCGAACTAGAGCTATTCCATCACCTACGGTTAAAACTGAACCCGTATCCAGATCATTAAACTCCCAGTCAATTTGTTGAATTCTTTCTTTTAATTTTTGAACAATTTGTTCATCTCTCTCAGCCATTCTGCACCTCTCTTATAATTTGATCGATGCGCGAACGAAATGTCGTATCAATAACCGCACCATT
>DAIOTF010000016.1:0-24893 GCA_036752165.1 Atopostipes sp.
TGAAATTATAAATAATTTTTGTACTTTTACGTTCTATTCCGAGGAATTAACTTTATTGGCGTACCTTCAAAGCTAAAATTAGCTCGTAATTGATTTTCTAAAAATCTTCGATAAGAAAAATGCAGTAATTCTGTATCATTTACAAATACGATAAAGGTTGGCGGTCCAACTGCTACCTGAGTCATATAATAAATTTTTAATCGTTTATTTTTAACTGTAGGCGTCGGATTCATCGCTAAGGCATCCATTAGAACGTCATTTAATATAGAAGACTGAATGCGCTGCATACGGCTCTCGTAAACTGACTTAATTAATTCAGGCAGACGATGCAACCGCTGTCCTGTTTCGGCTGAAACGAATAAGATTGGCGCATAATCTAAAAATTTGAAACGCGTTCTAATTTGTTTTTCAAATTCTTTTGTTGAATGATTATCTTTCTCAATCGCATCCCATTTATTCACGAGAATAATTATACTTTTTCCTTCATCATGAGCATAGCTAAATACACGCGCATCTTGGTCTCTAATGCCTTCTTGGGCATCTATGACACATAAGACTACATCGGAACGTTCAATAGCAGTAAGAGCCCTTAAAACGCTGTATTTTTCTGTATTCTCATAAATCTTTCCACGCTTACGAATACCAGCTGTATCTATAATAACAAACTCTTGACCTTCTTCATCTACAAAAGGTGTATCTACTGCATCTCGGGTTGTTCCTTCTTTAGGAGAGACAATTACTCGTTCTTCTCCTAAAATTTTATTCACTAAACTTGATTTTCCGACATTCGGTTGTCCTATTAAACTAAACCTGATAGTTGAATCATCATAAACATCGACAGAATCTTGTTTAAAATAACTTACTACACGATCTAATAAATCACCTAATCCTAAGCCGTGAGTTCCTGAGATTGGAAATGGTTCATCAAGCCCCAAGGAATAAAACTCATAGACTTGTTCTCTTTGTTCAGGGTTATCTGCTTTGTTGACCGCTAAGACAACGTCTTTTTCTGACCGATAAAGGATTTGAGCTATACTTTCATCTAAATCCGTTACCCCAACCCGACTATCGACGATAAATATAATGATATCGGCTTCTTCAATTGCTATTTCTGCTTGACTCTTAATTTCAATGTCTAAGGGCGTATTCTCTAAAGTAATACCACCTGTATCAATTAAGGAAAACTCTTGACCTAACCATTCACCAGTTCCGTATATGCGGTCTCTCGTGACTCCTGGTTCGTCTTCAACAATCGATACTCGTTCCCCGATAATTCGATTAAAGATAGTAGATTTACCCACATTTGGACGTCCTACAATTGCTACTTTTGGTTTTGACATATTGTCACCAACTTTCTAAAACTATTCTAAACAATAATATACACCCAACTTTTTTGTTTTCGCAAATAAGTTGGGTGTTATTAATTTTATTTACAAATGATTATCCTAAGTCTTATTCGTCGTCGTTACCGAATAACCCTTTTAATTGGTCACCCAATTGGTCTCCAATTGTAAATGCTGAATCATCTTCTTCGTCTCTTAATTGTGGTTGACGAACTTCTTGACGAGGTTGTTTACGTGATTCTTGACGAGACTCTTGACGTGGTTGTTCTTCACGTTCTGGAGCTTCTTCTAAAGCTTTAATACTTAATGAAACACGTTGCTCATCTTGATCAACACTTAATACTTTTACTTTAACTTCTTCATTTTCGCCAACAACTTCATGAGGTGTTTCTACATGACGATGTGACATTTCAGAAATGTGAACTAATCCCTCAACACCAGGTTTCAATTCAACGAACGCTCCAAAATCAACGATACGTTTTACAATACCTGTAGTTTCAGTTCCAGCCGCATATTCTTCATCAACGGTATCCCATGGTCCAGGTTGTAGTTCTTTAATAGATAATGATACACGTTCACGATCTTTATCTACGCTTAGAACTTTAACTTCGATTTCTTCACCGACAGTTAATTTATCTTCTGGATGTTCTACGTGTTCATGAGCAATTTCAGAAATGTGAACTAACCCATCAATTCCACCTAAGTCAACAAATGCACCGAAGTTTGTTAAACGAACAACAGTACCAGTAGTTGATTCACCTTCTACAAGTTTTTCAATGGCTTCTGCACGCTTCTCTTCTTCTTCAGCTTCCATTAATTCGCGACGTGATAGAATAAGCTGGCTATTTTTTGGATCAATTTCAATGATTTTGAATTCATAAGTATTTCCTTTGAATTCAGTTAAATCACGAACAAAGCGAGTATCTAATTGAGATGCAGGAACAAATCCTCGAACACCTAAATCAACTGTTACTCCACCTTTAACTACACGATTTACTTCAGCTTCTACTGTTTCGCCGTTGTCAAATTTCTCTTGTAGTTCATTCCAAACCTCTTCTTGATCTACACGCTTTTTAGAAAGGATAAATCCACCTTGCTCTTTATCCGTTATAATACGAATAACTGATACACGAATACGCTCGTCGATTTCTACTTCATCAGCAGGATCCGTTACGTGATTTGTTGATAATTCACGAATTGGAATATATCCTTCATGACCTGAGTCTAAACCAACGACCACATTTTTATCCTCGTCGATCGTTAAAACAACGCCTTCAACAATATCTCCAGGCTTAACTTCTACTGAAGCGTCTAATGCATCTGACATTGTTTCCATTTGTGCGTCTTCAGAATTGTCTTCCACAGCTTCAACCTCTACTGTTTCCTCAACTAATTCTTCTGTTGATTCTTGCTCAACAGTTTCTTCTACTTCCTCATTCACTTCTAGTTCTTTGTTTTCATTTTCCGACATAATTCTTGTGCCTCCCAATACCATCAATAATTTCATCTTAACATATTATACTATATATATCACATTAAAACCACTAAATAGGTAAGATTTGTGAAAAAACGTCTATTTCTTCTCATTATAAACTCATTTATAGCAAAATTTTAATTCTTTTTCTTACGTTCTATAATATTCATACACTTTTCTACGACTTCCTCAATCGATAAACTAGTCGTATCTAAGCGCACAGCGTCACTCGCTTGTTTTAAAGGTGAAACCTCTCGATTTGAATCATAGTCATCTCGAGCGATTATTTCTTGTTTGAGACGTTCGAAATCCGAGTCGATACCTTTTGCTTGATTCTCTAAATATCTTCTCTCAGCACGTTCTTCAACGCTAGCAACTAAAAATATTTTAACATCCGCATTGGGAAGTACAACGGTTCCTATATCACGACCATCCATCACTACACCCGTATCTTTAGCGATTTTTTGTTGACGTGAAACAAGTTCTTCTCGGATTTTTGCAAAGGCCGAGACTTCTGAAACATTATTTGTGACCTCATGACTTCTAATTGCTTCAGTTACATCTTCATCATCCGCAAACACGAGCTGTCCCTCTTTTATTTTTTTAAAAGAAATAGTTGTTTCTTTTAAAAGTTTGAGAAGTAAGTCTTCATTAGTAACTGGTACATTATTTTTTAAAGCTAAGTAAGTTAATGTACGATACATTGCCCCTGTATCCACATAGACTAAACTATATTTATCGGCTAAAATTTTTGCTATTGTACTTTTTCCCGAAGATGCTGGGCCATCAATAGCAATTTTGTAATCTAAAGTAACCACTAAATTATCCTCTTCCTGTCATTGCTATTCTACGATAAGCACTTGACCAATATATACCGACTCATCAGATAAATTGTTTAGTGCCATTAATTCTTGCGTTGTCATCCCGTGATTTAAAGCAATACGATACATATTATCTCCTGCCTGAACGGTATAAGTCGCTCTGTCGGTCGGAGGCGTCACAGGTTCAACCTCTACTGCTGGTTCAGGAGCTGGTTCAGGGGTTGGTTCGGGAGCTTGTTCTTGTGTAGGCTCCGGAGCGGGCTCAGGTTCTGGTTCTGGTTCAGGTTCTGGTTCTGGCTCTGGCTCAGGCTCAGGCGAAGTTTCTGTTTCCTCTGGCTCTGCGTCCGTTTCATCTTCAGCCACTTCTTCTTCCGGTTCCTCTTCTGCTTCTTCATTCTGATCTTCGGCTACAATCTCCACATCATCTTCTTCAGCTACATCCGGCTGATTGGAGGGACGGTTTGTAAACCAAACATAATAAAAAATAGTTGCTAAAATTAGGACCGCTAAAAAGATAACTGTACCCGTTAATATCGGAGACATCTTATCCTCTCGATCTCGGTTGTTTTTTGATCGTTCACTTCTAGAAACGTATTCTAAATCGTCTTGATCTTCATCAAATCGTTTAGACCAAATTTCTTCATCCGATGATTGCTTTTTCTTACTCATAGGATTTCATCCTTCCATACTTGTTTTCATTTTATATTGTAACATACTATGCTATGAATAGTTATTAAATATTGTATAATTGCTTAAACTGTTTTTCCCAGCCTATCAACGTCAGTCCCTCTTCGTAATCAAAGGATTGAATAGAATTTAATGTCTTGAATAATTTTTCAAGTAAAAATCCGCAGCTTATACAACAAACTTCCAGTTCTTCTTCAAGCGTCTCTTCAAAATATTTTAGTAAATATTGTCGTTTGCAACAATCTGTACCAATATACTGCAACATATAGTAGAGTTGTTGGTTTTTAATTTGTTTGCGTTCATTTATTTTGGCTAACGCTTCATTTATGTTTGGATAACGTTGAATAAAGTAATCAGCCAATTTTAAAAGTGCATCTTGCTCATAGGCATTTTTCTTTTTATTCTGTTTCACCCAGATTAAATCATCCTTTGCCGGTAAGGATTCTTGAATAAAATTGTGCTGAATATATTCATCACCTTTTTCATACAGTAAAATGGCTAAACTCTCATGGCCATCTCGGCTTGCCCGTCCTACTTCTTGCAAATACATTTCTGGAGAAGCAGGTAGATGGTAATGAATCACAAATCGTATGTCTTTTTTATCAAAACCCATTCCAAATGCACTTGTAGCACAAATAATTTGAAGTTTATTTTCTAAAAATTGTTGTTGAATTTTTATTCTATCATCTGCCTCAATATCTGAATGATAACTTTCTGCTCGAATTTGATAATGACTTCTTAATCTCTCTGCGGTTTCTTCTGCTATTTTTTTACTCGTAAAATAGATGATACCAGGGCCATTAATTTGTTTAGTATAATAAATAATTTTTTCAAACTTATTACCTTCGCAGTGCTCGACAATATATTTAATTTCAGGACGATCCACTGATTGGATAATCTGTTCTGTCGAGCTTCTATCTAATCCTAGAAAATCAATAATCTCATTTCGTACTCGCTTTGTAGCTGTTGCAGTCAAAGCCATCGTCGGTGGATTACCAAGCTCTTTACGTACATGCGTTAGAACTAAATAGTCCGGACGAAAATCAGTTCCCCAATGCGAAATACAGTGGGCTTCATCCACTATGAAATGGTTAATTTTGATTCTTTTTAGTTGTTGAAGTATTTCATTATTTTGTAACATTTCAGGTGAGGTGTAGATAAAACGATATTTTTCTAAATTTGAAAAAATTCTATTCCTTTCAGAATAAGGGGTCAAACTATTGAGTGCAACCACGTTCTTTTCACCTTGAAGTCTTAAATTTTCAACTTGATCTTGCATCAAAGATAATAAGGGTGAAATGACTAAAGTAGTTCCCGTTTTTAAATAAGCTGGTAATTGATAGCACAGTGACTTTCCTGTTCCTGTCGGCAACATAACTAAAGAATCTTTTCCTGAAAGGATTGTTTCTATCGCTTTTCGTTGTCCAGGTCGAAAGGATGGATAGCCAAATTTTTCATTCAAAACCTGTTCTATTTCATTCCTCATTTATGACGCATCCTCTCTAATTCGGTTAATCGAAAATGTATAAATTCAAGTTGTTCAAAATCCTCTACGGCTTCTTTATACGTATAATCTTTTTGATGTTCAAATTTAAGCTTCAATTTTCCATACAGTTCTTTTGGTATAAATTTCTCGTATGGAAACTCTTCAAATACAAACGCTATTTCAAGAAGATGCTCTTTAATTGTATTTAATTTTAACCTACGAATATTGGCAATTTCAGTTGGTGTTCGACCTATTTTCAGCAAATCATATGTATGCTTTGTACTAGCGGATAACCCATAATTATGTTCAATAAAAATACTGTTTAAAATCGCAACATGAATAGGAACAGCCCTGTCCTGCTGATTTATGGTTTGAATGAAAACTTCAAGTATGTCATTCATATAAAATTGAAATTCCAAGAATTCCATATCTATTGTATTTCTAATTTGTTCTTTTGTTTGTCCAATTTTCTTGTAACCAGTTAGCTGATTCATTATTACATCAGCCGTTTTATCATCCATTTGATGAAAAATGAAAGATTGTTCTTTTATCCATTGCTTAAGTAAAGATTCTTTTTCAGTATTGAATTGGTAAAATAAATGGCGAACACTTTCTTGATGATGCGGATGCTTGATTATAGGTGTATAAGAATTACTTTGATAACTTAATTCAGAAAAAACTTGGCTAAAAAGTTGCCACCGTTCCCAAAAAGGATTTCTTATGTTTGCATTTGTAAAAGTACGGATTTTTTGTGGATAATAGTGTTTTTCAAAATATTCTTTAGTCGCTTCTAGCCCACTTTTAGTTAGTGAGTAGCCCTTTTCGTATTTGACTAGCCAGCCATTTTGTAAGTGACTATTTATAATTTTTTCTAAATGTTCCATTTGTATATTCGTACTCAACTGAAACCCCGGGTGCCAGCCATTTTTTTCAATTCGATAAAACATCGAGGGCGTCCTTTTTCCATGAAAGACATGTAGGATTTGGGAAGCATTTGTTGATCGGTCTAAATCAAAATAACTTAATACATACAATGAAAAATAATCGCTCATAAAAAACACCCCTCCTCGTAATTCTTTTCTATATTGTACTCTTTTTACAGTTGAATACAAAATAACATTTAAAGATGAACAGGTAGAAAGCAAAAATAGTCTTAAACGGAAAGACTCTTCCATTTAAGACTATTGACATTTATTTTGAGTAGATTACGATTCTAAAATAACTTCCTCTATATTATCTCTCATTTTATCTAATTGCACATGTAACTTACTGTATAGCGCAAAAAAGATAATTGACACAAACGCACCTTTTAATAAGTTAAAAGGAATCACAGAAATAGTTAAATATTCACGCATTGGTCCTACGCTAAAGCCCATTACATAGATATATAAAGGTGCGATAACTAACCAATTTAAGAGTGCCAAAACAGTTGTTAATGATACTGTACCCACACTACTCGCCATTAAAACAGTCTTCATATTTGCAGCACGGTTTCGAATGATGTAATACACTGGAAGAGTGTAAGATAAAGTAGCTATGAAAGCCGCAGTATCTCCAATAGGAAAGCCAGCTTCTCCACCGGTCATTACATAAGAAAGTAACGATCGAACGGCTGCAATAGCTATTCCTGAAAGAGGTCCAAATATATACATTCCTAATACAACTGGAATATCACTGAAATCGATTTTTAAAAACGGTGCCCACGGTAAGAGCGGAAAACTGAATTGAGAAATAATCCATGCGAGTGCTGCGAGTATACCAATAACCACAATCTTTCTTGTACGTTTGTCTATCATCTAAAATCCTCCTATAATTTTTTGCCTGCATTCGACAATATAAATTAAAAAGGATTCATCTGTTGAGGTAGAGCTAATGAAAAAAAGCCTATCTATTATCCACAGGACAATAAATAGAGCTACATTCATACATATTTGTATGTAAAAGCTCCATCTTCTTTATACCAGACTATACTGTCGGTACTGGAATCACACCAGTTCAGCTCTAACCTAACAAAAGGTTAAAGGTCGTGGACTATACCACCGGTCGGGATTTTCACCCTGCCCCTGAAGACGAATCATTTTCTATTAATTACAGTATACAGGAATCAAAAAAAGATGTAAAGCCTTTCTTTCAGAATCCGGACTGCTTTTGCTTTATTTTTCTTTAACCATTTCTTCTAATTCTTTGACTTCTTGAGGTTTCAAGAATC
The DNA here is from genome assembly GCA_036752165.1 of Atopostipes sp. Lineage (GTDB taxonomy): Bacteria > Bacillota > Bacilli > Lactobacillales > Carnobacteriaceae_A > Atopostipes. The sequence continues at coordinate 8,021 of DAIOTF010000016.1, forward strand.
GCCATTCTCCAGAAGGAAGGTTATCAACCCTTAAAAATCCGAAACTTTCACGCGTTAATTTTTCAACAGGATACCCCATTGATTTAAACATATTTTTCACTTGATGGTTTCTTCCTTCATGAAGTGTAATTCGAACCATTGTTGTTTTTGAATTGTTATCATAACTTAAAATATTTACTCGAGCCGGAGCCGTTTTGCCTCCATCAATATAAATTCCCCGAGACATTCTATTGGCGTCTTTCTTTTGGAAATGGCCTTGGGCTTTTACCACGTATGTTTTTGGAAATTCAAAACTGGGATGAGTTAATTTATAAGAGAGCTCTCCATCATTTGTTAATAGTAATGCTCCAGTTGTATCCCAATCTAAACGGCCTACAGGATAAATTCTTTCCTCTACTCCTTCAATTAACTCTAAAACAGTGTCTCGATTTTTGTCATCATCAACTGTAGAAATTGTTCCGCGTGGTTTATTGAGTAAAATATAGACTTTTTGTTCTCTCTCAAGAGGTATGCCATCAACTAATATTTCATCATTAACGGATACTTGTGTTCCTAATTCCCTGACAACTTTTCCATTTACTTGAACTCTCCCCTGCTGAATAATTTCTTCAGACTTACGGCGTGAGGCAACACCTGCATGAGCCATCACTTTTTGTAATCTTTCCATTGTACCCCTCCTTATAAGGTTTCTTTCTTAACCGTTTTAAAATTCATCATTCACTTCAAAATTTTGCTGAAAGTCTTTAAAAAATAAGTCTGAAACTTCATTTTCTTCATCTGCTTCAGACAATTCCGGAAGTTCTTCTAAAGAGTTTATTCCAAAATAATCTAGAAAGAAGGGAGTTGTCGCATATAATAACGGGTTTCCCGGTCTATCTAAGCGACCTACTTCTTCCACTAACTGTCGTGATTTTAATTTTTGTAAATTTCCTGCCACTTGTACACCACGAATTTCTTCAATTTCCACACGTGTGACTGGTTGTTTATAGGCAACGATAACAAGCGTTTCCAGCAAGGCACGACTCAATGTTTGTGAGAAAGGCGACTGAGCATATCGTTTAATGTAAGACGCATATTCTTTCTTCGTTACAATCTGAAACTTTAAGGCCGTCTCCAATAACAATAAGCCACTCTCTTCATCCGTTCGATATTTTTCTTCTAGTTTTTCTAAAAGATCTTCAATAATATCCATTGGGCGATTGATTAATTTGGATATTTCTTCTAATGTAAGTCCGTCATCACCAGCTACAAATAACAAGGCTTCTATAGTCGCTAATTCATTCACTTTATCCCAACTTTTCTTTCTCAATGTTTTCAACAATTGATATCGTTATATCTGATTCAATTGAATCTTGCTGAGCGTATACTTGATTATTTTTAACCATTTCAAGTAACGCTAAAAAAGTAACCACTAATGTTTGACGTGTAGGTTTCTCAATTAATTCTGAAAAAGAGACAGATTTTCTTTCGGAGTGAATAAAATGAGCCCTAATTTTTTCCATCTGCTCAATAACTGTTATCTCTTCAGTATCAATTTTAGTCGGCTGAGGTGTATCTAAATGATGCCGTTTTAAAATATCGGTAAATATATCGGCTAAATCGTTAATACCTAAACCTAAGTCTTTGAGCTCTACTGTTTCTTGAAATTTTGAGATATCTGATGGGTCTTTTCCAAAATAATCTGAACGTTCTTCCGATCGTTCTTCAAATTTGGGTACCACACTTTTAATTTGCTTATATTCTAATAGGACTTCCATTAAAGCTTTTCTTGGATCTTCGTCTTCATAAAAATCTTCTTCGATCTCTGCATGATTTTCATTTCTTGGAACGAGCATTTCGCTTTTAATCCGCATCAAAGAAGCAGCCATTACAAAATATTCACTGGCTACGTCAATTCTTAAGTTTTGCATCTCTTTTAAATAATGCATATATTGTTCAGTGATTTCTAGAATCGGTATATCATAAATATCAATTTCAAATTTATTGATTAAATGCAAGAGTAAATCAAGTGGACCTTCAAAAACATCTAATTCCAATTTTAATTCTTTTTTTTGCTTGTCCAATCCTTAATCTCCCCTCTTTTATTTATCTTTATTCTTCCGCTCGTTTCCTTTGCCAGCTCGAAACAATTGAAGCTGTCTCAAGTGTAGAAACAATATTATTATTTGGATATCTCTCATTTAAAGCTTCTAACATGCGATAAGATATTCCTTCATTTCGAAAAGAAGGATCGATACTGATATGGCGAAGTAAAATATAATCATTTTCTTTTTCAATACCAATTAATCCAATTAAGTTTCCTGTTTCTTCACTTTGCCATAAGAATAAATCGCGCTCTTCGGAAATTTTATACCGCTCAATTTCTTCTTGTAAACGAGCAGGATCTTTAAAGTCTTCAATAAAAGACAGTAACCCCATAGAAATTTTCTCATAATCGCTATTAAATTGAATAAGCATTTCATCCCGCCTTTTATCTTTCATCCATCTGTAACATTAGAAATCATCTGGTAAGAATTGTTCAAACCGCATAAAATCTTCAAACGTTTCTCTTCGAATCGCTAAAAACTCTTTGCCCTTCTCTACAAAAACAACTGCTGGTCTCGGAAGTCGATTATAGTTGCTTGCCATTACAAATGTATAATCTCCCGTATTAAAGACAGCTAATCGATCACCGGCTTCTACTTCTGGTAAAGGTAAGTCCCATATGAGCATATCTCCAGATTCACAGGCTTTCCCTGCAATAGATACTTCTGTGGTTGACTCTGCATGCATACGATTGGCAATTTTTGCAAAATATTTGGCATCATAAAATGCCGGGCGAATATTGTCCGCCATTCCTCCATCTACTGAAACATAATGTCGAACATTCGGTAAGTTCTTTTGGCTACCTACTTCATATATTGTAGTTCCAGCTTCTCCTACAATACTTCGTCCCGGTTCAATCCATAATTCAGGATACTCCATATCATACTCATCAAGCATTCGCATTAAATCCTGAGTAATTATTTCTAATTGTTTAACCGACTGAGATTCTTCTTCATCGGGTGTATGCTGAATGCCAAAACCTCCACCAATATTGAACACTTTGAGATGAAAGTTGAATTCTTTTTGCCATTCTTGGACAGAGTTTAGGACTTGTTTAATTGATAGCAAATAACTATCTGTTTCAAAAATTTGCGAACCGATATGAATATGCAAGCCTTCAAAATGAATATAAGGAGCTTCCATGGCTTTCAAAATAGCATCTTTCGCCTGACCACTCTGTAAATCAAAACCGAATTTAGAATCCGTTTGCCCGGTCATAACATATTTATGCGTATCAGCATCAATTCCCGGAGTCACGCGTAAAATGATAGAGACTTCTTGCTCACGTTCCTTCGCAAGTTTGGTAAGCATCTCAAGTTCATGAAAATTATCTACGATAAAGTGAGCAATCTCATAATCTAATGCATCTTCTAATTCTTGTTTCGATTTGTTATTCCCATGAAAATTAATGCGACTTCCTGGAAACCCGGCTTGTTTCGCAATAAAAAGTTCCCCACCTGAAACCACATCAATCGAAATATTTTCCTGATTAATAATTTGATACATAGCTACAGACGCAAAGGCCTTACTCGCATAAGATATCTTCGCCGTCCCTTTGTAATTTTTTAAAGCTACTTTAAATTTTTCGATATTTTTACGGATAGTAGTTACATCATAAATTAATAGTGGAGTGCCATATTTATCGGCAAGTTCGATTGTATCTACGCCATCAATCTCTAAATGCCCTGTATTATTTATCTTGATGGTGGGCTGAAAATTAAAATCGCCGATTTTATTTGTCTCATTCATATTAATACCTACTTTTTATTTAAGTTACAATTGGTTATTATACAGGATAATCAGTAAAAGATAAACTGTAATTCGTATATTAACAATCTTAGTCGCCTATAAGTTAACAATATTCAAAGAAAAATGCAATTTTTAATACATTAATAAAAGAAATGTAGTTTCTTTTGTTTCAATACTTTTGATTGAAACAAAAAACTACATTTCTTAATGAGCTTTTTATAGTTTACCTAAAAGAGAAACAATTAATTCTTTGAAAGAAGAACGAATTCGAGTCGAAACTTCAATAACATCTTCATGGTTTAACTCAGCACCCATACCTGCTGCTAAGTTAGTAATGCAACTAATTCCAGCTACTCGAAGACCTGCATGGCGTGCGACAATAACTTCCGAAACCGTCGACATACCTACCGCATCTCCTCCCATTATTCGTGCCATTCGAACTTCTGCAGGCGTTTCATACGTCGGACCAGTAAAGCCCATATATACGCCTTTTTTAAGAGAAAGTCCTAATTCTGTCGCAGACTCTTCAATAAATGATTGATATTCTTTGTCATAGGCTTGAGATAAGTCTGGGAAGCGCGGACCTTTTTCCTCATCGTTTGGTCCGATTAATGGACTCGTTCCAGTAAAGTTAATGTGATCAGTAATCATCATTAAGTCTCCAGGTTCAAAGTCTTCATTTACTCCTCCAGCTGCGTTAGTAACTATAATCGAGTGTGCATCTAAACTACTCATAACCCGTACTGGAAAAGTCACTTCACCCATTGTATAACCTTCGTAATAATGGAATCTTCCTTGAAGTGCTAATACTTTTTTACCGCCTAAAAGACCATAAACAAGTTGCCCAGCATGTCCTTCAACAGTCGATACGGGGAAATTTGGAATTTCTTCGTAAGGAATTACAATGGCTTCCTCAATTTCATCCGCTAACTCGCCCAGTCCAGATCCTAAAATCAAACCAACTTCGACCTCTTGAACACCCTTTTCTTTAATATAACTTGCAGCATTATTCGCTTTCTCAAAAATACTTGTTTCTGTCATATCTTACACCCTCCAATTAATTTAATTCATTTAAAAAGCTTGAACCATTTTTCATAGGTTTTAAACCAAAGTTTTCTAAAATAGTCGCTGATATGTCTGCGAAATAGCCTTGGCGAATCTCCCCAGACTTTTGGAATTTTGGACTATAAACTAATAAAGGAACATATTCTCTTGTATGGTCCGTTCCTTCAAACGTCGGATCGTTCCCATGATCGGCAGTTAAGATGAGTAAATCATCTTCTCGTAAATTCTCAATAATTTCTGGAATACGTGCGTCAAAATCTTCAATGGCGTCACGGTAGCCTTCTGGGTTACGACGGTGTCCATAAAGCGCATCAAAGTCCACTAGATTTGTGAAGCTTAGACCCGTAAAGTCATTTTTCATGATGTCTAAAAGTTTATCGACTCCATCCATATTCGACTCTGTACGAACGGCTTCAGTTATACCTTTTTCATTAAAGATATCTACAATTTTTCCAATCGATATCACATCATAATCTGCTTCTTTTAAATGATCCAACATTGTTTGTTCAAAAGGATCTAAAGCATAATCGTGTCGATTACTTGTTCGTTTGAAATTACCTGGCTCTCCAATAAATGGGCGTGCGATAATACGTCCAATCATATATGGATCTTCTTTGGTAATGTCTCGTACATACTCACAAATATCATATAATTCTTCTAATGGGATGATGTCTTCATGTGCCGCAATCTGTAAAACGGGATCCGCTGAGGTATAAATAATTAAATCTCCCGTCTCCATTTGATGTTCGCCCCACTCATCAATAATCTCAGTTCCTGATGCTGGGTGATTTGCGACCACACCACGGCCTGTATATGTTTTAATTTGTTCAATTAAATCTTCAGGAAATCCTTCTGGAAATACTCTAAATGGCGTGTTAATTTGTAAACCTGCAATCTCCCAGTGCCCAGTCATTGTATCTTTACCAACTGACTGTTCTTCTAATTTTGTAAAATAAGCATTTGGCTCATCTACTGGGTTAACAGTTTCAAGTGGTGCAATATTACCTAGACCCATCTTTTCCATATTCGGAACATTTAATCCGGCAACTTTTGAAATGTTTCCAAGTGTATGTGCTCCCTTATCTCCAAAGTCTGCAGCATCTGGTGCTTCACCAATTCCTACAGAATCTAATACAACTAAGTGTACTCTTTTATACATCGTTTTCTCTCCTTCTATTTGATGAATGATTTTTTTATTTTTTTATACTTCTTCAATCCGTGCTCGCGGATGATACTGTTCATAGATATCTTTCATTCGAGTTTTAGTGATATGGGTATAAATTTGAGTAGTTGATATATCTGAATGACCTAACAGTTCTTGAACAATTCGTAAATCCGCACCATTTTCAAGTAGATGTGTCGCAAAAGAGTGTCGCAACATATGCGGGCTTACATTTTGTTTTATTCCCGCTTTTTGTACTGTTTTCTTTAAATTTTTCCAAACTCCTTGCCTTGAAAGCCCTCCCCCGCGGGCATTTAAAAACACATAAGGCGATTCTTCATCTGCTCGCTTTGCAAAGATCGGACGGCTATCCATTAAGTATTCATTCAGCCAATTAACCGCTTCTCCACCAATCGGTAAAATTCGTTCTTTATTTCCTTTACCAATCGTCTGAATAAATCCCATAGAAAGGTGCAACTCTGAAAGCTCTAATTCAACCAATTCAGAAATGCGCAGTCCCGTTGCATACATGACTTCTAATAAAGCTCGATCTCTTAAACCTATAGGCTTTGCGGTATCAGGCGTTTGAAGCAATTTATCTACTTCATCTACAGATAAAACTTTCGGTAGAACTTCTGCTTTTTTTGGCGTTTCAACATATTGCATCGGATCTTGATCCATAATTTTTTCTTGTCGCAAATACTGATGAAACTGACGTAAACTAGACGTCATTCGAATCACAGAGTTATTTGAAATGCCTTCTTCTTTTAGCTTTTGTAAAAATAGGACGATATCATAGCGATCAATAACCTTCCAATCCATGATTTTTTCAGACTCTAAGTACTGCATATACTTTTCTATGTCTCGTTGATAACTCTTAATTGAATTTTCGGCTAAGTCTCGCTCAATTTTTAAATGAACGAGGTATTCATCTAGTGGTTCCCTATTTAAATTTTTATTACTCACAAAGAATCCTATCCTTTACTAAGTTTCTAAGAAAATACTGACAGTTTAAGTAGGATAAAATCTGACCCTTATTCCAATTCTCTTTCTTTACCTTCATCTGTAAGGTAAGTTCCTTCTTTGTCTTGTTTGACAATATTAGCTTTCATTAAACGGCCTACTGCGCGTTTAAATTGTCCCTTACTAATCCCAAAGTACGTACGAATTGCATCTGGATCGCTCTTATCATGATATGGGATACGACCATCTTCCGAACGTTTTAATAATTCAAAAAGCATTGATGCATCTTCATCAAGAACTTCATGGGCTCTTGGCATAAGTGAAACATAAAGGACGCCATCATCTCGTAAACCAACAATACGTCCGTCTACCCTTTGGCCTAATCTTGGTTCTTCATCTCGCTCATTTGGATGAATAAAGCCCATATATCCATCGTCTAAAGAAACATAACTTCCTGCTTTTAATGCACTAATGACAGTACCACCGATATCTTCATTATGCATTTCTTTTGTTCCTTCTTTAAATACAGCTAAAAATTCATTTTGCGTAGCTAATTGACCCCACAGACGTTCTTGGGCATCAACTCGCATCGATAAGTATAAACGGTCGCCTCTACGTGGCCATAGATTTGTAAGTATAGGTAAATCATCTAGCGACACGACTAAATCTTTGTCTACCCAGCCGACATCCACAAAGACACCTAAATCTCTTTGTACTGCTACGACTTCGCCCCAATCATAAGCTTCTGAGTGAACAGAAGGAATTTGAGTCATTAAGACATATTGATCCTTTTGATTTGTATAGGCGAAACCTTCAACCATATCTCCAATATCAAATGTTTCAGGTGATACATCTACGACCTTAAATGTTACCCCCTCTTTTTGAGCAAATACGTTATCTTCGTTTTTATCGGTAACCATTGCTGTAATAACTGTACCTAATATGTTATCCATTCCTGTATGCCTCCATTTTAAAATTTCTCTTTCTCATTATACCGAGGATGAATGATAAAATAAAGAAAGGACCTTGCACACCTTTATGCAAAGTCCTTTTTCAAACTCAATAAATTTGTGTTCATTAAATAACTGTTGTTTCTCCACGATAAATCATACCACGACGGCTATCAACAGTAATTAACTCACCATGATTAATTAATTCTGTCGCTTTTTCAGCCGCTACAACTACTGGAATACCCATAGCAATTCCTACTACGGCAGCATGAGAAGTTAAACCACCTTGCTCAACAACAATAGCAGCAGCTTTTTCAATAGCAGGTAGGTAATCTTTATCTGTTGTTTTAACCACTAAGATTCCATGATCTGTCATATTTGAAACAGCTTCTTCTGCTGTTTTACCAACAACTGCTCGTCCAATAACTGTTTCGCTTCCAATGCCTTGTCCTTGAACAAGTTTTGAACCGATCATTTGAATCTTCATCAAGTTCGTTGTTCCACTTTCACCAACTGGAACACCAGCAGTAATAATGATTAACTCGCCTTCTTTAGCAAAGTCATGCTCAACGACAAAGTTTGCTGCAACATTAAACATATCATCTGTTGAATCTGGTTTTGAAGCGACTAGAGGAACAACGCCCCATTTTAATGTTAATGCTAGAGCAGTTTCTTCAGAGAATGTCATGGCTAAAATATTTGCTTTCGGACGGTATTTTGAAATCATACGAGCTGTATGGCCTGATTCAGTTGCAGCTACGATCGTATTAATACCTAAGTTTTTAGCTGTATGGCCTACTGCTTGACCAATAGCTTCTGTTGTATCACCTTCAGCATATGCTTTAAGTGAGTACGCATCTTGACCTATTAGAGAAGCTTCTGTTCGAATAGCAATATTGCTCATCATGTTAACAGATTCTACTGGATAGTCCCCTGCTGCTGTTTCACCTGAAAGCATGATCGCATCTGTACCATCGAAAATAGCGTTCGCAACGTCTGAAGCTTCAGCACGTGTAGGACGTGGGTTTTCTTGCATAGAATCTAACATTTGAGTTGCAGTAATAACTGGTTTACCTGCACGACGACATTTTTCAATCATTTCTTTTTGAACGATTGGAACTTCTTCTACAGGAATTTCAACACCAAGGTCTCCACGAGCAACCATTAACCCATCTGAAACAGAAATGATTTCGTCTAAATTGTCTACACCTTCTTGGTTTTCAATTTTAGGAATAATCTGAACGTGTAGTGCATCGTGTTTTTCTAAAATTTCTTTAATTTCTAAAACGTCACTTGTACGACGTACGAAAGATGCAGCAATAAAGTTTACACCATTTTTAATACCGAATTCAATATCTGAACGGTCTTTGTCTGTTAAACCTGGTAAATTTAGGGATGCTCCTGGAACGTTTACCCCTTTATTATTTTTTAGTTCACCACTATTGATTGCAGTTGTAACGATTTCTTGATTTTCTTCATCAATATCAGAAACCTGTAATTCAACTAAACCATCATCTAATAAAATTGGCATACCTAATTCCACATCATTAATTAAACCAGGATATGAAACTGAGAATTTTTCTGCCGTTCCTTCCACTTCAGCCATAGAAATTCGAACTGAATCACCTTTTTGAATGTGAATAACTTCTTCAGCCATTTTGTGCGTACGAATTTCTGGTCCTTTTGTATCTAACATAATTCCAATTGGTTGGTTTAATTTTTTTGAAATTTTACGGATACGCTCGATTCTTACTAAATGCTCATCATGGTCACCATGTGAGAAGTTTAGACGTGCAACGTTCATACCTGCTAAGATTAATTGCTCAAGAGTTTCTTCTGACTCACTTGCTGGTCCAATCGTACATACAATTTTAGTTCTTTTTAATTTCATTTTGGAATATTCCTTCCTCTATTTAAGATTTATAAGTTAAATTAAATATTTATTTAGTTCATATAGATGTAATTTTGGTTCGTGTTTTAAATTATGGAAAATATCGTTAAATTCATTTGTACTAATTTCTTCATCTGTAAGTGCAACACAGAGTCCTGAAGCACCTTCAACTAAAAGTTCAACAGCTTTAGCACCAAAGCGACTTCCGATTACTCGGTCACGAGCGGTTGGTACTCCACCACGTTGAATGTGGCCAAGGACTACCTCGCGAATATTAAATGAATTGTCTACTGCTTGAATTTTGGAGATGAGTTCATGAGCTGGCATTGCACCCTCGGCTAAAACAATTAACCCTTGGTTTTTTCCTTTATCATAGCCACTCTTGATTGTGTCTACAATTTCTTGAACATTTAATTCGACTTCTGGTATAACAATAGCTTCAGCACCTGCACCTAAGCCACTCCAAATCGCTATATCTCCAGCATCGCGTCCCATAACTTCCACAACTAGGACTCGACCATGCGATCCTGCAGTATCACGGACACGATCTAATGCTTCGATAACAGTGTTAACTGTTGTATCGAACCCTAATGTGTAGTCAGTTCCCGGTATGTCGTTATCGATTGTTCCTGGAACACCAATTGTTGGAAATCCATGATTAGCTAAAGATTGTGCACCACGGAATGAACCATCACCACCAATGACTACAACACCTTCAATTTCGTGTTTCTTTAATTGTTCAATTCCAGCTAGTTGACCTTTTTCTTCTCGAAATTCTGGGTAACGTGCAGAGTATAATCGAGTTCCCCCGCGATTTAATACTCCCCCTACATCACTTGAAGTCAATGGTTTAATGTCTCCTTCAACCATTCCCTTAAAACCGTTGAATATGCCGTATACTTCTAATCCTAGCGACTCTCCTCTTCGGACGACTGCACGGACTGCTGCATTCATCCCAGGGGCGTCCCCACCACTAGTCATAACACCAATTCTTTTCATATTCTACCACCTTAAAAATATATTCCATAAATATAATCTTCCATTTGTTATCATACCATTTTTTACTTAAAAAGTCTTATGTCTTTAACATTTTTATGCTATTTTAATAAAATATTCTCTTCGTCAAACATTTGCACGAGTACTTTCATTAAATTTGGATTATTATTTACATTGAATTCTTTTTTAAACACTTTTTGTTCTTTCGTTTCTTCATCATAAATGACGACGGGTATGTCCCCATGATATTGTTTTATTAAGGTTTGTAAAGCATTTAACTTTCTTTGTTGATTTTTAAGTGACTCAAATCGAATATAAAGAACTTGCTTACTTTTTTTCTCTTTCCCTTTCTCTTTCCCAACTGTCTTAGCATTCGTTATCTTATTGGCAATAATTTTTAAAGGCACCTGATTTTTTTCAACTTTACCTTTCACCAGAATCGTATCCCCCTCATCAAACAGTTGAATAGCTTGACGATGGACATTAGGGAACAGAGTGAGAGATACTTTTCCAGAGGAGTCTATTGCATCCACAAAGGACATCGGATGCCCATTTTTAGTTTGTATTCGTGTAATTTTTTCTACTAAAACTAAAATCGTGACTTCGTTCATGTCTTTTGCATCCGCTAAATAAACAATACTTGAATCATCTCTTAATTGATTATATTTTTCACCCGGTTCAGCTGTGAAATAATAACCCGTCACCTCAAATTCTTGTTTCATCTTCTCTTCATCTGATAATTCAGGCTTTTCGTTAATAATAGGTGCAAATATGTCAAATAATTCCGTATTCCCACTGCTCATAGAAACACTTTCCAATACACTCGTAAGTGATTCAATCAATGCAGCTCTTGTGTCTGTAAAATGATCAAAAGTTCCTGAATAAATAAGGGGAAGAATGGTGTCTTCTTTTAACCATCGATTATCGATACGATTTAAAAATTGAATAAATGAAGGATACACTCCATTTCTTTTTCGTTCGTCTATAATATTACGAATAAAATCACGCGGGATCCCTTTAATAATATTGAATCCAAAACGTATTTGGTTGTTTTCAATAAGGACAGATTGAAAGCTTTTATTAATATTTGGCCCAAGAAATTTTACGCCGGCTCTTTTTGCTTCCACCGCATATTGTTTCATTTTCTCTGTACCAGAGGCATTCATAACAGCAGCATAAAAACTGGCGGGAAAGTTCGCTTTGACATAAGCTAGTTGATAAGCAACTTTCGAATAAGCAACTGCGTGAGATCGATTGAACCCATAATCAGCAAATCGTTCAATATATCCATACACTTCCAAAGCTACCTCTTGGGTGTATCCTTGTTGAATGGCGCCCGCCACAAAGTCTTTACGTCCCTCTTCAATCGCTTGGTGATCTTTTTTGGAAATCGCTCTTCGTAAAATATCGGCTTCATTTAACGTATAACCCGCTAACTTTGAAGCCACTTGCATCACTTGCTCTTGATAGACCATGACCCCATACGTAATCTCTAAAATATCTTTTAAGTCTTCATGAGGGTATCGAATCGATTCATTACCATTTTTACGAGCGATAAATGTATCTATTTGCTCCATAGGACCTGGGCGATACAAAGCGTTCACTGCTACAATATCTTCAAAGGTGTTAGGCTGTAATTTACGTAACACTCGACGAATGCCGGGAGATTCAAATTGAAAAACGCCATCGGTATGACCTTGCCTGAATATTTCTAATGTTTTTTCATCTGATGGTGAAATACTATCGATATCAATACTTCGCCCATCATTCTCATAAGGTATATATCGAAGACTGTCCGCCAAGGTAGTTAAATTTCTTAATCCTAAAATATCTAACTTTAATAAACCAACCTTTTCGACACTTTCCATCGTATACTGAGTAATTGGAATGTCGCCTCCACCTTTTTGAAGAGGCACTCGATTGGTTAATGGTTCATCCGAAATAACAACGGCTGCTGCATGTGTGGAAATATGGCGCATACGTGTTTCTATTTTTTGAGCGACTTGGAAAATGCGCTGGTTTAGTGAGTTTTCATTGAGTAAATCTTTTAAAGCTTGTTGTTGACTTGCTGACTTTAACGTCACATTTGGCCCTGATGGAATAGCTTTGGACCATTTACTTAATTCATCTTGAGACAATCCAAATACGCGACCTACATCTCGTACAGACGATTTTGCACCATATGTCCCAATCGTCCCAATCTGTGCTACATACTCATTCCCGTATTTTTGATAAATATAATTTAGAATTTCTTCTCGATGAATATCTGGAAAATCTAAATCGATATCAGGCATTGTATATCGGTCTTTATTTAAAAACCGTTCGAAGAGTAAATTATACTGGATAGGATCTACATTTGTGATTTTCAAAAGATAAGCAACTAATGAACCGGCTGCTGAACCACGTCCGGAGCCCGTAAAAATATTTTGACTGTGTGCAAAAACCATAATATCCCATACAATTAGAAAATAATCAGAGAAATTCATCGATAGAATAACTTCAAGTTCTGTATTTAGTCGTTTAAAATAGTCTTCGCTTGGATTCTCAACTCTAGTTTCTAGACTTTCTAAACACAGTTTTCTTAAATAACTATCCGCTGTTTCACCTTCTGGTACTGGAAAAGTTGGCATCAGACGTTGCTTTAAATTGATGTCTAAAGAAATTTGTTCAGCTATACGAGTAGTTTGTAATGCACCCTCTTCAAAACCAGCATTCTTGAATAAATCAAAGGTTTCTTTTGGAGGAGTTAAGCTAAACTCTCCATTATCTGAAGAAATAAAATGGTTAATCGCCGCCTGACCTTCATCTCCAAGTGGCATCTCTTTTTCTAACACCTGTAACACTTTTGAAGGTAACGCATCTCCTTTCGTAAGATACCGAACGTCTCCAAGAGCTACTACTGGTAAGTCAGTTTGCTTATAAAACGAATTGATTGTTTCATTCTGTTCTTGTAGGGATAAACCTATATAGAAATGGTTGAATTGTTTCATATAGAATTGACCCAAATCTTCCGCTTTTTTATATTGTTTTGATTGAATCAGATTGTATATCTCTCCTTCAAAACTGGGAGAAATAATGAACAAATTTTCATTTACTAAAGACAATTCATCCAGTGAAATAAATTTTTGTTCATTGAATTGTACATGCGTTGCTAATTCGAGGAGTCTTTTGTAACCTAAGTTATTTTTAGCTAAAACAAGCATTGAGAACGAAGCTTCAGAAGAATAAAAACTTTGAACGTTTAAAGTCATCCCAAGTATAGGTTTAATCCCAGCTTTTATAGCTTTTTCATAAAATTCGATGGCCCCAATTAAGTTATTACTATCTGTTAAAGCAATCGATTGGTGTCCTTGTTTTTTTGCGCATTCAATTAAATCATCAATCATTAAAGTACTCTTCATTAATGAGTTTGTACTTATCACTTGTAAGTGAGTAAATGACATATGCTCACACCTTTTTGTCGTTAATTTCATTCATTCAGCAAAAAGAAGAAACTTCTTAGAACACTTTCTCTAAGAAGTTTCTTTTGTATTAACTCATTCCTAGAGCTATTTTCGCGTAGCGTGACATGCGATCTGGATTCCAAGCTGGATACCAAATCAATTTCACTTCTGTTGTCTTAATTTCTTCTACTTGACTTAAAGCTTCTTTGATCTCTTGTTGGATGACATCCGCAAAAGGACACCCCATTGTAGTCAGTGTAACTTGTACTTTACAGTGCCCGTTTTCATATAATTCAATCGTATAAACTAAACCAAGGTTTACAATGTCGATTCCTAATTCTGGATCAATTACCGTTTCTAATTGTTCCATTATTTTTGCTTTTAGTGCGTTATTTTCGATTATTTGTAAGTTTTCATTGTCAGTCAACGTTTAAACCTCCTCGATTTCTTATCCTACTATACCATAAATTCGTGAACTTTTTTCAAACGTTCACTTTTGATAAAAATTCTGTGGCTCGAATGACTATCTCTCGTGGAACAACATGATCTATTCCTTTTGAATATTCGTATTCTAGGCGCTCACTATAAGGTTCATCTTTAATTTTTTCAATAAAATGTTTAGTGAGATGTATAGGAACGATCGGATCATCTGTTCCGTGCCAAAAATAAACCGGCCGATTCGCTAGTTTTTCTGGATGTAAAGCTAATGAAATAGGATGTAGCTTTGCTAACTTTGCTTCAACTTCCTTTTTGTCTAACGTATCATATAAAGCTGTCCCGTCAATCGTATAATTTTTTAACAACCACTTCGAAAATTCAATAGGTGCAGGACTCCCCATTAATATAACAGCAGAGTGAATCCAGTCATATTGAGTTAACATTGCACTGACTGTAATCCCGCCCATGGACAAGCCAGCAACTGATATTTTACCATCTAAGACTAGGTTCTTTTCTATATAGTACTTAGCAATTAAAGGAAACTCTTTTACATTTTGAACAACTACTTTCCAAAAATCCAACGAGTCTTGTTCTCCACTTTTATCTACTTGCCGTTCACCATGATTCAAAGCTTCTGGTAAAACCACTCGAAAACCTTTTTTCGCTAAGGTATATCCATATTCTAGCACTCTTTCTTTCCGACTTTCCCATCCGTGATAGAATACTATCAAGGGAAGCACTTTATTTTTATTCTCATCTTTATACACTTCAAAAACGGGAATATTTTGTATTGCTTTATTTTTAATGATTACCATTCATTTCACCTCTATTTCTATTAATTATATCTTAATTTTGGTACAATAGGAAAAGTAAACTTTAAATTAAGCAACGAAAGTGGTGTTCATTCGTTTTGAATAAAAAATTAATCGCCATTGATTTAGATGGCACAACCTTAAATAATCATTCTCTAATTACTTCTGAAACAAAACAAGCCATTCAAAAAGTGATGACTCAAGGACATATCGTTTCCATAGCAACAGGACGAGCGTTCCGTACAAGTAATCTTTTTTATAAACAACTAGGATTAGATTCACCAATGGTAAATTATAATGGTGCATGGTGCCACCATCCGTTAGATACTCATTGGAAAAATGGTTACCATAAAAGTTTGAATCGAGAGATTGCACTATCTTTAACTTCTTTTCAAAAGTATTCAGAGGTTCGCTTAATTTCAGCTGAATCGAGAAATCAAGTGTATATGGACCGTGAGGCGTATTATCCCTATCAAATTGATCCTGAGAAAGAACCATTAAACCCGCTTCCCTTTCAAGAAAATACACTAGGAGAAGACCCAACTTCAGTCAATATCTTTGTAGAAGACGAAAAATATATTCCTTATATTCAAGAAAAAGTAATTGAACAATATGGAAATGATGTAGAAGTTAGAACTTGGGGTGGTCCATCACCAACTCTCGAAATTGTCTCTTTAGGCATTCAAAAAGCTATGGGTGTTGAAAGAATTGCCCAGTCTTATAATATTGATCAAAAAGATATTCTAGCATTTGGAGATGAAGCCAATGATTATGAAATGATTCAATATGCTGGCTTAGGTGTGGCCATGAATAATGGGATTGAGGAATTGCAAAATATTGCCGATGATGTGACTTCGTATTCGAACCACGAAAATGGCTTAGCGGATTATTTAACTAAATATTTTGATTTGTAATATTTAATTCGCCTTTTCACTTATAAAAAGTGAGAAGGCTTTTTCTTTTATTTTGAAATGATTAGAGAGAGTTTGGCTGTTACATTTTATGAAGTTGCGACAGGCTTAAAGCCTATATCTATTGCAGTTTGAAAAGTTGCATCAGACTTAGAGCATTTACCTGTTTCAACTTACGAAGATACAACAGATTTACTACCATTTTAATATTTTACACAAAAAAAGCACCTAGCAAGAGTCGCTAGGTGCTTTAGTCTGTTTAACATTTAATATTATTCAGTTAATGGGTCTTCTGCAAGTAATTCAATTGCATGGTAACCATATACATCTGCATCTTCACCTGGAAGATCTTCGTGAACATAGTTAGATACACGGTTATTAACAATTTGTAATTCTGTTCTCCAGAAT
>DAIOTF010000017.1:0-2793 GCA_036752165.1 Atopostipes sp.
TCTTCAAATATAATTTCCAGTTCTTCTAATTCCTCATCTGAAATATTTTGAGAAATATCGGTTTTTTCTTCATTGTATAAAGATTCTATGCGACTTTCAATCGCTGTAATTTCGTAACCTTCAAATTCTAAAACTCTTTGTTCCTCACGTTGGCGGTATAAAAAGACGCTACCAACTCCGACTAGGATTAAACTGATTAACAGAAAATAAAACTGTTTACCTTTCACTTCTTCACCTCATGTAGAATGTATTCCGTATTGTTTCCTTCATCGTTAAAAGTTTTCTTTCTACCATCTATAATACCCTATTTTTAACGATTTTTCATTGTATATCAAAAAATATACTGAAATTCGTATCATTTGCAATCCTTCTTTCTACTATAGATAATTATTTTGTAGGACAAAAAGAACTGGAGGAGTTTATTATGTCTAAAATATTAATTACTGGTGCGACTGGAACTATCGGAAAAGAATTAACAAAACATTTAATTGAGAGACATGACCTTACGTTAGTAGATATAGACTTTTCAGAATTTCCTGAAGAGCTTAAAGAAAATGTCCAAATTATTGAAACAGATCTCGTAAATCGTGAAAACTGGCGTGGTTTATTGGAAGGCATAGAATATGTCATTCAATTAGCTGGCGAGCCGGATCAATTTGCCGATTTTTATGGTGACTTAGAAGAATTGAACTATGAAATTCCACATAACTTATATGATGAAGCTTTAGAAGCAAAAAAATTAAAACGTATTATCTTCGCCAGCTCTATCCATGCGGTTGATGCCTACCCTAATGATATACAAGTTAAAACCACCGACCCTGTCCGTCCGTCTGGTTTATATGGTGTATCAAAAGTTTACCTTGAAGCCTTAGCCTCTCATTATGCTTACGTTCATAACATTCCCTCAATTGGGATTCGTATCGCCAATTATACAGTCAATAACGAAGAGTTAGATTCAGAAGTAGATGAGGCAGGGATGGCTATGTATTTTTCAGCTCGCGACATGAATCATTTAGTAGACTGTTGCTTAAAAGCGGAACTAGATGAACCATATTTACTAGTCAATGGGCTTTCAAATAATACCTTCAAACGGTTATCAATAGACGAAGCCAAAACTAAACTAGGTTATCAGCCAAAAGATAATGCTTTTGAAATTGCTGGATATTTTTAAGAATCAAAAATAGAAATGTTTACTTATTCATTCATTATTTTCTTGTTTTCAATAAAGATGAGAACTAATCATGCTTTAGTTTAGGATAATTTCAATCATCTGCTGCTTTAATATAATATCTTTGTGTTACAAACTACAATCTAAAAATTAAATGTAAGGAAATAATGAATGAACTCAAGTAATAAACATTGCCGCTCTCAATTGTTAGTTTTCTCTCTGCTGTTTCTCTTCTCATTTATTGGTCTATCTTTTTTAAAGATTCAAAATCAATCCGTCGATGCAAATCATCCAGAGCCAACTGAACTTCAATCCTCATTAATTCTGAAACCTGCTCATTCTCAAATTTATAAAGTTGGAACGGAAGCAAACTTCCAAGATGCTTTCCAAGTAGCGAATCAACGTAAACAGATCCAACATACAGTTAGAAAAAATGAACTTGTTAAAGAAAAGAAACTGGCTGAGCAAAAGGCTCAAGAAGAAAAAGTTGAACAAGAACGGCTAGCACTAAAAGAAGCAGAGCAAATATATAAAGAAGAAGCTCAACAAAAAGTAAAAACTTCATCTGAAACTCAAGCAAGTGCAAATCCATCTGCTCAGGCACAATCTACAAGTACGAAAAGTAATTCTTCAAATGATACACCCTCTAGCAATACACATATTCAAACAAAGCAAACCCGCAGCCACAATCCAAACCAGCGCAGCCAACAATTGGCAGCAATAAAATTGGCATTAATGGCATTTACAAATCTTTCGTAAATTATGGTGCAGCAAGTACAGATCAACTACAAGGTGGAATAGATGCCGGTCAAATAGTAGCTGGGATCTCATCATTCAGTGGAAATGATGGACAAACTACTTATTTTGGCGGGCATAATCCAGGCATTATGAACTTTATGGCAAATAATATTTATAACGGCGCTGTTGTTACGATAACAGATTCAAATGGCACGCCATTTCAGTATCAAATGATTGATAAAGTGGATGTGGATGTTTATGGAGAAGGCGTCTTGCAATCCATCGGTCGTAGTGCAATTGATGTTTATATGTACGGTGCAAACACCGAATCAATTCTCATTCAATTTTGCAATACAAGCAACAACCTCATGTCTTTCTGGTATGGAGTAAAAATTTAATAGATAAATAAGCCTACCAGCAAATTTGTTGGTAGGCTTATTATTTATCTAGATGCTAAGGACGTTAGAATTCACCAATTTTAGTTTCAAGACTTATAAGTATTGTTCGGAAACCAAATATAATTTCAAGAGTTATAAGCCGTCGTTAAAAAACCAAATAAAATTATAGGAGTTTTAAACTGTTGTTAAGAAACGAAAATAATTTTCAAGAGCTATCGACCATCTTTAGGAAACCAAATACGATTTCAGAAGGTATGATTATATAAAAAAATAGTTTACTGGAATCAGAAGAGATTTCAGTAAAATATTTTCATTTTTATTTAAAATCTGGATGATAATCTTTCAATAACCAATCTTCTTGAAATAATGCTGCATCCATTTCTTTTAAGTTTTCTGAAATTTCAGGTTTAAATTCCATCCAGTCTAAAATATCCTTTTCTAAATCAAGACCTGGCGCAATTTCAATTAATCGCAGACGCCCATTCTCAG
>DAIOTF010000017.1:2893-24528 GCA_036752165.1 Atopostipes sp.
AATACAGTCGCATCTAAACCATTTCCATGATAGAGATTAAACATATCTAAGGTATTTAAGACAGCATCCGCATTAATATTTGAAGCATAATCATAACCCGTTGCTGTCATACCACCCATTGCACCCATGTCTGTAGTGAGATGGTAATCTTCGATTAAGCCCGATTCTGCAATGATTTCACTCACATGAGAGGACATTCCATTTCCAAGATTAACCAAACTATCTTTTGGCAATTCCAGACTCGCTCTTCGAACAATCGCTTTTCTAGGAGATAGCGGTTGTTTATAGTATCTTTCATTTAATTCAACACGTATTTCATTTGAATAAAGAGGACTATAGTAAGTAAGAGGTGTTTGCATATGGTATTTTTCTTCGCCTAACACCACATAGTCAACGAGTTTTCCAGGAACAAAGACTTCGCGAGCAGGAATCGTATGGTTCTCAAGAATTTCTTCGACTTGTGCAATAACCACACCGCCTGCATTATAAGCTGCAGTGGCTAAGGCTAAAGATTCAAGCTTAGAAGTTTCACGTTTTATTGATAGATTCCCATTCTTATCTGCATAGCTTGCTTTAATAAAGGCAACATTCACTGGAAGAGGTTTGTAGTGCAACCAATCTTCGCCATCCAAGTTTACGCGCTCCACTAAATCTTCACTGTCTCTAGCTTTTTTATTTAATTTCCCCCCGTGTTGACTTGGATCAACAAAAGAACCTAAACCTACTTTACTGAAAACACCTGGCCCCTGACCTGCTGCATTTTGGTATAATTTTCCAATCATCCCTTGCGGAATCGAATACATCTCAAAGGCATTATTTTGAGCTGCTTGATTAGCTAAAGGAGAAGTGGCAATATAAGACGCCACTACTCGCTTTAATAAACCTGGCGCAATTAAATGATCAAGCCCGCGTTCTGGCCCAACACCAATTCCTGCAGTGGTCGCAAAAGTAATATCTTTCGGATGTCCATGTTTTTTGTAATACTGTCCTAAACCATCAACAAGCTGTTCAGGCAAACCGCCAATCCCGAAAGATGTTGTTCCTATCGTTGCACCGTCTGGTATGTGTTTCATAACCTCAATATATGATTGTTCCTTACTTTCCATAGTCCACCTCTTCTACTTTCCAATCAACTACTTATGTTATACAAAAGCACCCTTACCGGTTAAGAAGCGCCCAATGATTAAACTATTAACTTCATGCGTTCCTTCATAAGAATAAATCGCTTCGGCATCTCCAAAGAATCGAGCCACTTTATGTTCAGCAGTAATTCCATTTCCACCAACAATTTCACGACCTAATGCAGCTGTCTCACGCAAGAGACGAGCATTTTGCATCTTCGCAATAGAAGCGGGTACTTCAGCAAATTTTCCTTGGTCTTGTAAAATCGCTAAACGGTGTGATAGACCAAGACCTGTAATTGTGTTTGCTTCCATACGTGCCAATTTTTCTTGAATTAACTGGAACTTAGTAATAGAACGGCCGAACTGCTCACGTTCTTGTGCATACTCTAACGCTGACTTTAATGATCCAGCATGTGTTCCAGAAGCAAGGTGTGTAACGTCTGCTCTTGTTGTATAAAGAATCTTTGATACATCTTTAAAGGATGTAATATTTGGTAAGCGTAAGTCTTCTCCAACTTTCACATTATCCAATGTAATGTGTCCATTTTGAACAAGACGTAAAGCTATTTTACCATCAATTTTCTTAACTGATAAACCTTCTGCATCGCCAGGAACTAAGAAACAAAGAATTTCACCTGAATCTGGGTTTTTGGCAAATACTGGAAGAACATCCGCAGTTCCCGCTCCACCAATCCAGCGTTTCTCTCCATTTAGCACCCAACCATCACCCTCACGGACAGCTGTTGTAGAAATTCCACCTGCAATATCTGAACCATGTTCTGGCTCAGTTAAAGCAAAACATGTTTGCATTTCAAACGAAGCTAATTTAGGTGCATAATATTCAATTTGTTCTGGAGATCCTCCATGGAGTAAAGTTGTATAACCTAAACCTGCATGTACGGCAAAGAAAGTTGCTAGAGATGGATCTGTCCGAGCCAACTCATACAGACGGAACATATTGAAAATTTCACTGACCTTATGCTCACCTTCTCTACCTTCAAATAAATCGGGATGATTCATTAGCCCTAATTCCGTAACCGCTTTAAATTCTTCAAACGGGAATGTTTCATTTTTCCAGTTTTCTTCTAAAACAGGTTCTAATTTCTCTTCTAGAACTTTTCGAAGTTTAACTAAAAGATTTACTTCTTTTTCCGTTAATTGATCGCCATATTCTAAAACATCTTCCGGGTATAGGTTTTTTAATTTTTCACTTTTCGTTGCCATAATTTCACCTTTCCTAAACTTTCCATTCTTTTTTGCGTTTCATAAAATTCTTTCACAACATCTTCTACAATTTGTCGAGCTGGTACAATTTCTGTAACACGCCCTACTCCTTGGCCAACGCTTAATTGCGCTTCGTCGTACTTGCCTTCTTTCATTTTCTCATATGAACGAATGCCTGAAATTAAAGGCATTAATTCTTCAAGTGTAGCTCCTTGTGCTTCTTTTTGAAGAATTTTTTGGGCAAAGGAGTTATTCGCTACTCGCATCGCATTGTTTAAAGATCTCATAGTTAAAACCGTTCCATTTTCTGGAACTTGAAGAAGAGCTTGCCGATAAGGATCCGATGCATTGACTTCAGGTGTTGCTAAGAAACGAGTCCCCATTAATACTCCGTCTACGCCTAATGCCATAGCTGAAAACATACTTTTACCGTCTACAATCCCTCCAGCTGCTAATACAGGGACATCTAATTCCTCAGCTGCTTTCGCCCATAGAATATGACCCGATACTTGATCAGATCCTGGGTGGCCACCACCTTCTGCTCCCACCATTGCAATGATATCGGCACCATCCTTTTGAGCAGCAAGGGCATGACGAATAGTAGTCACTTTATGTATGACTGGTATTCCTGCTTTTTTGAATGGTTCAATAAATTCTCCAGGTCTTTGTCCAGATGTCTCAATGACCGGAACCTCTTCTTCGATTAAGACTTGAATGTAATCATGGATGATTTCAGGAATGACTACTTCTGGGACAAGAGAAATGTTAAATCCATATGGCTTATCTGTAAGCTCTTTCATTTTATGAATCTCTGCACGTAGTTCATCCACATTTTTAAATGCCATTGAAGGAATTAACCCTAATCCTCCAGCATTCGAAACTTCAGAAGCTAATTCAGCTAAAGACATATATTGCATAGATCCTTGAATGATTGGGTATTCAATGCCTAGCATTTCTGTGACGCGTGTTTTTATCATAATGATGCTCTCCTATTCTTGTTTCAAAGTATTTATTTAATATCGATAGAAGAATTAAAGACTCTAATAATCGTATCGCAACGTTAAATCGTCATTGTAAAAATGTTCTAGAATAGAGTCAAAGACAAAAGATTCAACCGATGTATAAATTTCTTTTTTGGGACGAGCCAATACTGGAATATAAGATATCGGGTCATTAAATCTTTTTTCGACCACTCCAATATGTTGGACTCGTTTTAAAAATCGATCGAAATAGACTGTTGGTAAAATTGCAATATGGTCATTATCTCGAACCGATTCAATCATATAATCCCAAGAATCTGATGTGAATAACAAGTTTGAAAGTGCATTAGAGCCTTTTAATTTATCTTTTAAAAGATGATACACTTTATCTCGTTCACTATACGTAACAAAAGAATAATCGTTTAAATCTTCCCAGTTCAAAATCCGACGTTTAGCTAACGGATGATCTGGACGCATAAACGCCGCTACTTCTGTCCGCATGAGGGGATATTCCTCAAAATCACCTGTATTTAATTCAGTCGGATGAACCAATATTGCGGCTTGAAGTGCACCATCAATTAAACGGTCACGTAATTGCACAGTTCCTCCCTCTATAATATTGATATAGGCTTCTGGATTATCCATCATAAATTTTGGGATAAACTTGGTGAAAAACAACCGTAAAACTGTTGGGTGGATACCAATTCTTATTGTTCCCTTCTGTAGGGAGGTTGCTTCTTTTAACGTGTTCTCTAGACGATAATATTCATTTAAGACATCTAATACGTTGTGATAAATCGTTCTTCCTTCATGAGTGAGTGTTGTAATTCGTCCATTTTTTCGAATGAATAAACTAACTTCATTTTGTGTTTCAAATGTTTTAATAAACTGACTAATCGCCGATTGTGATACATACAGCTTCTGCGAAGCAGCTGTAATGTTAAAATCCGATTGGACAATTTCAACTAGATATTGCATCTGAGTTATATTCATTTTATCCCACCTCAATTAAAATAGTTACAATACTATCTTAACATATACAGCTGTTCATTATTTAAATTGAGGGTTTCTTTTCGCTAAAAAGGCCGCAACGGCTTCTTTATGGTCTTCACTTTTAGAACTCATATTCATTAATTTTGCCTCTTTTTTATTAAAGGTTTGAATTTCAGGATAAAGCATTTCTGCAAATAACTCTTTTTGGAACCCTATCGCTTGAGTCGGCCCAGCCGCTAGTTTCTTAGCTAAGTCATTCGCTGCTTCAGATAGTTCTCCATCCGCAACCACTGTATGAGCGATACCATATTCTGTTGCAAGTCTGGCATCTATTGGTTCATTTAACATGACATGTCGTTTCGTCCGGAATGTCCCGATAGCTTTCTGTAAATTATAAATCAATGTCGTATCCCCTGGGAACCCCATATGAATGAAAGCTGTCAGTAAGACACTTGATTGACCCATCACGATAAAATCACACGCAAGAGCAAGTCCTAATCCAGCTCCCGCAGCTACTCCATTGACAGCAGCAATGACAGGCTTAGAATTCTTTTGGATACTTTCTACCATTCTTCCAGTATCTATGACTAATTCTTCACTAACCTCTATTCCTTGATCAATCATTTCTTGGAACAAACGGACATCTCCACCTGAACAGAAATATTTTCCGGCTCCAGTTAGGATCACGGCTTGAACTTCTTCATCTTGATCAATTTTATTCATTACATCAATAATTTCACCATACGTCTCTTCTGAAAAAGCATTCCCAAATTCTGGTCGATTAATTGTAACTGTGGCTATGCGTTCATTCACTTCATATAAAATTGTCTGATACATCATAGTCTCCTTATATTTATTGATTAAAATGGCTATTTCACCGGAACTTAGTCGATGAAATAGCCATAATTCGTCTTCTTCATCAATTAGACAAACTCAATTGATTTTAGTGAAGATATTCAAATATTCCTGCTGCTCCCATACCAACTCCGATACACATTGAGACAATACCGTATTTCGAATCTGGTCGTCTTGACATCTCGTTAAGTAGGCGTGCAGTTAAGATAGCACCACTTGCACCTAGAGGGTGTCCTAGAGCAATTGCTCCACCGTTTACGTTGGTAATATCTGTATCAATACCAAGCTCTCGAATGGAAGCTAAAGCTTGAGAAGCAAATGCCTCATTTAATTCGATTAAGTCGATATCTTCAACTTCTAAATCTGTTAACTTTAATACTTCTGGAATAGCATACGCTGGTCCGATACCCATTAATTTAGGATCGACTCCAACGGCTTTATAACCAACAAATCGTGCAATTGGTTTAATGCCTAATTCTTTCACTTTGTCCCCCGACATTAAAATGACGAAACTTGCACCATCACTCACTTGTGACGAAGAAGCTGCAGTAACTGTACCATTTGCTTTAAAGATTGTAGGCAATTTACCTAATGTTTCCATACTTGATTCGGGACGAATTCCTTCATCCTTGTCAAACATTACCTTTTTCACACTTGGGCCGTTGGCAGTGTATTCCACTTTGTTAATTTCTACTGGAATAATTTCATCGTCTAAACGTCCTGCTTCTTGGGCCGCATGAGCTCTTTGATGACTTTGAACAGCAAATGCATCTTGGTCTTCGCGTGATACATCGTATTCTTCCGCTACGTTTTCAGCCGTTAATCCCATTGGGTACGATGCTCCAACATCTTCAGCTTGAAGCGTTGGGTTGTTTGTAGGCTCGTTTCCACCCATTGGTACCGCACTCATAAACTCCACTCCACCGGCAGCTACAACATCTGATTGCCCAGCCATAATTGCATTGGCCGCCATCGCAATTGTTTGCAAGCCCGATGAACAGTAACGGTTAACAGTTTGTCCTGGAACTGTGTGAGGAAGTCCTGCTCTTAAAGCGATTGTTCTAGCAAAGTTCATCCCTTGCTCTCCTTCTGGGAAAGCATTTCCGACAATTACATCTTCAATTAAAGCGGGATCAAAATCCCCATCTACTCGTTCAATAACACCTTTTAATACTTGTGCTGCGACGTCATCCGCACGTGTATGGGCATAAGCTCCATTGGCTCTACCTCTACCTGTTGCGGCGCGTCCGTAAGCAACTACATAAGCGTCTTGCATACTCATTCATTCCCCTTTTATTTACTGGAATTCTACTACTTGTTAATTTCGTAATGGTTTTTTCTTTTCTAACATATGTGAGATTCTCTCATATGTCTTCTGGTTTTTAGCCAGGCGAATAAATTCTTGTTTCTCTAAGTGTTGTACCCAATCTTGATTGATGTACGTACGCTTAGGAACTTTTCCTCCAGCAATAACTTCTGCCACTGCTAAACCAACTTCCATGTCATAGTCACTAATGAAGTTTCCTAGACGCATTGAGTCTAATTGACCTTCTACAATCGCGATGAAATCTTCACCTAATGCCTCAAATGTTGCTTTTGTTTTCGGTACATAACGAGTGTTAGCAATGAAGCGAGCTTTCTCTAATGCAACTTCTACTCGTTTATCGCCATTCGCAATGATTGTATCTGTATCTCTTAGAAGTAAGTGTCTACGAGCTTCGTAAGCATTCATTGCAACAGATCCCATGGCTACTCGAGTAACAACATCTGACATGATGTTAATCTTATTTGCTTTGAGACCTGGTAGAGTAAGTACTCGCTCAGAAAGTTCAGCTAGACCGCCTCCACTTGGAACTAGTCCAACACCAACTTCAACTAATCCAATATAACTCTCAGCTGCTGCTACCACATATGGTGAAGCTAATAAAACTTCTGCTCCTCCACCAAGTGCTCGACCTTGAGTTGCTGTAACAATTGGCTTTTCTGCATAACGAAGTCTATTGACTGCAGTGTGTAACAAAGTAATTGAATCTCCAATAAGCTCATCTACTTTTTCTTTTTCAATGGCTGTCTTCATACCAAAGAGGTCTGCTCCTAAACTAAAATTCGCACCCTCTGAATAAACGACCATGCTTGAGTATGGGCCATTTTCTAGTGTATCTATTGCTTCAATCATGTCTTTACCAAACTGATCCGATAAAACATTGTTTTTCGTTTGAAGTTTAAATAGTAATTGGTCTTCATTTGCAATACTTAGTTTAGAATCGTCGCGATCCCAAATTTCATCTGTAATAAATTCTTCAATTGGTGTTACTTTTTCTAAAGATTCGTTCTCTTTATAAAATGGTTCTGTACGATCCGCTACCCATGTAGGTAACTCGCCTAATTCATCTTGGATACGTTCTTTAACACGTTCGAATCCCATTAAATCCCATAATTGGAATGGACCTTGACGCCAATTGAAGCCCCATACCATTGCTCGGTCAATATCTTTATAGTTATCCGTCGCTTTTGGCACGTTATGCGCTGCATAATAGAATGTACTTCTTAATGTTTCCCATAATAAGAGTCCCGCTTCATCTTCAGCGTTAAAAATAATATCCATGTTTTCTTTTAGATTCTTACCTAATTTACCTAGAATTTCTAATTCAGGTTTTTTCTGTTCTGTATATTCCATGGTTTCAGGGTTAATGACTAAGTATTTGCCATTTTCCTTTTTATAGAAACCTTGGCCTGTTTTATTACCTAATGAGCCTGCTTCATATAGTTTCATGACTAAATCTGAAGCGTTAAAGAACGGCGCCTCTTCAGGATCTTGCATTAAGCCACCAACAACAAACATCGCCACATCTAGTCCGACTAAGTCAGCTAAACGGTAAGTTCCCATTGGGCGACCAATGACTTTGCCCGTTAACGCATCTACTTCTGCAACTGAAAATCCAGCCTTTTCACCACGATACATAATATCCGACATCGCATGTGTTCCCGTACGGTTTGCGACGAATGCTGGCACATCTTTTGCATTTACAACACCTTTACCTAATGTGTTTTCGGTAAATTCAGTGACTAATTCGATAACCTCATCACTTGTCTCTTCATTTGGAATGATTTCAACAAGTTTCATATATCGTGGGGGGTTAAAGAAGTGTAAACCGATAAAGCGTTCTTTATCTTCGTCAGAAAATACTTCAGCGATTTTATTCAGTGGAATACCTGATGTATTCGTAGCTAAAATCGCATCTTCTTTAGCAACTTTTGCTACTTTAGACCAGATATCATGCTTAATTTTAATGTCTTCTTTTACGGCTTCAATAAAGATATCAGATGATGATTCATCCTTTAAGTTATCATCAAAGTTTCCGTAAGTTAAGTTCCCAGCAAAGTCATTATCATATAGCTGGCTATTTTTAGGGTTTGTAATACTGTCATACCCTTTTTTCGATAGTTTATTTCGATCATCTTCATCAATAACAATATCAAGTAGCTCTACTTTTACTCCTGCATTAACTAATAATGCAGCAATTTGGCTACCCATTACTCCTGCTCCTAATACGGTTGCTTTTCTTATTCGCATTCTGATTCCTCCAGAATTCTCTTGAATCTTATTTTGTAGTTTATTTTTTTAAAGAGAGGGATAAATCTTTTTTTCAAACCCAAGCGATTTATCCCTGGTATGGCCTTGCTCGAATGGTCTTAATTAAACGCGGATTCACCTGTCATCGCACGTCCGATAACTAAAGCATTAATTTCGTGTGTTCCTTCATATGTGAAAATAGCTTCTGCATCGTTAAAGAATCTTGCGATGTCGTTTTCAACTAATATACCGTTACCACCTGTAATTCCACGTCCCATAGCTACTGTTTCACGTAGACGTAATGCGTTAGACATTTTACCAATTGAAGTGACTACTTCATCGTAATTTCCATCTTCTTGCATTTTCGCAATGCGTGCAGATAATGCCATAGCGTTTGTTAAGTTTGCTTGCATCATCGCTAATTTTTCTTGAACTAACTGGTAATTCGTAATCTTCTTACCGAATTGTTCTCTTTGGCTTACATATTCCATCGTCGCTTTAAGTGCACCAGCCATCGCACCTGTTGCCATGTAAGCAACACCTGCGCGAGTTGAGTAAAGAATTTTCGCAATATCTCTAAAGCGGTTAATGTTTTCTAATCGGTCTTCTTCTAAAACTTCAACGTTTGTTAACTTAATGTCACAATTTGGAACAATTCGTAAAGCAATTTTGTCTTCAATAACATTAATATCAACACCTTCTTGTTCTCTTCGAACAATGAAAGCTTTAGGTTTTCCAGTTTCAGCATCACGAGCAAACACTGGAATAACATCGGCAACGATTGCTCCACCAATCCAACGTTTCTCACCATTTAAAATCCATTTATCGCCTTCACGACGCGCTTCAGTTTCTAATCCCCAAGCGACATCTGAACCATGATCTGGCTCTGTTAAAGCGAAACAAGTACGTAACTCATGTGTTGCTAATGGTAATATATATTTTTCTTGTTGTTCTTTATTTCCACCAAATAGGAATGAGTTGAATCCTAAGCCTGAGTGAACACCTAGTAGAGTATTTAAAGAAACGTCAAATCTGGCTAGAGTGTAAGCAAAGAAAAATTGGAAGTACTGGCTTGGTCCAAATGCCCCTTCGCGTCCTTCATATAATAATGGGTTTGTATAGTAACCTAATTTACCCATATCTTCGAAGAATCCTTCAGGGACTGTCGCATTAACCCAGTGTTTATTTAAATCTTTACGATATTTAGTTTCTAACAGTTCAATTAACTGTCTTAAAAATTCAATTTCTCCATCCGATAGTTCATGAGCTAGTTTTAGAACGTCTTCTGGATAGAGTTCTTTTAAAAGTTCTTCTCTATTTTCTAATTTTGTAACCATATTCATCCTCCATGATCTGTTTTTTACTCTTACGTGCTGTACACGCTTACAACCATAGCTTAATCTCTTTTATGCTGATAGTAAAATAACGGCATCTAATGTTAAGCATAAGAATTAATTTTTATTCATTAAACTTTTGGTTCTAACTCGCCTACATCTTCGTTCATTAAACGCTGTAATTCTAAGCGGTCAGGTTTTGCTGTAGAGTTTAACGGAATCTCATCAAGTACTAGATAGTGTTTTGGTGTTTTGTAACCCGCTAAGTTTTTTAGCATGAATTCATCTAGAACTTCTTCATAATTATCTGCACCCTGTGCATCTTTATTCAATACAATTGCGGCTCCTACAGACTCACCAAATTGAGGGTTCTCATAACCTACTACAATTCCTTGAGCGACTAGAGGATGTTTGTTTAATACGGCTTCAACCTCTGACGGTAAGACGTTTTCTCCCCCTGTAATGATTAACTCTTTTAGACGGTTTACAATGGTTAATTCGCCTTTTTCATTTTCAGTTGCTAAATCTCCCGTACGGAAATAGCCATCAACAAATGCTTTTTCATTTTCTTCCGGTAATTTATAGTACCCTGGCGTTACGTTTACGCCTTTAATGAGTAACTCTCCCATTTCCCCTAACGGAACTTCATTCATGTTCTCATCAACAATTTTATGTTTTAAATTCATTACTGGTCGGCCAATAGATTCCTCATGTTCCATTGCTGCTTCCGGTGAATTATACGTTACTAATGGAGCCTCTGTTAAGCCGTAACCATTAACGATTATTTTACCTAACTTCTTGAAATGTTCTTGAACTGCAGGTAATGGTGCTGAACCTCCTGCTACAAACATCTCCACACTATCCCATTGATCAGGTGTAAACTCTGGATCGAAAATCATACCAAAGTACATCGCCGGAATCATAACTAAAATATTTGCTTTGTATTCTGCAATTAACTTATTAATTTGTAAGTGATCAAAGTATCTTTGTAGAACAACTGTTCCACCAGCCATTAATACTGGTAAGACGATATCAATAAAACCTACAACGTGGAACATTGGTGCACTCGCAATCGTAGTATAATCTTGTGTTAAGTTCCAAGATAAGATTTCATTGTAAATATTGTTTAAGTAAGATTGGTGAGTATGAATAACTCCTTTAGGTGTTCCTGTAGAACCACTTGTGTAAATAAGCATGGCCATATCTTCTAATTCATTATCCACACTAACAAATGCTTCATGTTCTGAAGGATCGACAATTGTATTATATTCTTCTTCATCTACGTTATACTTCAGATATTCTTTCGGCAAGTTCGTTAATCGTTCTACATGGTTATCTGCATAGGCAATATATTCGATTCCAGCATTTTTGATAACGCCTTCA
The DNA here is from genome assembly GCA_036752165.1 of Atopostipes sp. Taxonomy (GTDB): domain Bacteria; phylum Bacillota; class Bacilli; order Lactobacillales; family Carnobacteriaceae_A; genus Atopostipes. The sequence continues at coordinate 14,361 of DAIOTF010000017.1, forward strand.
ATTTCTATTGGTTTTAAACGCCAGTTTAACGGCACAAATACTGCCCCAATTTTAATGGAAGCAAATAAAAAATCTAGAATCGCTACATCGTTTGGTACGTTCACTCCGATACGATCACCTTTTTTTACACCGTCACGAATCATTTGATTGGCTAGATTCTCTGCACGAATATTTAGTTGCTCATATGTCCACTCCGTTTTCTTTAGTGGGTCAATAATTGCCACCTTATCTTTGTGCGTGATTGCTCTCGTTTTAATCCAGTCGAAATTCATTATTCAGTCCCCTTTATATTTTTTTATAAACGCTTACCCCATTCGTTACAAGCGCTTACATTTGTTGTATATACTATAACCGTTAATTATTTTCCTGTAAAATTAATCTAAATTGTGAAAACTATTAGCTCATCTTATCAAGTGTTGCCATTTGACTTATAGAAACAAAATTGGTTATAATTTTTATTTAGAAATTAAAAGAAGGATGCCTAGCACTTTTTAGCTAGACATCCCTTTTTTGGAAGTTTATATTTATATGATATTAGGGGTAGAACTTAATAAAGCTTAATAAGTTGATTCACGCCAGATAGCTGTATCCATTAATTCGCTAACCATTGCGTCAACTGGAGATACACCTGTAAATTCAGATTCACCAGCTAATTTAGCAGCTAATGCTTCTAAAGTATTTGGCATACCATCATACGCGTTGATGTATGTTCCAACTTGAGGCATGTCTGCTAATGCGAATGCGTGTTGGATCGATACAACAATTGTTGGTACTTCGTGTACGTAGAATGGTTGATCTGGTGTACCTTTTGCAGCTGGCCATACAATACGTTGTACCGTACCACCTGAGTTGACATCGACTAAGTTCAAGATTAAGTCGTAGTTATCTGTTAGGTTTGAGATTGGTTGTTTCTGAGCGTATACGTTAGCAATTGCTGCTGCTTGTTCTTCTTTTGGTAATTGCATAATTCGCTCTTCAGTTGATTCCCAAACTGTCACTTCGTGTCCACGCGCTTCTAAAATTTCTTTCATTGTATCTGAAGCACGCTTCTTGTCTCCAGCAATCATTGCACCGAATCCACCCTTGTGGCCTTCAACGTCAACGATTAATACACGTTTGTAACGCTCTGGAGTAACAGGGAAGATATCTTTTTGCTTATCTTTTACTAAAGTAATTGCTTTGTCAGCTACTTCATCCGCAACTGCTTTGTGCTCTTCAGTATTAATTAAAGCTAAAGCTTCTTCTTTTTCTAGCATGATTTCTTCACGACGACCTTCGAATGTGTGTAAGCCTAATTTAGCTTTTAATCCTAAAGTACGACGTAATGCATCATGTAGACGCTCTTCAGTTAATAAACCGTTTTCGTATCCTTCTTTCATCCATTGGAAATCTTCATCTGGATCGTTAAAGAATAAGAACAAGTCACATCCAGCTTCGATAGCTGTAGGTAACATTTCACGACGAGGCATTGCTGCTGTCATCGCAACCATGTGAGAAGCATCTGTAACGATTGCACCATTATAACCTAATTCACCACGTAGCAATTCATCAAGTAATGTTTTACTTAATGATGCTGGTAGCATTTCGTCTAATTCACGGTCAGGATGCATTTCTTTTTCAACATTTGGTAAGTGAATGTGTCCAGCCATGATTCCTGGAAGACCAGCATCTGCTAATCCTTTGTAAATACGGCCAAATGTTTCCATCCACTCTTCTTTTGTTTGACGGTTTGATGCGTAAGATAAGTGGTGGTCACGCTCGTCAATACCATCACCTGGGAAGTGTTTCGCAAATGGAATAATTCCTTCTTCCATAATTCCACGCATATATTCTAGACTTAATTCTAGCACTTGGTCTGTGTTTGAACCCCAAGTACGGTTTGCGATAATTGGGTTTCTCCAGTTTTGAGATAAGTCAACGATTGGAGCAAATGATGCGTTACATCCAACAGCTGAAGCTTCAACCCCAGAAATTTTACCTAGTTTGTAAGCATATTCTGGATCATTTGTTGCAGCAACTTTAATTTCGTCACCGATCTTTGTTCCGTCCGTAACTGCACCGTCTCCACCAGCTTCTGTGTTCGCTGCGATTAGCAAAGGAATTTTAGATTTTGTTTGTAGGATATAGTTTTGGTCATAAACTTCAGATGCAGGTCCTTTGTTATAACGAACTGCTGCAATTTTGTATTCATCTAGAACACCTGTTAAGTATTCTTCTGATCGTTCAGCACCCATATTAACAAATAATTGACCAATCTTTTCGTCTATAGACATGTTTGAAATTGTATCTTCTATCCAGTCAATAGCCTCTTGATCTAAATTATATGGCTTCTTAGTTAAATCTACTAAGTTTGTCATTTATTCAAATCCTCCTATTAATTATTTTTTTAAATTGTTCCAGAATTTCTCTATATATTGATCATGGTCTTCTTGAGTAAACTCACCATTTACAAATTTATCCGCAACATTTTCACGGAAATCTTCCCATGATGCTTTTTCATTCCCCACAATAATTGGGAAGAACCAAGTACCATTTTTTTCTGCCGCTTCTAAATCACCCGGTGAATCGCCTACCATAATAATATGGTGTGGGTCAGTTCCATCAGCAATAAAACCAGCAAGGACGTCTGCTTTTTTACCACGGTCTTGACAGTATAAGTCATCCACGTGATCCATTAAGCCGTGACGTGTCCATTCATCTTCAACTGCTTCTCGGTTCGCTGAACTTACAACATAAACAGTACCTAGTTCAGCCATTTTAGCTAATCCATCTAATGCACCTTCAAAAGGTTCATCGTGCCCTTCAGCTTTCGCCACATTATCGTTAACTGCGATTGACCACTCTAGTGCTAATTTTAAATCTTCTGAATTATGTTTCTCAATTTCAGCTTCAAGAGAATCGTTTGATAATGAATCTGTTTCTTCTACCCAACGGTATAAGTTATCTACGTTCATTCCATCATAGTTCACAGATTGTAGTCCTAAAACAAGTCCTTCAAATCGGTTCACTCCACGAGTTGTTGTATAAAGGTTGATGTCTTCCCAATTTTTTTGGAAAGTTTCTCGGTCTTTAACTTCAAATTTATCTGCCGCTAAAGGTCCAAAAAATAACTCATGTTTGTAAGTCATCGTATCCATTGCACAACCGTCTGAATCGACTGCAAAAATATATTCACTCATTGAATCCGCCCTTTCTTATTCAGTTAATTATTATTCTTATTCCACACTACTACCTTTTCGCTTTTCAAGAATTTGTTGGTTTTCTAATGTTATGTTTTTATTTAGTGGGTATACAAACCATACGAATAGTGCCGTAATTAAAAATCCAACAGCTGGTCCTAAAGTAGAAATCGTAAAGATTCCAGAAATAGTTTCGGCTGTTTGTGTAACGACTTCTCCACCAGTGGCTGTTTGGTAACCTGTATATGCCAAGGCATAACCAGCAACTAAACCAGCTAAAGCTTGTCCAATCTTACGAGCAAATGAGTTAATCGCATAGACTGTCCCATCATCACGTGATTTTGTTTTTACTTCAATATCATCAATAACATCTGTAATCATCGCCCATACTAAAGCGTTAAAGATTGATAGACCCGCATAAGCTATAGATGATAACGCAATATATACCCATACATTTTGCGGTTCAATAAAGTAGATGGCGAAATAAACTAGCGCACCTAAAAGTAAACCAGCTGTTGCTGTTTCTTTTTTACCATATTGTTGTCCAAATTTTGATGCAATAGGCGACACAATCACAAATACGATAATTGGGTTTAAGAAACTAATTATAGAAATCGCATCTGAATAGTTGTAATAATGAGGGAAAAGATAATTGTACATTGAACTCATTAAGATAAGTGTCATTAATAGAAAAATAGAACTTCCTGTAATTGATAATAGTGATTTTTGAGAAATTAAGTTTCCCATTTTTTTGAAGAAACCACTAATTCCACTTTCTTCATCTGTCTGTTCCACTTCGTCAATCTTTACACGCTCTGTCGTAAATGAGTAAGTCATCCAGTAAAACACAAGTGTGAGTATAGAAAATATACCCGCAACCCACGTAAAGGTAGAATCTTGTTTTACAGCGTTTCCATCCGTATAAATTAGTAATGGAGTTAGTACTCCAACAAACATTTGTCCGAGCACTTGACCACGTGTACGCCAAATGGATAATTCTGTACGCTCATTTGGATTTGGCGTTAGAGCGGATGCCATTGATCCATAAGGAATATTAATCGCTGTATAAGTGAAACTTCCCCATAAAATATAGGTAACATACATGTAAACAATTTTCACAGTCATCGAAGCATCTGAAAGTCCCGTTTGGTACATTAAAAAACTTGCGATGGCTATCGGACCCATGACCCATTTTATCCATGGTCGGAATTTTCCGTCTTCTCTTGCAGGTACTTTATCGACAAGCACTCCCATACTCACATCTGTAAATGCATCTACAATTCGTGAGACGGCAAATAATGTACCAACTACGGCCGGGTTAACTCCCCAAACCTCTGTATAAAAAACCATTAAGAATAGACTCGCAAATTGGAAAGTTAAGTTATTTGCTAAATCTCCAGACATATATCCGATTTTATCTTTTATCCCGAAAGGTGGTTTATTTTGTTCTACTGGGGATTGATTTGTAGTAACGCTCTCGTTACTCGCCATTTTATTTCCTCCTGAAAATTAAAGATTTATTTCTTTTAATTAAACTCCTGAGAATGCGTTGAATCCACCATCAATTGGTAATACAACACCGTTTACAAAGCTCGCTAATTCTTCATTTGCTAAGAAGAATACTCCACCAACCATTTCTTCTGGTTCACCGAAACGGCTCATTGGTGTTCCGTTAAGAATTTTCTCTCCACGAGGTTTTGCTGTTCCATCTTCGTTAAACATTAAATCACGGTTTTGATGTGTAACTAAGAAACCTGGAGCAATAGCGTTCGCACGGATTCCAACTTTTGAGAAGTGAACCGCTAACCATTCAGTAAAGTTTGCGATAGCTGATTTAGCACCTGAGTATGCAGGGATTTTTGTTAGTGGTGTAAATGCGTTCATACTTGCAATATTAATGATATTTGCACCTTCACGGTTAATCATATCTTGAGCAAATACTTGAGTAGGTAGTAACGTACCTAGGTAATTTAAGTTGAATACGAATTCAATTCCTTTTTGATCTAAATCAAAGAATGTTTTAACGTCTTCAGCTAATCCTTCTTCATGGTATTCGTTATCTGTTGTCGCGTGTGGGCTATTACCCCCTGCACCGTTAATTAAGATATCTGTTGGACCAAAATCATTTAAGATTTCTTCACGAACTGCTTCTAGAATTTCTTTATCTAAAACGTTTGTTTCATATGCTTTAGCTGTTCCACCATTTGCTTCAATTGCGTCTACATATTCTTGAGCTGCATCTTTATTTAAGTCTAATAAAGCTACTTTCGCTCCTGCAGCTGCAAATTCTTCAGCAATCTTTCCACAAATGATTCCACCTGCACCTGTAACCACAACTACTTTATCTGTAAATTCGATTTCTCTTTTTACCATTTGTAATTCGCTCCTTTTTAATAACTTTCATAAGCAAGCAACGGTCGCTTATAAGTAAGCGACCTTGCCTGATTTAAAATAATTATTTTTCGATGTACTCTTTGCCGTCTACTTTACGAACAGCTTCCCATAATCCTGATAGGTATGTTGCGCCTAAAGCACGGTCATATAAACCGTATCCTGGGCGACCAGTTTCTCCCCAAACCATACGACCATGGTCAGGACGAATTGCGCCTTTCCAGTCATAATCACTTAATGCTTTAATGACTTCGTACATATCAATTGAACCGTACTCTGTTGGGTGAGCTGACTCTTCAAACGAACGACCTTCACCAGTTAACTTAATATTACGAGCGTGCATAAAGTTTACACGTTCGCGTTCTAAAGCATAACGTAGGATATCAATTGTATCGTTTTTAGGATCTGAAGCGTATGAACCTACACACATTGTAATTCCGTTATTCGGGCTATCAACAATGTTTAAGAAGCGCTCAACTGCATCTTTTCCAGTAATAATTCTTGGCAAACCAAAGATTGAGTAAGGAGGGTCATCCGGGTGGATTGCCATCTTCACGCCTGCTTCTTCAGCAACTGGAATTATTCTTTCGATAAAGTATGTTAAGTTGTCCCATAAATCTTCTGTTGAAACATCTTCATACATGTCCATGATTTCGTTCATTTCTTCAGATGTGTAACTTTCGTCCCAACCTGGAAGAGATAATGTTCGAGGATCCATTTTCTTGACTTCTTCTTCATCAAAGATTAAAGCATTTGATCCGTCTTCTAGTTCATAAGCTAAATCTGAACGTGTCCAGTCAAATACTGGCATGAAGTTATAACATACCGTTTCGATTCCGGCCTTACCTAAGTTACGAATTGTTTGTGCGTAGTTTTCGATTAATTCGTCACGAGTATCCAAACCTAATTTAATATCTTCTGGCACTGGAACAGATTCAATAACCGATAATTCTAATCCTGCATCTTCAACTGTTTTCTTTAACTTTTCAATTCTTTCTAGAGGCCAAACTTCACCTACTGGGATATCGTAAATAGCTGAAACGATTCCACGCATTGTCGGAATCTGACGAATATTTTCTAATGTTACTGGATCGTCTTCACCGTACCACCTAAAAGTCATATACATAATTATTGTTCTCCTTTATGCTTGATTTTTTATTTACTATTTAATTAAAATAATTAAATGCATTTGTGTAGCAAATACCTTCAATTAATGGACGTAATAACGCTTCGTCGTTTGGAATTTCCTCTTCATCTACCCATTTACCAATATAAGAAGCTAAGATACGACGGAAGTAATCATGTCGTTGGAATGACAAGAAACTTCTTGAGTCTGTTAACATACCGATAAAGTGAGCGAGGATTCCTTGATCTGCATAAACGTTCATTTGGTCAATCATACCTAGTTTCGTATCGTTAAACCACCATCCAGCACCAAATTGAATTTTACCAGCTATTCCCTCATCGTTTGCTTGGTAATTTGCTAATGTGTTTGCAAGAACTGTGTTGTATGCTGGGTTTAAGTTAAACCATACCATTTTTGGTAAGTTACCTTCACGAGCTAAACGATCAAGAACTGCGTTTAATCCGTTTGCAAATCCTGTTTGATCACCCATTGAGTCAAATCCACTATCTGGTCCAAGTTTATCTGAGTAAGGGGAGTTATTGTTACGAACTGCTCCAAAGTGAACTAATGTTACAAAGTTATTTTCTTTGTATAAACGTGCTAATTCAACAAATACTTCTGTTTGCCATTGAACAACTTCTTCATTCGTTAATTCTTCGCCTTTTATAGCTTTGTTGAAGATATCGTTTAACGTTTCTTCATTTGTCTCTTCATAAACTATACCGTCTAAACTGATATCACTCGCACGAGCACCATTTTCAGCAAAGTATTGAATACGATCTTCCATAGCTGCCATGAAAGAAGCATAATCCGTAATCTCTTTCCCTGTTTTTTCGGCTAGTTTTTCTGCGAATCCTGCAAAGTTTGCATGGCTCACATAAGCTTCATCCGGACGGAAAGTCGGTGCAACAACTGTATCAAAAGAGTCGTCTGCTTTAATTTTTTTGTGCCACTCTAAATCATCAAGTGGATGGTCAGTTGTACCAATGTATTTTACATTTGATTTTTTAATTAAATCACGAGGACTTAATTCATTTTCTTGAATAAAATCATTCATCTGGTCATAAAGTTCTTTCCAGTTATCTTTTGTGATTACGTCTTCGATTCCAAAAACATCACGCATTTCTAAATGACTCCAGTGGTATAAAGCATTACCAAAGGCAAGACTTACTGTCTCAGCCCACTTTTGGAATTTTTCTTCATTCGAAGCATCCCCAGTAATGTATTTTTCCGCTACTCCATTTGCACGCATTAAGCGCCATTTGTAGTGGTCTCCACCTAACCATAAGTCAACAATGTTTTCATATGGCTTATCTTCATAAATTGCTTGTGGTTCTAAGTGGCAGTGGTAGTCAAAAATAGGTTGTTCTTTTGCTATTTCGTAAAGCTTTTTAGAAGCTTCACCTTGTAGCATAAAATTTTCATCGTTAAACGTCATACCATTACTCCTCTTTTCTTAAGCTTGTAGTCTAGAAACAAATTCTTTAGCGTTTTCAGTTACACTTTCGTAACCTTTTTCTGCAACGTCTTTACTTAGTGCACTTCCTACACCAACTGATACAGCGCCATTTGCTTTCCATTCTGCAATATTATCTAAAGAAACTCCTCCGGACGGCATTAGTTTAGCTTCTGGAATAGGACCGTGAACATCTTTAATAAATCCTGACCCTAAAATTCCACCTGGGAACACTTTAATGATCTCGCACCCAGCATTCATAGCGTTTACTACTTCAGTCACTGTTCCACAGCCTGGCATGTAGTAAGTACCCACTTCGCGAGCATATTCAGCAATTTCTGGTGAAAAATGTGGACTCACTAGAAATTCAGCACCTGCTTCGTGTGCTTCTTTAGCAAGGTCAAGTGTCATAACTGTACCCGCTCCCACAACTACTGAATCGTCGTTTTTATATTCTTCTACTAAGTCTTTAATGACCTTAGCAGCATTTGGAGTACTAAATGTTAATTCTAAATTCTTAATTCCACCTTCAACCGATGCTTTAGCAATGTTGAAACCATCTTCTTCCGTTTTACCACGGATAACTGCGAAGATATAATTGTCTGTCATTGTAGTTAAAACATTTCCCATTTCTGACTTCCTCCTTATATTGAGACAACCTTTAGATAAGGCTTTTAAAAGTCGTCTGATGACTTACTCATAATATAGCACATTTTATTCCTTTATGCTAGTGTTTTCATACAATCCTTTAAACAATTTGTGCGCTTTCTTTTTCTTTCCGATTCATCTCGAGCACTCGTTGGTTATTGGCAATGTGCATTTGCATCGCATACTTCGCCTGAATCGGGTTACCTTCACGTATTGCCTCCACAATTTCTTGATGGGATTCAGTCGTCTGAGCTTTACTCTGCTCGTTTGTGTAGTACTCGTTGTAAAGTGTGATTGAGTGATTGACAACTGGAATCAAATGATTCATTGCGATGTTTCGACTCATTTGAGCTATAATTGAATGAAACTCAATATCTAACTCAAAATGTTTATGGTCTGTGATATCAATTGTGTTCTCAATTTCTTTTTGCACGCGTTCTAACTCTTCAACTTCTTCTTCTGTGCGGTATTGCGCGGCGAGCATAGCCACTTCCGGTTCTAATATATAGCGTAGTGCAAACAAATCTTCTGTTAACTTCAAAGAGTCTTCCACAAACGAAAAACCGAGTGGATCTTCACCGATCCCGATGTTTTGACTCACATATGTTCCCGAACCTTGACGCACTTCTAGGATGTTCCGTGAGACAAGGGAGCGAACAGCTTCTCTTAAAGTACTTCTCCCTACTCCCAAATTCAGTGCCAAATCATGTTCATTCGGTAGTTTATCACCCGCCTCTAAACGATTTTCTTTAATATAATTGACGATGGACTCTGCCGTCCTATCTACTAATGGTAGTTCCACAACTTTTACTTCCTCTCACTAATGTCGTCAGATGGTTACTTTATTTTTTTATAAAAAAAATGGGTACAGTGACTTTATTCTTCATTGAAAAGATAACATTCATAGGAAACCTAATCTTTTTCTGAATATTCACACCCATTTTTTAAGCAACAGTCATCTTACAATTATCTCTATTTTACTAATTATCGAATGACATCACCAGTATTATACATAAAACTTGTTATTTCTTCGCGACTGAATGGATTCACATCACCATATACAGTATGTTTCAATGCTGAGGCAGACATCCCAAACTCCACGATTTCTTCAAGCGGTCTTTTGCGAATAATGCCATCAAGAACTGCTGCCGTATAACTATCTCCACTACCCACTCGATCAATTACAGTATGATTATTATATTGTTTTGAAATAGCACCTTTTTCTTCTTTTGCATCCCATATATAACCAAACATTTCATAGCTATTTGGATTGATGGAATTGCGAATTGTTCCATATAAATATTGAATATTTGGATATTTTTCAGCAATACCTTTTAAGTAATAATCCCACTCTGCTTCTTCTTTTTC
>DAIOTF010000018.1:0-6967 GCA_036752165.1 Atopostipes sp.
TGGCCGATTGCAGCGGCTCTTTGGGCATTGATTACACTCATTGTCAAAATGATGACTACGCGTAAAACATAAGTATAGAAACCACCTTCTTTTCAGAAATAAATCTGAGAAGAAGGTGGTTTTTATTAAAGTGAAATGAAGTTTCTCTAATGATTAACACATCGTAAAACAACTTTTTATTTGACGAGATATTTGATATCATAGAGAGTGGTTTGTAAGTGCTTAAATCACTTACAAAAATGACGAATAAATAAAGGAGAGTGTCAATCAATGGAAATTAGAAATATCATTGATGAGTTTTTTCCAAAGTATCAAGAGGATTTAAAAACGCTGATTTCTTTTCCAAGTGTGCTTGATGAATCAGGGCAAAAACCATTTGGCGAAGGCGTTCAGGGTGCTTTAGAAGCGGCTTTGGAGATTGCGGAAAAGATGGGGTTTGAAACATTCATCGACCCTGAAGGTTACTATGGTTATGCAGATATAGGTGAAGGGGACGACTTGTTTGGTGTTTTGGGACACGTAGACGTCGTACCAGCGGGAGATTTAGAAAATTGGGAAAGCGATCCGTTTGAATTATCAGAACGTGAAGGCAAACTTTATGGTCGTGGAACTTCTGATGACAAAGGGCCGATGCTTGCGGCAATGTATGCTTTAAAAGGAATTTTAGATGAGGGCTACAATTTAACGCATCGTGTACGCTTTATTTTCGGAACAGACGAAGAGTCTTTATGGCGTTGTATGGAAGCTTATACAGCAAAAGAAGAATTGCCATCCATGGGCTTCACACCAGATTCATCGTTCCCACTAAACTATGCAGAAAAAGGGCTGATCGAATACTACCTTCATACGGAAGAGGACTCAGATATCCGACTAGAAGGTGGCGGTCCGTTAAATGCCGTTCCGGAACAAGCCCGTGTTGACTATGATGAAGCAGTTGAAGACGCTCTAAAAGAGTTGGGGCATACGTATAAACGAGTCGAAGATGACTTAGTTGTATATGGTAAAGCGGTTCATGCGATGGCTGCGGATGAAGGGGAAAATGCGATTGTCTATGCCGCACAAGCTCTTCATAAAGCAGGCAAACGCAATACAATGATTGATTTCATTGTCGATTGTTTAGCCAATTCAAATGGTGAAGGACTTTACGGCATTGTCGAAGACGACGCTTCAGGCAAATTAATGTTAACAGTTGGAAATGTGACGTTTACAGAAAATTCGCAAAAAGTTGGAATTGATATGCGTTTCCCAGTCAGCTACACCAAAGAATTTATGGACGAAGGTTTACGAGAAGTTGGTGAGAAGCACGGTGTACGAGTTGAAGATTATGATTACTTACCTTCTGTACACATCGAGCGTGATTCAACATTGGTTCGTCAATTAATGGATGCGTATCAAAAAGTAACCGGTGATATGGAATCTGAGCCTCGCTTAAGCGGTGGTGCAACTTATGCGCGAGCAATGGATAATATTGTGGCATTTGGTCCATTACTGCCAGGAAAAGTTGAAACTGAGCATGAACCAAATGAAAATATTATTATCGAGGACATGAAAACAGCGATGGAAATTTACATCGAAGCCTTTATGAACTTGGTAGTCGAGGAGAAAGAATAATGAAAAAGTTTAAATTACCAACGGCTTATACGATTGTTGTTATTGTGTTAATCTTTACAGCGGCTCTTTCTTACTTTGTACCTCAATCCGTTGTTCATCCTGAAACAGGTGAAATTGTCTTTAATGCTATTTTCTCAGGCGAAGGGGATATTTTACAAGGGGAAGGTTTACAGCCCTTTGGTTTATGGGATTTACTCATTGCGCCTATTGAAGGTTTCCAAGCTGCCGCTGACGTCGGGATTGGAATTTTAGTAGCGGGTGGATTCTTATCCGTACTGAATTATACGGGGGCATTAGAAGCGGGGATTGGTGCACTTTTAGACAAATTTAAAGGAGGTCTACTCATTGCGATTATGACCTTTGCCTTTGCGATTTTAGGAACAGCTTTTGGTTTTTGGGAAGAAATCGTAGCGTTTGTAGTCGTTATTGTGCCAACTTTCGTGCTTGCTGGGTATGATGTCATTGTGGGATTAGGCGTGCTCTTTATTGGAGCAACCATCGGAAACATGTCAAGTTTAGTGAACCCCTTCTCAACAGGTGCTGCTGTTTCTGCAATCGGAAACCCTGAATTATCAATCGGATCAGGGATTGTTCTACGTCTTGTCGTCTTTGTTGTTTTATATGTTGTTGGAACGGCTTATTTAATCCGTTACGCAAACAAAGTGAAAGAAGACAAAACAAAATCAGTTGTTCATGGCATAGATTCAATTAATACCTTAGCGGATGAAGAAAGCTCACTTCCTGAATTTACTGGTCGTCGTAAAGCCTCTGTTGCGGTATTTATTGTGATTATTGTATTAATGATTATCGGTTTTATTCCATGGGAAGATTTACTTGGAACGAGAGTGGCTGATATTGTAAATGCGCCAATTTATGGCTTAGCGAAAATTCCATTCCTAGGCACACTTTTAGGCGCTTCGCATATTTCGCCTTTCGGAACGTGGTACTTTAACGAATTTGCATTCTTATTCTTAACGGGTTCGTTGTTACTATTGTTCATTAACCGAATGAAAGAAACTGAATTTATCGATGTCTTTATCGATGGGGTGAAAGACTTATTAGGAGTCGTTTTGATTCTAGCGATTTCCCGAGGGGTAGCGATTATCATGGGGGATTCTTCAGAAGGTATGTCAATCACCTTTATTTACTGGATTTCAAACGCCTTATCGAATGTACCAATTTGGATTTTTGGGGTTATCGCAATGGCGGCTTACGTCGGAATTGGTTTCTTCTTGCAATCCACAAGTGGGGTAGCTGGAATCACGATGCCTATTTTAGGAGCAGTTGCAGCAGCCTTATTCGTGGGAAGTAGCTTAGGAAGTGCAGGCGGACAAATCATCTTAATTAGTGCGTTCGTAGCCGGAGTGAACTTCGTATCTTCCTTATATCCAGGCGCTACACTGATGGGGTCACTTGAGCTGGTTAGTTTACCATATGACCGGTATTTGAAATTCATGGTCCCAATCATGGTTACCTTACTTGCCCTTGCTGGAATCATTATCGGACTAGCTCCGTATTTAGGACTTGTGCAATAAGGAAATTGAATACTAAATGAGTGAGAACAAATACTCATAAGAAAATCGCAGTGAATCATCCAACTTTTTGGATTTCACTGCGATTTTTTATATGAAATTTGCCGAATGAATACAAAGCATAGGTTTAATAGTGGTTCTAAATAAATTATAGCCTTGTTTAATTTGATACTTTATTAGTGGAAATGGGTAATACTTGATTTATTTACGAAAAAGGTGCTGATTCATCAAAAGTAAATTGATAAATGAATCATTTCTTGCTACTATGTGAATATACATATATTTATTCATACTTAAATAATTAAGAGAACAGGAGGGATATGAAATGTATTATATCAATTAAGTGTGCAAGAAAAATCTTTAGTCGAACAGCAAGTTACAAATAATCAAAAAAGTGTACTCGTTGCTTACATATTATGGTTTTTCTTAGGAATGACTGGTGCCCACCGATTTTATGCGAGTAAGGGTAAGGTTGCTGCAATTATTCAATTTGTAACGTCTATAACAGGATTTCTAACAGCTTTTATTTTTATTGGTTTCTTAATTTTATTTGTTTTAGGTGTCTGGGTTTTGATTGATGCTTTTTTAATACCAGGAATGGTTAGAAAGCAGGCCGATGAACTTAGAGAATTGCTTTCTAAAGATGTATTGACACATAATAATGGGCGATATAGTAACAGGCAAGAAGAGGATCTTGAAATGGATTTTTAAAAAATCATCGCATTGAATAAGAGAGGTAGCGAATTAGCTACCTCTTTTTCTATTGCCTAAATCTTTTCATACCACTCCAACGGATTCATAAATTCTACGTGGCGAATTTGATGCATTTCACATTGTACTGTGCGACCACTTGCTAAGCGCAAATAAATTTTATCATCCGCATAGCCTAACACCAGGCAATGCATGTCGCGATAAAATCGCCCATTTCGTAAAATATCCGCTTGCATGATGATCGGATCTTTATTGATATAAGCTAATTGCAAGACTTCAGAAATTGCCTCTTCTGTCATTTTTTCTTTCGGAACAGGATCCTTTTCCATCTCTGCCTTATTCATTTCTCTAATTGCATCCGCTTGTTGGGACAAAATTAGTCCCTGCCATTTCATAATTCCCCGATCTTTATAGCCCAGTTGATCCGGTGTCATTTTAATATACGTAACCTCTTCTTCCATACAATCACTCCTCTTTTTCTTAATTATAAGAACATACGTTCCTATAATCAAGTTATTTCTCCTAGTTAGATGAAATTATGTGGATGATAAATGGTCTAACTTCCAGCTAAAATAATCATATGAACGAAGGATGTTCCAACTCATTTATAAATCCATTTATATGAACGATAAACCCGGTCTAGTAGTTAAACAAGATAGGAATAGACTTGAAAATATGTTATAATCATAGGCCAGAGATATTGAAAATAAAGGATGAATGCCAATGGCCGCTCAAAGATTAGACCAGCATATTACAGTCATCGATTTTGAAACAACCGGCTTTAGTGCCGAACACCATGAGATTATTCAAATCGGTGCCGTTAAATACCGAGACGGAGAAGAAGTGGCTCGTTTTGAGCGCTTTGCTGAACCGTTTTACCCGATTCCATGGAAAATTACACAACTCACTGGCATTTCTACAGAAATGGTTATGGGAGCTCCACCAATTGAACAGTCATTGCACGAATTGCATGACTTTTTAAAAGGTGAAACCATAGTCGCTCACAATGCCAATTTTGATATGAAGTTTTTACTTGAAAATTTTAAACGCCATGAAATTGACCATGAGAACTTTAAAGTCATTGATACCGTGAGATTAGCCCGAAAAAGTATCGTCGGCTTGCCCAATTACAAACTGCCTATACTAAAAGAGTTTTTAGGCATTGAACTAGGCTCGCATCAGGCGATTGAGGATTGTTTAGTTACAGGTGCGCTTTACTATTATTGTAAAAGTATTCAAGATTCATTTTTTTAAAGAAGTAGCCCATAAAGGAATTTTATATTCTTTTGTGGGTTTTTTATTTTTTTAAGGTACAATGAAGACATTAAAAAAGTAGGTGATCCAATGGTGAAAACAATCTCTGTTTTTTCTTGGTTTGATACTCCATTTATGGAACCTGAAAAAACTTGTGCCTTGTTAATGAAGTATAAAATCACTCATCTCTATCAAATGGTTTCACCCAAATTGACTTCCCAGCAAATTCAATATTTTTTAAAAGTTGCTACTAACTATCAACTCACCGTATATTTTTTGATTGGTGAAGCGGAGTGGGCTTTGGATCCAGAGGCAATAGAAGCGGTGCGATTACTGGATGGATATAAAGCGTATTCAGGAAACGTAGAAGGGGTTGTGGTAGATATTGAACCGTATTTGCTTTCGGCGTTTAAAAAATCCCCGAAAGAAGTGATGCGTTCGTTTGTGCAGACACTGGAAGTAATTTATAAAAAAGCGAAGCAACTCCAGCTAAAAGTCATTGTTTGTTTACCATATTTTTTTGACACGATAGGATTTGATTTAGAAATTGACCGGATTATCGGCCAGTATTCAGACACTGTTGCGATTATGAATTATTACCGTGACCATGAAATGAAACATATTCAAACCGAGGCTAAGCTAGCTTCAAAGTATAGGAAACCTATTCCGACTGCTTCTTGTATAAATCATTTTGCCCATATAAAAAAGGTCACATCAGATTGATGTGACCTTTTTAGTTGAATTATTTTAATTTATTCATCCATTGCATCTACTATAGCTTGTAAATAACCATTTGTATCAACAAATGTTGCGCCAGATACAACATCTGCAATCGCATCATCTTCGCCTAATTCTTCAAGTTCATCAACAGCTGTTTCAATTTCATCGGCTGTTTTACCAATTGCAAATTCAATAATGCTTAACATATTTTCGCTGTAATTCATTGTAGCACTAGCGATATCTGTCATCATGGTAGAGTACGCCTCATCGTTTTCCATTTTCGAAGCTAACACAACGTCTTCGTTGTAGTTTTCACCAAATGCTTCATCACTATTTGGTACACCATCGAACGATTCAGGATCGACAAATTGCAATTCGTCCATCGCTGCCGCAAGTACTGTATCTCCATCATGTAAAACGGCCACAATCGCAAAAGACTGATTTCCGTGAGGAGCTTCTAAAGAATAACTTAATTTTGCATTTGCTAATTCTCCGTCACTTGCACCAACGAATTCATAACCATCATTTGCAGTGTCCACAATTGACTGTAAGTAGCCATTTGTATCAGCAAATGTTGCACCGGATACGACATCCGCGATTTCATCGTCTTCGCCTAGACCGTCTAATTCAGCAATGGCTTCTTCAATTTCTGCAAGTGTCTTACCGATAGCGAAATCTTGAATGGCATCTAGGTTCTCATTGTAAGAAAGAGTTGCACCTGCAATATCGCTCATCATCTCAGAATAGTCGTCATTATTTTCACGTTTGCTAACTAGTGTGAGCTCTTCATTGTATTTTTCACCAAACGTTTCATCTGCATTTGGTACACCATCCCAATCGTCACCAGACATAAATTGGTATTCGTCAATGATTACATCAAAGACGGTTTCTCCGTCCATTACTACGAATGTGGATGCAAAAGATTGATTCCCATGAGGTGCAGAGTACATAGCCTTGATAGAAACATCTGAAGCTTCTGCATCGTCAGTTGTATCTAGCTCTTCGCCAGGCTCTTCAGCTGGTTCTTCAATAACGTCTTCATCTACCATTGAGTCTTCCGGTGTTTCTTCTGTTGTTCCACACGCTGCTAATAATAATGCAGCTGAAAATAGTCCATAAGTTAGTTTATTTTTCATTTT
>DAIOTF010000018.1:7067-15835 GCA_036752165.1 Atopostipes sp.
CCCCAGACCATTAAAGTAATTGCGATAACGCCCACAATCATGGAAACAAATAGATTGTCTAATTTCAAAGAAATAAAAGCAACAATAACCGATGGAATTAACTTCAGATTTTCCAGCGGATGTAAGACAAACTGTTCGTCCCAAAAAAAGATATCTGAAAAAACGAGGGCACAAAAAATAGTTACTGGGATATATGACATCCATTTCACCAAATAAGGAGAAAGGTTTCGATTTTCAAGCGCAAATAAAGGCACAATCCTTGGAAGCATCGTCGTTAACCCCAGTCCAAGAATAAAGATCCACTGATTATCGCCCATAATCCATCCCTCCCGTTTTTCGAACTTTATATGTATCCAAATAATACCCGACAAATGAACCAATAATAGCCGCTAAGACGAGCGCCATATTGCTTTTAAGGATAATTTTTAAAAGAATCGAAAGAATGCCTGAGAATATTCCAGCTATAATATAAGTCCGTGAAGTGAACTGAGCGAGCATAAGACTAATAAACATGGCGGTCATAAAAAAGTTAATAATTGTTATTGGAATATGTATAGCACTACCTATTAATGCGCCTAACCAATTGCTAACAATCCATGCAGAGTATGCAATGACATTCGCATATAAGGCTTTATTTTGCGTCCAGTCAAGGTTGTTTTCAAATTGAAAAATATTAACGCCATAAGTTTCGTCCGCAGTTGTTTGACCAAAGAGAGCCAAAAATCCTTTCGAGCGTCCTCGTACGTATTGCGACAAACTCGACGTCATAAGCGACATGCGTAAACTTAAAAATAAATTTAAGGTAAGAATCGAAGATACACTTGCGCCTAAACCTACCATTGAACTTGTCATAAATTGACCCGAACCCGTAAAAGCAATTACACTCATCAGCGTGATACCTAAAGGGGTAAAACCTACGCCAGCAAGGCCAATACCAGAAGCTAAGCCTAAAGGGATATAGCTCAAAGCGACCGCGCCAATTTTTTGAGAACTATCGATTAATTCATTTTTAAACATCTCATCATCCTCATTTCAATAAATTACATTCTATTCTAACACAATCATTACAGAATCGCTCACTAATTTCAGCACCTTTTAATCCATGCATTTTCGAAGAAAATCTTGTAAAATGAAGGCGAAGAATTGTGAAAAGAGGGATATTTTGACAGTAGATAAAAGACAAAAAAGTATTTTAAATGAATTAGAACAAAGCAATCAGCCGATTGTCGCTAGAAAGTTAGCAGAAAAGTTTTCAGTGAGCCGACAGATTATTGTTGGGGATATTGCGTTATTACGTGCAGCGGGTCACGAAATCTTATCGACCCCTAAAGGGTATTTACTTCAGAAAGAGTGGGCATCAAGTTCAAATGAAGTGAAACGGAAATTTGCGTGTAAACATTCAATTGATGAGACAGTAGATGAAATAAATACAATCGTAGTAAATGGTGGAAAGGTCATCGATGTTTCCATTGATCATCCAATTTATGGAGAAATTACGGGTGCTTTAAATATATTTACTCAAGCGGACGCTAAACATTTTAATGAGAAAGTAAAAAAAGGCGAAACCTCTTTGTTGTCGGAATTAACAGAAGGTGTGCATATGCACACCATAGCAGCTGACACGATGGAACAGTTGGATAGAATTGAAGAGAAATTAGACGAAAAAGGGTATCTCTACAAAAGCAATTGACAATTAGATGTGAATCCTTTACTATTTAGGTGTCAAGACACCTGTAAAGTAAAAGGAGAGAGTAAATCAATTGAATTCAAAATCTAATACAACGCTACTGACAATTACCGCCTTACTTATGGCTATTGCTATTATTATTCCGATCGTTATGCCCGTAAAAGTTGTGATTGGGCCTGCATCTTTTACCTTAGCTAGTCATGTGCCCATATTTATTGCCATGTTTTTTTCACCAAGTATTGCAGGAATTGTCGCGTTAGGGGCGACTTTGGGTTTCTTTCTTGCAGGCTTTCCGATTATTGTTGTATTACGAGCATTGAGCCAAGTCATTTTTGCTGTGGTCGGTGCGAAAATCATCGAAAGCCGAAACCTGATGGATACAATCGACGATTCAAAAGTGAAAAGCCAATTGTTTTCTTTTAGTATCGCTCTTATTCATGCCCTAGGGGAGACCTTGGTAGTCACCGTTTTTTTCTATGGGGGCTTAGGCCTCGATAATTCACAAGGCTTTTTCTATACGGTTTTCTTACTTGTTGGAGTAGGTACATTAGTGCATAGCATGGTGGACTTTCTCCTTGCACAATATATTTGGAAAGCCCAAAAATCCCGCTTGATGGATTTAAAGCTGCGTATCGTTTAATAAACGTATGTCTTAAAAAGAGTCTAGCTTGTAGACTCTTTTTTGTTTTTAAGGCTTACATTTCCCAAAAAAACCTAAATCATATATTATAAAGAGAGAATTTATTTTTAAGAGGAGGGAATGCATGGGAAAAATTGTGTTTTTTGATATTGATGGGACTTTAGTGACGCCCACGAATCATCTACCAGAATCGACTAAAATGGGGATTCGTTTACTGAAGGAAAACGGTCATGTGCCAGTTATTTCAACCGGTCGCCCGCCGGAGATGCTACGGGCCGTTGCGGAAGAATTGGCGATTGAAAATTATATTTCAATGAATGGACAACATATTGTGGCAGATGGCGAGGTTCTTTATACAAATCCGTTGCCGACAGATTTGTTGGAAGGGTTAATTGAAGAAAGTTACAAACAAGGTGACCGCGCTTTTTTACAAACAGAAGACGAGGTGATCGGCAATACCTTTATGGCTGAAATGATGGACCCTGATTTTCTCACCTACGTTTACACGCATTTAGTGGAGTTAGATGATGAGGTGACACTAAAATTATTTAAACATATGTCTGAAAAGCCGCTTCCACGAATTCGGTACGAAAATAAAGATGTTTTGATCGCTTATTTACATACAGATGAAACAAAAGATACCTTCTACCAAAAACGGTTTCCAGATTTACACATCACTAGAGCCACGCCTGTTTTAGGTGAAGCTCTAATGAAAGGTTCGCACAAAGCGACAGGCATGCAAAAGATTTTAGAGCACTTTGACTTGAATCAATCCCAGTCAGTCGCTTTTGGTGACAGTTTGAACGACATTGAAATGTTGGAGTTCGCAAATGTGGGTGTCGCCATGGGCAATGGGCGAGACGAGTTAAAAGCTGTTGCTGATTATGTGACAGCGGATGTGACAGAAGATGGCATATATAAAGGACTTAAAAAATTAGAGTTGATATAATTTTTAGAGCTTTGTAACTAACTAAACTTCCTAATTTTGAATCTGTAAGCATATCTTTTGCACATTCACTTAAGTAATCCCTATACTTAATTCATAGGTTAAGCAAAACTATTTCTCCCTTAAAACCTCACATCGTTATTGATGTGAGGTTTTTATATTGTTTGGTTTGATAACAAAATGATTGAATAAAATAATATTACAAAGGCAAAGATTGTGTTAAACTTAAAGCAGTGTTTAAAGTGCACAGATATATTCAAAAACACCGAATATATTTACTCGAAAATATTATAACTTAGAAAGATTAAGGGTGACCAGTCGTATGAAACAGTATAATCTATCCGAATACAAAACATTTTTGTCGCAATTAAATTATTTAAGAGATGAAAATTTATCTTTATTTTCTGATGGGATTGTAAAAGATATTTCTTACAACTCAAAAGAAGTGATTCCAGGAACGTTATTTATATGTAAAGGGATTGGTTTTAAAGAAGATTATTTGAAAGAAGCCATCAAACGTGGAGCGATTGGCTATGTGAGCGAACAAAAATATGAATTAGCGAACGCGATTCCTGGCTTAATTGTTACAGATATTCGAAAAGCGATGCCTGAATTGGCTGATTTCTTTTTTAATTCTCCAAGCAAACAGCTAAAAATTATTGCTGTTGGAGGGACAAAAGGAAAAACAACCACTACACATTTTATTAAGACCATTATTGATGCTTATTTAAAAGAGCAAGGTAAAAAAGAAAGTGGCTTGATTTCATCGATTAAAGTATTCGATGGTTTGGCTGAATATCCGGCTTCGAATACCACACCAGAAGCCATACCACTGCAACGCTATTTAGCGAATGCAGTTCAAGCAGGTTTGGAATTTATGGTGATTGAAGTTTCTAGTCAGGCTTTAAAATACAATCGAGTGGATTGTATCCAGTTTGAAGTGGGTGTATTTTTAAATATTTCAAAGGATCATATTAGTCCACGTGAACATAAGGACTTTGAAGATTATTTTGAATCTAAAATGCGGATGTTTAAACAAACAAAGAAAGCCGTAATTAATGCAGATTCCGATGCTTTTGAGCAAATTTTAGTATACACCCAAAACTGTGAATTGGTATCCACTTACAGTAAACAAAATAGTGAAGCGGATTTTTATGGGGTTCCGATTGAAAGTAATCGTTTAGCTACTCGATTTGAAGTCAGTATGAAAGATGAAATAAATGATTTTTATGTCGGAATGCCTGGAACGTTTAACTTTGAAAATGCGCTAGCAGCACTTGCGGCGACGTCAGCTTTAGATATCCCTATTCATTTTGTTCAAAAATCCTTAGAAAATATTCATGTGCCTGGTCGGATGGAGTTTTTTGAAAGTGAAGATAAGAAGCTTACGATTGTAGTTGATTATGCGCATAATAAGTTAAGTTTTGAGAGTTTATACCCTATGTTGCGTTCGTATTATCCGGATTCACATATGATTGCGATATTTGGTGTAGTGGGTGGGAAAGCACTAAATCGTCGTCAAGAACTGTCCGACATTGTGGGTAAATATGCGGATGGTGTAATTTTTACAATGATTCATCCAGACCAAGAAAATCCTGATGAAATTAACCGAACATTAATGGAAAATATTAAACCTTATAACATTCCCCACCAAATCATTAATGATCGAGAAAAAGCTATTCAGTCTGCGATTGAAAGTGCCGAGATGTATAATAAAACATTAGTTGTGGTCACTGGACGAGGTCAGGAAGATTATCAAATTATTCAAGGTAGAGCAGTAAAAACATTAACAGATGGCGATTATGTTAAAAAATATTTAAAAGAATACAATCAACGTGTTGCCATGAATTAATTCATTTAAAGTAGCCTGTTTTTTTAGGAAGTATCCTAAAAGACGGGCTATTTGTTTGGAATTTAAAAACCATGCCCAAATACTGAAATGGATATGTTAGAATGAGATTAAGAAAAAGGGAACATTTGACTATTTTCGGTAAAAAATCATTTGTGAGGAGAATTGTTATGTCAAATCAGAAATACATTCAAATGCTATCGAAATCTTTTCCAAATATTGCTAGCACGACCACAGAAATTATTAACCTAGAGGCTATTTTAAATTTACCGAAGGGAACGGAACACTTCGTAAGTGACTTGCACGGTGAATACGAGGCCTTTCAACATGTTTTGAGGAATGGTTCTGGAAACGTCAAAGAAAAGATTAAGGAAATTTTTTACGGGCGCCTTACCGAAAAAGAAATGGATACCCTAGCGACGATTATTTATTACCCACGCGATAAAGTGACTCTCATTCTTGATCAATTGGAAACAGATGAAGAAAAAGCGGAATTTTACAGTGTGACGCTTTCTCGTCTGATTGAATTGACTGTTTTTGCAGCCTCTAAATATACGCGCTCAAAAGTGCGTAAAGCTTTGCCGGAAGAATTTGCTTATATTATCGAAGAATTGCTTTCACGTGATGATAAGTTTTTAAATAAAGACGATTACTACAATGAAATAACCGCAAGTATTATTGAGCTCGATCGAGCCCATGATTTCATTATTGCAGTTTCTTATGTGATTCAGCGACTGGTAGTGGATCATCTCCATGTGCTTGGGGATATTTATGACCGGGGACCCTATCCTGAAAAAATTGTGGACCGCTTAATGGCACATCATTCTTTGGATATTCAGTGGGGAAACCACGATATTTTATGGATGGGTGCTGCGAGTGGATCGAAAGCTTGTATTGCGAATGTCATCCGCATTAGTGCCCGTTACGATAACTTAGAAACAGTTGAGGATGCTTATGGTATTTCTCTCCGGCACTTACTAACATTTGCAAGCAATACGTATCCAAAAGTTAAAAATCCGACTTTCAAACCCAAACAAGAACCAAGTAAGGAATTGGAGTTTTATAAAGATGAAGATGTGCAGTTGGCGAGCATTCAACAAGCCATTGCAATTATTCAGTTCAAATTAGAAGGGGACATTATTCGTCGAAACCCGGATTTTGACATGGACTATCGTTTGCTTTTAGATGAAATTGACTATGAGGACCACACAATTGAAATTGAAGGCGAGACGTATAAGTTAAACGAGTTTGAGTTTCCAACGATTGATCCAAAAGATCCTTATAAGTTGACACCCGAAGAAGAAGATGTGATCGATCGTTTAGTCTATTCTTTTAGACAATCGGACCGCTTAAAAGAACATGTCCGTTTCTTAGTCAATAAAGGAAGCATGTACTCTGTTTACAATGACAATGTTCTTTTCCATGGTTGTATGCCCATGCATGAAGACGGTACGTTTATGTCTGCTGAATTTAATGGAAAAGAGTATTCAGGAAAAGAGTTACTTGATATTTTTGATGAGGCAGTTCGTCAAGGATTTATAAATCGTAAAAATAAAAATAATGAAAGGTATTTAGATTTAATTTGGTACTTATGGTGTGGACCCGTCTCGCCATTATTTGGAAAAAAGAAAATGACGACTTTCGAACGATACTACATAGAAGATGAGCGCACACATGAAGAATATAAGAATCCTTATTATAAGTTGCGTGAAGAAGAAGGGATTGTTGTGGAACTTTTGGAAGAGTTTGGAGTGCTAAGCGAGGGTGGTCATATTATTAATGGTCATACGCCGGTGAAAGAAAGAAAAGGAGAAGACCCGATTAAAGCCAATGGTAAAATGTTAGTAATTGATGGCGGCTACTCAAAAGCTTATCAAGGGACCACTGGACTTGGTGGTTATACACTACTTTATAACTCATACGGCTTACAATTAGTCGCGCATCAACCCTTTACATCGCGTCAAGATGCAATTTTGAATGAATCGGATATTGTATCTACTCGACGAGTGGTGGACCGCGAGTTGAGACGAAAGAAAGTTGCTGAAACCGATGTGGGTCGTAAGTTAAAAGACCAAATTGATGTATTGAAAGAATTATTGCAGTGTTACCGTGATGGAACAATCACCGAAAGATAGGGGGGTCTTTTTGATTCAAGCATATATAAATGAACAATATAAAATAACAGGCGACGAAGGTGAATTTGCTGGAATTGTTACAGCTTTTAGCGCTGAAGAACTCCAGAACATGCCAATCCTTTCTTATCCAGTTGAGTTACTGGAGGCTATCGGAAATATTGTGGATAAGGATGCCTCGGTTGTTTTATATGATTTACTCGTCATGAAAAATCCAGACAAAGTTGTTCAAGTCGAGTCGAGAGAAGACTTAGCCGAAGCGGTGAAAAATCGTATAGCTTATATTTTTATACCAGCTTCCATTCGCGAAGCAGAAAAAGGGCTTGTGAACTCTGTGATGTCTGAGAAAGATACACTTGGGGTAGAGCTTGGTTCGGCAGGTACGGCAAATATTTTGGCAGAAATTATCTATCGGTTTCAAATGATGTTTAACAAAGAGAGTAAGGAATTTAAGGATTTGAAAAGTAAGCTGCGTCGCTACCACGTGCGGCTGCAAGATGCGAGTGGTCATTTAATTTACGAAAAAGTAGAAGCTTATTAAAAGAAAAACACCAGTTAATACTGGTGTTTTTTGTTGCAGTGCAATAAAAAGAATAAATTCATACCCGTTTACCGTTCATTACTGGTATAATGAATGGTATCTTAGAGGATTGTTAAAAAAAACACATCAAATTGACCTTTGGAGGGAATTCTATGAAATTATCGAAACGAATTCAGCAAGTTGAAGAGTCAGCGACACTTGCGGCTACTCAAAAAGCACGCGATTTAAAAGCGCAAGGCCATGACGTGATTTCATTAACGGTGGGGGAATCGGATTTTCCAACACCTGATTATATTTCAAATGCAGCAATTGAAGCGATTAAAAACCATCAAGTGGATCAATACACAGCAACAAGTGGTATCCCTGAATTGCGTCAAGCCATCGTGGATTATCATAAACGTAATGACGGTGCAGACTACACCATCGATCAAGTTTTTGTTGGGGCGGGTGCTAAAAATGTCCTTTTTGATCTATTTCAAGTACTCGTAGACGAAGGCGACGAAGTCATTTTACCGGTTCCATTTTGGGTGAGTTTCTCCGAACACATTAAAATGGCCGACGGAATTCCGGTGCACGTACAAGGAGAAGCCGAGAACCTATACCGTGTAACGGTTGAGGATTTAGAGGCCGCACGCACGGATAAAACGATTGCTATTTTGATCAACACACCATCGAACCCAACTGGCGCAGCTTATTCTAAAGACGAGATGCTTGCGATTGGAAACTGGGCGGTTGAACACAACATTATTATTATCGCAGACGAAATTTATTCCCGCCTCGTTTACAACGGCAAAGAGCCGATTTCATTTGCTTCTCTTTCTGAAGAAATCAAAAACCAAACCCTTGTCATAAATGGGGTCTCCAAGTCTCATGCGATGACCGGTTGGCGAATTGGTTATGCGTTGGGAGATAAAAAAGTGATAGGCGCGATGAACAAACATGCCTCGCAATCAACGGGTAATCCAGTAGGAGT
>DAIOTF010000018.1:15935-21014 GCA_036752165.1 Atopostipes sp.
GTAGTCACCGTAGCCGGTAATAGTTTTGGCGCTCCAGACTGCTTACGCTTCTCGTACGCAGTAAGTGAAGAAACTTTCGCCGAAGGCATACGTCGTGTAATTGAATTTATTGAGAAAAATAAAAAATAATTAGGAAAAAGGATGCAGAATTTCTGCATCCTTTTTCATTTTTTGAATAGCTTGCTCACTGACTCTGTTTACTTACGTACCAAAGTGCTCGATTGTGATTGAAATTGAATAATTATGATTTTATTTGAATGAAATTGATTGCTTTTGAATAATTTATGCGGTATACTCTTTTTAATAAACTGAAAACGTTAACAGGAGAGAGGAGGCAAGCCATGCTTTTTGAAAATCGTGCAGAATTGATCGTCGACTTATTAACCAAACAACAAACGGTATCCATTCAAGACATTGTCGAAAAGCTACAAGTAAGTGAATCGACGATTCGTCGCGATTTAATCGCTTTAGAAGAGGCCGGTCGACTGCGCCGAATTCATGGTGGGGCAACGAGTATAAATGAACTCAGGCCCGAACAAAAAATGTCTCAAAAAGAAAGCATGAATCTGGATGCCAAACAGCTTGTTGCCCAATATGTCTCAAAAGTAGTCAAACCGAATAGTCAAATTTATGTGGATGCTGGAACGGCTACTTTGGAATTGATTCGCCTATTACCCGTTAATAAGAATCTTCGAATTGTTACAAATGGGTTGGATCAAGCGCTTTTAGCTATTCAAAGAGGAATTGAAGTTGAACTCCTCGGTGGCTTAGTCAAACCCTCGACGCATGCGATTGCGGGTATTCAAGCTTATCAACAATTAGAACGGATGAATTTTTCCTACGCTTTTATGGGTATGAATGGCATTCACGAAGGAAACGGGCTTACGACAACGAACATGGAAGAAGCGCTCTTAAAAGAATTGGCAATGCAACAAAGTCAGAATATTCGAATTTTGATGGACGACAGCAAGGTGAATGAGGTGTATGCGTACAAGGTGCAGGCGCCCTCGCAAGCGATCGTGGTTTTGAATGAAGGGGAACACAAAGAAGCGATTGAAAAAATTCAACAACAAATTGATTTGACGATTGTAAATGAACAGAAAGGTTGAGGTGATTGGATGCTGTATACATTGACGTTAAACCCGTCGATTGATTATGCGATGGAAATTGGGGATATCGAAATTGGGGCGACAAATTATACAAAAACAGAGTATATGTTGCCGGGTGGTAAAGGAATCAATGTTTCGCGCGTATTGAGCCATTTAGAGGTACCGAACAAGGCGCTTGGATTTATTGGAGGTCACACGGGGAAATTTATCAAAGATTGGTTGACGGAAGAACAGGCGGTGGTCGATTTTGTACCGGTCGCGGGTGATACACGGATTAATGTAAAGCTAAAGGGCGAACACGAAACAGAAATTAACGGCTTAGGTCCAGTGATTTCTGAAGGTGAAATGGGCGAGTTGTTAGAAAAAATAGAGCAGTTGACAGAAGAAGATACGTTAATTATTTCAGGAAGTAAAAACCGTGGGATTCCAGAGGACTTCTATCTGCAAATTATAGAAAAGTTGTCTAAAAATGGCGCAAGTTTTGTAATCGATACCAACAGTAAGGAGTTACTAGAAGCCTTAGCTTATAAGCCAATTCTAGTGAAACCGAATCAAGCCGAATTAGGTGATTTATTTGAGGTCACAATTGAAACCGAAGAGGATGTCATTGAATACGGACAGAAATTGCATGAAAAAGGTGCGCAGAATGTCATTATTTCACTCGGAGGCGACGGGGCGGTATTTATCGATGATGAAGTGATTTATAAAGCAGATTCACCAAAAGGCGAAGTCGTGAACACAGTAGGATCGGGCGATTCGATGATTGCAGGATTTATGGCTGGTATTACAAAAGGACTTTCTAAAAAGGAAGCTTTTGAATTAGGCGTGCAAAGTGGTAGTGCCACAGCCTTTAATCAAGATTTAGCGAAAAAAGAAGATGTGTACGCTTTAAATAATCAAGTAAAAATGAGAAAGGTTGAGAAAAAATGAAAATAGCAGACGTTATGCGAAAAGAACTCATGTTGTTGCCAGCACAAGCAACAAACAAAGAAGACATTCTTGATGAAATGGTCCAACAACTAGTGGATACAGGTGCAGTGAACGATTTTGACGTATTTCGAAAAGGAATCGCTGACCGTGAAGAAAGCATGAGCACGGGCTTAGGTGATGGCATTGCGATGCCGCATGCGAAAAACAAAGCGGTTGAAGAAACATCTGTCGTCTTTGCGAAACAACCCGCTGGTGTAGATTTTGAAAGTCTTGACGGACAACCAGCTAGACTATTCTTTATGATTGCAGCCAAAGATGATGCCAATGAAACACACTTATCAATCTTAGCGAACTTATCGAAATTATTAATGAATGCCGATTTTATTCAAGCCTTAGAAGCAGCCGACACACCTGAAAGTGTACAAGCAGTCGTAAATTTAGCCGAAGCAGGTATCGCAGCGAAAGAAGAACAGCAGGTAACAACTGAAGCTCCAGTAGACAGTGATGAACCTTATATTATTGCAGTTACGGCTTGTCCAACAGGAATCGCGCACACATATATGGCTGAAGATGCGTTAATCAATAAAGCCAAAGAAATGGGCGTGCAAATTAAAGTTGAAACCGATGGCTCAGAAGGAACGAAAAATCGCCTGACTGCTGAAGATATTGAAAAAGCAGATGGAATTATTGTAGCAGTTGGAAAGAAAGTTCCAATGGGACGATTCGCAGGTAAACGTGTCGTTGAGCGACCAGTTGCGGATGGAATCAACAAATCAGAAGAGTTAATTAATTTAGCTTTATCTGGCGAAGCACCGGTCTACAAAGCAAGCAGTCAAGATTTGGAAGCCGATTCTGGGTCGGGCAATTCAGAAGGTCGCGACGGCTTTTCAATGAAATCTCTCTACAATGACTTAATGGCTGGAGTATCAACGATGTTGCCATTTGTTATTGCAGGTGGAATTATATTAGCTTTATCTTTCTTACTTGAAGGTTTTGTGGGTAGTGATTCGCCCATTTTCCTAGGCATTAATGGAATTGGTGGCGCAGCATTTGGTTTCTTAATTCCAGTGCTTGCTGGTTACATTGCGATGAGTATTGGTGGCCGACCAGCGATGGTGAGTGGATTTACCGCCGGAGCGCTTGCGGTTGGTGCGGATGCTGGCTTCCTTGGCGGTTTAGTCGGCGGTTTCTTAGCCGGTTACATTACGCTTGGCGTGATTCACCTCCTACGTAATATGCCAAAAAACTTAGCAGGTCTCAGAACGATTTTACTGTATCCAGTGTTGACTTTATTTATTACAGGCCTTCTCATGTTCTACGTATTCGGTCCAATTTTCGGTGCGATTAACGTTGCGATGCTGAATTTCTTAGAAAATCTCGGTACCGGAAACCAAGTTTTATTAGGTGCTGTTTTAGGTGGCATGATGGCGGTTGACATGGGTGGACCGGTTAACAAAGCCGCGTATGCCTTCTCAATTGGAATTTTTAGCGATACGGGGGATGGCCAATTTATGGCAGCTGTAATGATTGGTGGAATGATTCCTCCACTTGCGATTGCACTAGCGTCTCTATTATTTAAAGATAAATTTACTGAAGTTCAAAGACAATCCGGATTAACAAACTTTATCTTGGGCTTATCTTTCATTACCGAAGGAGCAATTCCTTTTGCGGCAGCGGATCCGCTACGCGTCATTGGATCAAGTATTGTCGGAAGTGCCATAGGTGGTGGCTTGAGTCAATTTTGGTTAACAAGTGTGCCGGCTCCACACGGTGGTATTTTTACAATGCTTGCGCTTGGTGAAAATCGTATTATGCTCTTGTTAGCTGTTGCGATTGGAACTGTTATTAGTGCATTGATACTCGGATTTTGGAAAAAACCGGTTGAAGAACAGCTCATTTCTGAATAATAAATGACAGTCGAATAAAATAACTATGAGGCCTCGCATTTTAAGAGGCCTTTTTTTAATGTTTAAAAACCATTTCGTGGATTTGGCAAATTTTGGGTATTTATATATATGAGGGGGTTTTATAAATGGTCAACATTCAGTCAAGTCGATTTGAACGATTGCATGAACTCAACAAACGAATCGACCTAACCAAATTCACGAGTTTGCACGAAGAATTTTTAAACGAACAGAAAGGCACTCAGGGTGAGGAGGATTTTGAAAAGTTCCTCTTCGAAAATGGCAGCCCGGATTGGGTAATTTTAAAAAATGTGTGGTTGGATTGCCGTGGGGTGTTCGAATGCGATTATCTTGTGTTTACAAAAGCGCGGGAATATTTATTCGAGATTAAAAATTATACCGGAAGCTATGTATATAGAGAAAGCCAGTGGTTTCGGAGTGGCAAACCGATGAGCCATAATCCACTCAGCCAAGTGCAAAAAGCAAAGACTAAACTACAAGCAATCTTTCCTAAAATTAAAGGCGTCTTAGTATTTATTGGCGAATTTAATCCAGTCGAAATGCATGAGAAAGTGCCAAGTATTCAAATTGTAGAGCGAAATGAGCTGATGGCGCTCGTTTGGGAAATGAAAAGAGAAGAGCAGAATTATATGAGATATGGATTGAATAAAGAGGCAATTTTGAATAAACTCGCACCCTATGAAATTAACAATCCTTATCAAAATAAACCTATTTTAAAAGAGGCATTAGATGCGATTAAGCCTGGAATTTGCTGCAGTGGGTGTGCAAATTTCGATCTAGTAAAAGAAGGAGGATTCTATATTTGCGGATGCGGTGTATATGAACCAAAAGAGCACGCCATACTCCGTACCATTTGCGAATACGGTTTACTTTATCCAAATGAACATTTTAAAACAGCTAGTCTGCATAAGTTTTTTGACGGCGAACTTTCAAAACGTACGCTCCTTCGAATTCTTAATAAATATTTTAATCGAGTAGGAAACAATCGGAATACAGAATATGTTAATCAACACATTCGTCCCAATAATGTGAGAGAAGCGTTTAATCTGGACGGCCATGTGTTTATAAAGCAGTTTTAATAATTTGCGTGCCGAAATCTGAAAAAATGGCACACA
>DAIOTF010000018.1:21114-22565 GCA_036752165.1 Atopostipes sp.
TAGAAGCGCTCGTTTTATACTAATTTATTTCACTCGTACAAATAATTGCTTGGTTTTTCCATCAGAAGAAATCGACCGGTGTTCAATTTCAAAAGCATTTAAAGATTGGACAAAGGTAACAAGTTTTTTATGCCCATAGTTTCGCACATCGAAATCAGGGAACCTTTTAGAAAGCAGATTACCTAAATAAGCTAATGAAATCCAACTGTCATCGTCTGAATTTTCTAAAATAATTGTACGCAAAGCTTTGCGCACGGTTGTTAACTTGGTTTGCGGTTGCGGTTTTTTAGACGGCTTATTTTGTTTACGAGGAGCCGATTCTTTTGAACTACTTCCCGTACGACGCTTATTCTTTTGAGAGTAGTCGTAGCGTTTGCGACCATTTTCATTCGGCTTTTTAACTTCTTTAGTCGTAATATTAAAAGCTTTGGCCTCCTCGGATTCTTTTGCCGACTCGACTTCTTCAGCGACAATTTCCTCCATTTCAGGCTCGTCTTCTTCTTCCTGATTGCTTTGATACAAAATATCTAAATACTTAAAGCTGTTACACGCAGAAATAAAGGCATTTGGTGTTTTACTTTCACCCATTCCAATTACTTTCATGCCCGATTCCCGAAGGCGGGAAGCCAGTCGCGTAAAATCGCTATCGGAAGATACAATGATAAAGCCATCCACACTTTCTGTATACAAAATGTCCATCGCATCGATAATCATCGCGCTATCGGACGCATTTTTTCCATGCGTGTAGCTATATTGTTGAATCGGCGTAATCGAATTATCCAAAAGCACATCTTTCCAACCATTATTTAGTGTACTCGTCCAGTCACCATAAATGCGACGGTAAGTCGTCACACCGTAGTTCGACGCCTCATCAAATATAATATTTATATACTTTGGCGACACGTTTTCCGCATCCACCAACACAGCATATTGCTGTTCTTTACTCATTCATCAGTCACCTCAATTAAATTTTAACTTTCATAGTATAGCACAAAGTCCAGCTGAATTCAGATAACAGCTGTTTTTTGTTCCAAAATGGGGAGCAAACGTTTCGCCAGAGAAATGCCAATAAATAACTTTAGAAGATCACCGGGAATAAAGGGTAGAAAGCCCGCCATTAAAATACCAGTCAAGGTTAGATTACTGCCCAAGTAAACATTTAAAATAATTGCCATATATATTAATCCAATTGAGTAAGTCGTCGCAAAATTGATGATACCCGCCATCATTAAGTGTTTTATTTTCGAAGAATCCTTTTTTCGAAGATACAAAGCTTGGAAAAAAGCTGCTGGAATAAAGGATAAAATAAAACCAAAAGAAGGGAGTAGGACACTTTGAAGGCCACCTTGGAAATTTGAAAAGATCGGCAAACCGACAAGACCACCAACTAGATACGTAAATGTTGCGATAACTGTACTTCTAGGACTTAAAAAATACCCTATAAATAAAAC
>DAIOTF010000019.1:0-8490 GCA_036752165.1 Atopostipes sp.
ATCCGTTGAGTTATTCGCACCTAAAAGTCCAAATTCCTCATTGTAGCCCCCATTCTCAGAAGCAGGAGTCTTTAGAATATCTCCTAAATCAATGACTTTTTTAGCACCTGCCTCATTCAAAATACGACTTGTACGGGCACGTGAATGTACTTCAGCAACGATCACTGAATTCGTATGTTCTAAAATAGCTGTTGGGTCATTTGAGAAAATAATTTCACAAGGTGTTCCTTCATCCGCTACTATTCTATTGTACAGCTCAACGTAATCCACACCTGTAAAAGGATGCGACGTTTTTCCGAAATGTTGTTCAAACTCTTCTTCCGTTAACGTATCTGTCCACGGGTTAATCCCTGATTCGTCCAATTGATCACGTGTAATTAAATGATTTCCAACTTCATCCGCTGGGTAGCTTAGTTGAATCACAACTTTTTTAGCCCCACGCGCAAAACCTTTCAATAAGTTCATGAAGCGATTACGACTTAAAATAGGGAATAAAACACCTACAGTGTCTTCGCCAAATTGATTTTTAACATCTGTCGCAATGTCGTCAATCGAAGCGAAGTTTCCTTGCGCACGCGCTACGATTGATTCAGTTAAAGTAATAATATCTCGGTCTTGAATTTCAAAGCCTTCTTTTTCAGAAGCGTTCAAAAGAGTATCAACGACAATTTCAACAATGTCGTCACCTTCTTTAATAATTGGTGCTCTTAGTCCACGAACGACTGTACCAACTGTTCTTTCCATTGTGTCACTTCCTATCACTAATATGCTTCTATTATACTAGTAATAAGGCAAAAGAAAAAGTTCATTTTATGTCTGCCATTTCACAAGAAGGGATGAAACCCTCGGTGAAATAGGGTAAAATAGAGAGTGAAGAAAATGAAAAGGGATGAGCAGATGAAAACCATTGATGGAAATAAAACAGTGTACGTTTTAATTCAAGAAAATCCTGAACTAAAAGATGTTCTTGTGAACCTAGGCTTTACGCCATTAAATGATCCAAAAATGTTGAATACTGTTGGACGCATGATGTCTTTAAATAATGGCGCCAAACAAATTAAATTAGACAGGGAAGATTTAAAAGCTGGTTTACACGAAGCTAATTTTGAACTCGAGTAGAAAGGACTAAAAAATGAAAGATCGTGCGGTTCAAACTAATGAACGACAAGAAAAATTAAAAGAGTTGATAGTACGTCTACACGATGGGGAAAGCGAAGAAGTCATAAAAGAAGAGTTCGCCCTTCATTTTGATACGGTAAGCCCCCTGGAAATCTCCGTTTTAGAAAGAAAATTGATGAAAGAAGAGGGCATGCAGGCAGAAGAAATTATGCGCTTGTGTAATGTGCATGTGGCCATTATGGCGGATTATGTTGATAATCCAGACTTGATACCGGATGACTTCAACAAGCCGGGTCATCCCGTTCATGTGTTGAAAGAAGAAAATTTGGCGCTTGAAGCAGCTCTTATGCGTATCCGTAATCTTTTAGAAATCTATATTGAAGAAGCGGATGCTGAAATTAAAGAGGGACTCTCGAAACAAATTGATTTAATCTGGGCATTTGATAACCACTATACCCGTAAAGAGACGTCATTTTTTCCGATTATGGAAAGACAAGGAAATACTGCACCACCGCAAGTAATGTGGGGTGTTGATGATGAAATCCGTGATTTGTACAAAGCCTTCAAAGCAGCTTTTGAAGCGGATAAAATCGACCAGTTAATGCCTTTGTTTTCAGAATTTGAATACGAAATGCAGGAAATGATTGTCAAAGAAGAAAAAATTCTGATTCCTATGGTCTCTGAAACTTTCACCAAAGACGATTGGATTTCAATTGCTGAAGAAATGGATGAGATTGGCTATACGATTGTTCAACCACTTGCGAAGTGGAAATATGAACGAACGGAAGTCGGACAAGAAGAGGTGAGTCAAGAGGATAACTTACCTTTAGGTACAGGATCCTTGAGTTTGAAAGAACTCGATTTGATTTTAGACTTGCTACCATTGGAACTTACATTTGTCGATAAAGACGAAATCGTTCGTTATTATGACAATGGTGAGGCAGAAAAACTCCTGCCAAGGTTCCCTTCAGCCATTGGGCGTGACGTAATGAAATGCCATCCGCCAAGAGTACACGATACAGTCAGTCAGCTAATCGCCGATTTAAAAGCAGGTAAGAAAGATAAACAAGCGGCTTGGTTTAAACGAGGAGACGGCGTCTTTGTCTATATTGAGTATATTGCCCTTCGAGATGAAGCTGGTGAGTTTTTAGGCATACTAGAAACAGTCCAAGACATTACTGAATTAGCAGAAATTACAGGCGAACATCGTGATGTGAATGAATAAAGGGAGTAAACAACCAATGAATAAAACGTTAAAGTTAGGAACAGGCGCCTTGACGATAGATCAAGTCGATTTAATTCTAAATACTATCCCCTTAGAATTAAGTTATGTCGATAAAGACAATCTTGTAAAATATTACAACAACATTGAAGGGGAGAAGCTTTTTGTCCGCACACCCAGTTCAATCGGAAGAGACATGTTAGCTTCACACCCACCGAAATCAAAAGCGATGGTTGAGGGCTTACTGAATTCCTTGAAAGATGGAACGAAAGACAAACAAGATGCCTGGTATCAAAAACAAGATGGAACTATCGTGCATATTACATTTGTTGCGGTTCGTGATAAGGAAACAGCTGAATTTTTAGGTGTTTTAGAGTATGTACAAGACATTACCGCCTTTACCAAACTAGAAGGTGAGAATAGAGATGTGAATGGTTAATGGATAATTTAAATTTATTTTTGGCGGTGAACGCACGATTGGAAACTGAACGACTTCTTTTACGACCCGTTACTCTTGAAGATGCAGAGGATATGTTCGAATATGGATCCAAAGAAGATAACACTTATTTTGTCTTTCCACGTCATACAACGATTGACGACACCCTTCATTCCATTGCGAACTATTTCATGGCTAGTCCCTTAGGGAAATTTGGGATTGAATTGAAAGAAAATAAAAAGTTGATCGGCACGGCCGATATTCGAGTTGATATGAAAAAATCGAGAGCCGAACTGGGTTATGTACTCAATCAAGAATATACAAAGCAGGGTTATGCGACAGAAGCCGCTGCTCGATTAGTTGAATTTGCTTTTGAAACCTTAGAACTACAAAAAGTTACCGCAACTTGTGATGCGAGAAATGTGTCTTCAAAAGCAGTTATGAAACGCTTAGGAATGAAAGAGGAAGGGCATTCTCGTAATCACGAACTTTGGAAAAATGGGGAATGGGTGGATATGTTGTATTATGGGATACTTAAAGAAGAATACAAGGATTTTCTAAAATAGGTTAAAAATATTTCAATTAAGTACGGTTTCCTTTAAAATAAACGACTGTGAAAATGATTATTTTGGAGGATTAGTAAATGAATATACGTAAGAAAGTCTTTTTAGTACCAATAGCAGCTGTGGTTCTTGCAGCATGTGGAACGACTGAATCTAGTTCTGAAAGGCAAGAATCAGTCATTCCTGATACTTCTGATATAGAAGAAGCCCCTTCGATTCATAAAGGAGATATGGTTGAAACAACGATTCCTATTGAAAATTCAGAGAATTGGGTGGAAGAAGCTGCTGAATATACGGAAGCAGTCAGTGGCGACACATATGTCCAGTTAGATCAAGGTGTTTTGACAGTTAATCAGATAAATTATTTGTTAAAAAATTTGCCGATGGAAGTGACGTTTGCGGATGAAAATAGTCAATTCCTTTACTTCAACTCCCGCAATGAACCAGAAGAAATGTTAGCGCCTCGAGCGGTTGAACAAGTCGGAGACGCATTGACTGAAGGACATCCTGAAGAAGCCCAGAAAAATATGCAACGTGCATTAGACTTATTCTATGCCGGTGAAATTGAGAGTTTTCAAAGAGTGGCATCAACCGATGATGGAATATTTAAAGTGGTCTCTTACCAAGCAGTACATGATGAAGAGGGCGAATATCGAGGTATTAATCAATACGCACAAGATATTCAGCCGATTATTGATTATTACCTTGAGGAAACAGGCATGATGTTAGTAGAAGACCCAGATGCAGTAACGGGAGCGACTACTGACGAATGAAAGCAGTTAAAAGAATAGAAAAATTAAAAAATCCTGGATTTACCGAGTAAGACATGCTATACTATATATTGCCGAAAGGCCACATGACGATGGTGGACGTATGAACCGTGTCAGGTCCGGAAGGAAGCAGCACTAAGTATTGTTCCGCCATGTGTTATGTGTTTACATAAATACTAACAACCCCTTGAAGTTGAGTCATCGAACTCGTTGCCTTCAAGGGGTTTTTTGTTTCCGTAATAAACGTGATTTAAGGAGTGGATGAAGATTTCAGAAAAATATATTGAAGGTATTGCAGAGAAAATTCATAAGCAAAATGATAAAGTACTCATCGGCATTTCTGGACCTGGTGCGGCGGGTAAAACTACCTTTGCTAAAAAGTTAATTGACTCCTTAGATACGGAAGTCAACTATTTAAACACAGACCCTTATATCATTACAGATGTAAGAAAGTATGCAAAGATTTCTTATACCTATGAAAAGAAGAACCATATGTATAAGATGACTGCTTGTCATCCTGTTGCGCATAATTTACTGGTTTTAACTAGAGATATCGAAATGCTTAAAGAAGGATTTACCTTTAAAACAATCGGGACAGATTATGCAAAAAGTATGATACTTTCAGCTGACAATAAAATTAATATTGTAGAGGGAATGAGTGTTGCTTTTTTAGATTTAGAACTGTTTGATTTCACGATTTATTTACATGTGGATGGGGATGTTGAATTGGCGAGAAGAATGGACCGAGATGTGAAGGATAGGGGTCGTAGTATTGAACACCTTAGAAACTCACATATTGAACGTCGTATTCAATATGAGCTGTTTATGCATCCTATGAGCGAAAAATTTGATTTAGTCATTGAGAATAGCTAATAAAAAAGAGTCGATAGAATTTTCTACCGACTCTTTTTGCACAATTTATTAAAACTCTTGATATCTTGAAGGGTCTTGGTCTTTATTTCGACCATCTTTGCGACTTAGAGCACTGATTGCCTGCATTTCTTTTTCAGTCAATTCAAAGTTAAAGAGGTCAATATTTTCAAGTTGACGACCAGCATGTCCGGATTTAGGAATTGGCAGAACACCTAATTGAACTTGCCATCTTAGGATAACTTGAGCCGGTGACTTGCCGTATTTCTCTGCAATTTCAGCGATTGCTTCTTCTTTTGTTGCTTCGTTCCCTCGACCTAAAGGACTCCAAGCCTGTGTAATAATGCCTTTTGATGCATCATAAGCTCTTTGTTCTTCTTGGTTAAAGTAAGGATGCAGCTCGATTTGGTTAATAACTGGCAATACGCCTGTTTCTTTCTCTAATCGATCAATATGTTCAGGTAAAAAGTTACTGACACCAATTGATCGAATTAATCCAGCTTTTTGCGCATCGACTAAGGCTTGCCAAGCTTCAACGTATTTGTCCTCAATTGGATTTGGCCAGTGAATCAAGTATAAATCCATATACTCTAAACCAGAGCGCATCAAAGATTCTTGAATAGTCTCTCTAGCTGCCTCATATTCATGGTGCCTTCCTGGTAATTTTGAAGCAAAGGTGATTTCATCGCGAGAAACCCCACTATTTCGAATTGCGCGACCTACAGCCCCTTCGTTTTCATAATTAAAAGCTGAATCGAGTAGTCGATAACCAGCTTTTAGTGCTGTTTCTATACGACGACTGCCGTCGCTTCCTTTTAATTGATACGTTCCTAAACCAATTTTAGGAATTTTAAACCCATCGGATAAAATATACTCTTCCAAAGTAACGCCTCCTATTTCTTTTATTCAGTATATCAGAAATTTCAAAGAACCCTAGTTATTGAAATGCATTGTTTTCGTACCGGAGAGACGGCCGCATCGAACCCAATCTCATTATTCATAAGAAAAAAGACTAGAAGAACAAATTTCTAGTCTTTTAAAAATAACGTTGACGTTTATAGGAAGATCGCTTTGATTTCTAAGTAATCTTCAACACCGTAAATTCCATTCTCACGTCCACGACCAGACTGCTTATAGCCTCCAAATGGCGCATTTGGAATACGTCCAGCACCGTTGACTAATATGTTTCCTGTGCGTAATTGACGTGCTACTTTTTTCGCTTCATCTTCTGGTCCAACTACTGCACCGGATAAACCGTAGATTGAGTCATTACCAATCTCAATGGCTTCTTCAACCGAATCATACGTTAAGACCGTAAGTACTGGGCCAAAGATTTCTTCTTGAGCAATCGTCATGTCATTTGTGACATTGACAAAAACTGTCGGCTCAACATAAAATCCTTTACCGTCCATTTTATTGCCACCAAATAAAATTTCAGCGCCTTCTTCTTTTCCTTTTTCAATATATTCAAGGACTGTCTCACGTTGGCTCTCAGAGACTAGGGGTCCAACCACTGTATCTTCATCTTCAGGGTCTCCTACAACCACTGATTTGTCATTGTACTCTTTTAGAAGTTCTTTCGTTTCTTCTAATCGATCAGTAGGAACGATGAGACGAGTTAAAGCGGTACAGGTTTGACCGGTATTATTTAACACGGTACCAAAGGCCTGCTTCGCTGCTGCTTCTAAATCGCCACCTTCTAAGAAGATAAGTGGAGATTTTCCACCTAATTCTAAGACAACCTGTTTGATGCCATCCGCAGCTTTTTCATACATTGTTGAACCGACAGCTGTTGAACCTGTAAACGAAATGACGTCTACATCTTCGTGTCCGGCCAAGTAGTCACCGGTTGTGCTTCCTTTACCCGTTACTAAGTTAAAGACACCCTTTGGTAAATCAATTTCATCTAAAAGATCGGCCACAATTTGAGCGGTTAACGGTGTTTCACTCGCTGGTTTCAATACGGCTGTGTTTCCGGCTAAGAATGCGGGAACAATTTTACGTTCGATTTGAAGCAATGGGTAGTTCCAAGGAGTAATCGCCGCGACTACACCATAGCCTTCTTCGATAATCTGAGCGGTATCAATCATGTACTCAAATTCATGTTTTTTCACTTCGTCAATCGCTGCTCGAACTTCGCTAAATGGCAGTCCAAATTGCCCTTTTTCTGTCCATTGACGACTAGAGCCTAGTTCTTTAATAATAGTTTCCATAATACGTTCTTTATTTTCTTCAAGTTTGTCATAAAATTTTTCCATATATTCAATGCGTTCTTCAACCGGACGCGTATTCCAAGTAGGGAAAGCGGCTTTTGCGGCTGCAACGGCTTTATCGACATCTTCATTTGTTCCAATTGCAACAGTAGCGATGACTTCTTCGGTTGCTGGATTGATTACGTCAGTTGTTTCAGTACCCGTTGAATCGACCCATTCACCATTTATATACAATTTCTTTGTATCCAAACTATTTCCTCCTAATAAAGTCATTATCTTGTTGACGCTTTCATTGTCTCAGACCTAAAAAAACTTATCAATAATTTCGAATTTTAAAAATGAACTTTTTATTAGAAGAGAACAAACTAAAAAAATTTGACTAATCAGTAAAACAATATTGTTTATTATCGGTATCGTAGAACCAGAGTTTATAAGGATTGGTTAATGAAATAACTCAATTTCCAAATGATAAACGAATAGATGCTCTCAAAAATTGCTTTAACAAAAAAGTGTGCTATTTTAAATTTAAAGAAAAAAGAATAGGGAGACTCGATTACATGACAGAAGCGAAAGAAGTTTCAACTTATTTGGGAAAGCGACTAGGGACAGAAAAAATAACGGATAAAAAAATAGACCCAGAACAACTAAAGAAATTCTCACTGGAAGAATACCGAAATATTTCTGCTATGGATTTAGCTCAAAAAGTGCGAGATGGACTGGTAACAAAAGAGCAATTAATTGATTATGCTTTGGCAGTTATTGAAGAAACGAATCCCGAGTTAAATAACGTGATTAGTTTGCGCGTGGAAAAAGCACGTAAAGAAGCGGCTGAAATGGAAGACACAGGTCAACCTTTTTACGGCGTTCCGCTACTGGTTAAAGGGATGGGCCATGAAATTGCAGGTGAATCAAATACTTTTGGGCTATCTTTTACCGAAGAATTCATAGCTGATGAAACAAGTTCATTTGTAGAAGCATTCCGCAAGGCGGGGTTTATCATTTTAGGACAAACTTCGTTTCCACAATTTGCATGGATTAATGTGACGACCTCAGACTTGTATGGACCGACAAGAAATCCATGGAATTTAGAACATAATCCAGGTGGTTCTTCAGGTGGTTCAACAGCTGCAGTAGCGGCTGGGCAAGTACCAATAGCAACCTCTTCAGACGCGGGTGGGTCGATTCGAATACCTGCTTCATTTTCAGGATTAGTGGGTCATTTTCCGACACGTGGAATTTTAGGCGAAGATGAAGAAGTCCAAACCAATCAAACAGCCAACTTCGTAAATACAAAAAC
>DAIOTF010000019.1:8590-22363 GCA_036752165.1 Atopostipes sp.
CTTTCTTACAAAGGACTCTTCAAGAAGAAGATGTTGAACTTTTAACATGGGGGCTTTACCAATTAAATCAAAAGAGTAGCGAAGAAAAAGTGAATAAAGCTTGGGAAACCTTACATGAAATGGAAGAAAAAGTAGTTGAATTTTATGAGAAATATCCAATTTTCTTAACGCCAACGACTGCTTATCCAGCACCTGAAGCGGATTATCATCATATACCAGATGAATTACGTCCAGCTTTAAAAGATATGTCTGAGTTAGACTTTGAAGAAAGTCTCCAGCTTATTTACGATCAGTGGTTGCCAGCTTGGGTGAAAACACCTTATACGCAACTATCGAATCTAACAGGAACGCCTTCGATTAGTTTACCTACTCATGTGACAAAAGAAGGACTGCCACTAGGAATCATGTTTGGAGCCACACATTATGACGACTATCGTCTATTAGAAATAGGCAAATTATTTGAAGAAAATAATCAGTTTAAACTTCTCACTTTTTAAATGAATAGAAAAGGGAAACTCTTAAAGTCGCTAAAACTGAAGGGTTTCTCTTTTTAATTTTCGAGTAAATCCCGTATGATACGCATAGAAGAATTCAACGGAAGGGTGAAGAAAATGTTACCAAAAGTAAAAGACTATCGAGATGAAATTGATAAAGAACTCTCAGACACGAAACGTTCCGATTTAGGCGAAGATTTTGCTCGACTTCAACGAGCGTTAAAAGAAACCAATAAAAGTATGCTCGTTATTGTGGATGGGTGGGAATCTTCAGGTAAAGGTTATTTATTAAAAGATTTAACGCGAGAATTAGATCCAAAATATTATGAAGTAAGTGTCTTCGAAAATGCAACAGAAGAAGAGGGGA
Source organism: Atopostipes sp. (assembly GCA_036752165.1). GTDB lineage: Bacteria > Bacillota > Bacilli > Lactobacillales > Carnobacteriaceae_A > Atopostipes. The sequence continues at coordinate 9,452 of DAIOTF010000019.1, forward strand.
GTCATCCGTATTTGTATCGGTTTTTTATGCGTTCTCCTTATCGAGGACAAATGGCGTTTTTTGACCGTAGTTTTTACTATGAATTATTAAATAACCCGGAAATAAAAGATGCTCGTTTAGAACATTTAATTAAAGATATTCAGTTTGTCGAAAAAGCTTTGGCTAATGACGATACCTTAATTGTTAAATTTTTTCTTCATCAAACAAAAGGTGAAATGGAAAATAACATTAAAAAATTAGAAGAGGATGATTATAAACACGTTCGCTTGAGTGATCAAGATTATAATCAGCTCGATGATTATGAAAAATATTACACCCATTTTGAGAAAGTTCTAGAACAAACAGATCATGCGCTTGCTCCATGGAATATTTTATATGTTGATGGGAAAAAAGATACTTCTCGAAAAGCGTTAAATATTTGTATAGAACAATTAGAATTGTTTTTAAATACCGAGACATCAAGAGAAGAACCCGAATTACCTCTGTTACCTGAAGCAGAAGAAAATTTACCGTTAGCTCAAGTGGACTTAACGAAAAAAGTCGCTGACGAAGAGTACGATAAACAACTTGAAGAATTACAAGAACGCGCGGGTGATTTACTCTATCAGGCCTATATTGAGAATAAACCGATTATCATCGCCTATGAAGGAACAGATGCAGCAGGTAAAGGTGGAAATATTGAGCGATTAACACGCTATATGGATCCTCGAGGGTATGACGTAGCGACTGTTTCTAGCCCTACAAAACATGAACTCGCACACCATTACCTCTGGCGTTTTTACCGAGATTTCCCTACTTTTGGACGCTTAACTATTTTTGACCGCAGTTGGTATGGAAGGGTGTTAGTGGAGCGAGTTGAAAACTTAACGCCTGCTTATCGTTGGAAAGAGGCGTATAGTGAAATCAATCAAATGGAGCATAATTTAAAACATGATGGTTATTTAGTATTAAAGTACTTACTCATTATTGATAAAGAAGAACAATTAGAACGATTTGAAGCACGTGCTGAAGATCCAGATAAACAACACAAATTAACGGATGAAGATTGGCGAAACCATAAACAATTTGATGCTTACAAGCAAGCGATGAATGAGATGGTTTACTATACATCCACTGAAGAGACGCCTTGGAAAATTATTTCAGGACAAGACAAAAATCATGCACGAATAGAAGTACTCAAAGATTTCATTGAGCGTGTGGGTCGTTTTCTTGACGAAGAATAGAGAAAAAAGAATTATCCGAGAAATACCATGTTAATTGCATGGTATTTTCTTTATAATAGAGGACGAGAGAAACAAGTAAGGGTGGAAAATAATGACTTATCAAGCCTTATACCGTGTTTGGCGTCCTCAAACCTTTAAAGATGTTTCAGGCCAAGGGATGATTACCCAAACACTACAAAATGCAATAAAAAATGGAACACCGAGTCATGCTTATTTATTTACTGGCCCACGAGGGACAGGAAAAACAAGTGTGGCTAAAATATTTGCGAAAGCAATAAACTGTCCAAATTCAACAGACGGTGAGCCTTGTAATGAGTGTACGATATGTGAACAAATTACAGACGGAAGTTTAGGCGACGTTATGGAAATTGATGCGGCCAGTAATAATGGGGTCGAAGAAATTCGTGACATTCGAGAAAAAGCAAATTATGCCCCGACTCAAGCCGATTACAAAGTTTACATTATTGATGAGGTGCACATGCTTTCAATGGGAGCTTTTAACGCTTTGCTAAAAACATTGGAAGAACCGCCTAAGAATGTGGTTTTCTTACTCGCAACGACTGAACCACATAAAATTCCGTTGACGATTATTTCAAGAACACAGCGATTTGATTTTAGACGAATTTCTCAAGAAGCGATTATGGAAAGAATGGAATATATCTTAGACCAAAAAGGCGTCAGTTATGACGAAGATGCCTTACTTCTTATCGCAAAAGCTGCTGAAGGTGGTATGCGAGATGGTCTAAGTATTCTAGATCAAGCCTTATCTTTTCACGAAGATAAAATACTCACTGAAGATATCCAAAAAATCACGGGTAGTGTGACACAAGACATGCTTGAAAACTATCTTGCTTCACTCGCCCAAAGAGATACAAAGAGTGGTTTAGATTTACTTCAAGAGCTATTAGCCGAAGGAAAAGATGCGGGTCGATTTGTTGAAGATATGATTTTATTTTCACGAGATATTTTGTTGTATCAAAATACAACAGAAAAAAACCGTTCGATTTTTAAAATAGCAAAATTCAGTGATGCTTTTGATGAATTGTCGAAAGAATTAACGGAAGATTTCTTGTATGAGGTCATTCGTATTTTTAATGAAACCCAACAAGAATTGCGTTTAAGTAATCATGCGGAAGTTTATTTAGAAGTGGCAACGATTCGATTATCGCAACGAAGAATAGAAACTACAGAAAATGCGACACCACAATTGGAAACAAGAGCGACACAACCAGTCGATAAATCAGCGGATGAGTTAGGACAGCTACAAAAAGAACTCGCTTCGATGAAAGCCACTTTAAATGACTTAAGAGAAAATGGTATAACCGCTTCTCAAGCTGGTGCGAAAAAAGCAACACCTAAAAGCCCGACAGGTAATTTTAAAGCGGATCGAAATTCGGTTTATCGTGTGCTCAGGGAAGCAACCCACGAGGATTTAAAAACAATTAAATCGGTATGGGTTGATGTGCTCGATATTTTAGATGTCAGTGAAAAAGCCTTATTAAATAATTCAGAGCCAGTAGCAGCCAGTCCAAATTCCTTGGTTTGTAAATTTGATTATGATATTTTATGTGAGAAAGCTCAAAATGATCAAGAGCTCCAAGACAAAGTAAATGATTACTTGGAACGAGTGATTAATAAACGAGTGCAGCTGGTTTGTATTACAAGCAAAGAATGGCCAGAAGTCCGTCAAGAATATATTCAACAAATGAATAAAAGCGATGAATCAGGGGAGACTAATTCTGAGTCTGAGAACAATAAAGAAACTAAACAAAAAAACGATGAAGTCGTCACCAAAGCAGTAGAATTTTTTGGTGAAAATTTAGTCGAAGTTATTGATTAATCAAATATTTTAAAATAGAGGAGAATAACGATGCGTGGAAATATGAAAAATATGATGAAACAAATGCAAAAAATGCAAAAAGATATGGAGAAATCTCAAGGAGAATTAGAAGCAACAGAATTTACTGGAGTAGCAAACGATGACCTTGTAAAAGTAACACTGAACGGTAAAAGAAAAGTCTTGTCGGTAGAAATTAAAGAAGATATTGTAGAGCCTGGTGAAACTGAAATTTTAGAAGACTTAGTGCTAATTGCGATGAATGATGCTCTAAGCCAAATTGATGAAACGTCTGAAAAGGTTATGGGTAAATATACAAATAACTTAAATATCCCAGGTTTCTAATAAGCGATTTATAGAAAGATAAGAAAGCAGGGATGATAAGATGTATTATCCAGAACCCATTACACGGTTGATGGAAAGTTATATGAAGCTTCCTGGAATCGGGGAAAAAACTGCTTCGAGGTTAGCTTTTTACACCGTGAATATGAGAGAAGAAGACGTGACCAACTTTGCCAAAAACCTAGTTAGTGTGAAACGAGACCTTACCTACTGCTCGGTTTGTGGAAATATTACAGACTCTGATCCATGTCCCATTTGTTCAGATAAAAACCGAGACCAATCAACGATTCTAGTGGTTGAACAATCAAAAGATGTGGCGGCACTTGAAAAAGTTCAAGATTATAGAGGGCTTTACCATGTATTGCATGGAGTACTCTCACCGATTGAGGGGACGGGTCCGGAAGATATAAATATTTCTTCTTTACTGAAACGTCTTCAAAATGAAGAAGTTAAGGAAGTTATTGTCGCAACGAATGCCAACGTTGAAGGTGAAGCGACGGCGACTTACTTATCCCGTTTAATAAAACCAGCAGAAATTAAGGTTTCTCGATTAGCTCATGGTTTATCTGTAGGAAGCGATATTGAATATGCGGATGAAATTACATTATTAAAAGCTGTTGAAGGCCGTACTGAAATATAATCTTTTTGAATATAAAAAGAGGGTGTAAAATGAATAATGGAGTGGAAATAGATTTTGTAGTGTCCGATTCTCTAGTTGCACTTAAGCAGTATGAACAAATCTTTGAAATCCAACGTATTGAAGTCACGAATCTATCTAAAGGTCAAAATGAGGTTATTTTCGAAATGAATGGTACTCGTTTTCATTTATTCGATGAAAACCCAGAATATCATTTAATAGCCCCCAAAGAAGGGCAGCCTGTGACTATGTGGTTGAATGTAACTGTCCCAGATATAAAAAGAACATTTGAAGCAGCTATTCAAGCAGGATGTGAAGTGGTGCAAGAAGTAGTCGAATTACCCAATCATGGGGTTTCGAATGCATCTTTTATGGATGCTGATGGTTATCATTGGATGCTACACCAAGTCCACCGAGTTGTTGGCTTAGAAGAGCGCATTCAGCTGTGGGAAAATCATAAAAAATAATGAATCAGCATGGAAAACATGGTGTAGGACAAAGGCTCCTTCTGCCATGTTTTTCTTTTGAAGTAAAGCGAAACAACAGAGAGTTCAGAGGGAATGTGGACAAATAATGGAATTTTTTTCATTTCTAACGTATAATTAAGAATGTAACAAGGTAGATAGGGGAGAGTTGAGTGCAAGGATTATTTATAACTGTTGAAGGACCAGATGGAGCTGGTAAATCTACACTTATTCAACGATTAGAAAAAAAATTGCTAGAAGAACTAACGGTTCCGTTGGTTCGAACAAGAGAACCGGGCGGGAGTGAAATTGCTGAAAAAATTCGCGAGGTCATTTTAGATCCCAAAAATACAGCAATGGACGATCGAACGGAGGCATTGTTATATGCTGCGAGCCGAAGACAACATATTATGGAAAAAATTAAACCTTCCTTAGCTGAAGGAAAGGTTGTCTTGTGTGATCGATTTGTAGATAGTTCGATAGCTTATCAAGGCGCGGGGCGTGGCATAGGCGTAGAAGAAGTTGCCACATTGAATCGTTTTGCGACAGAAGACTTAACGCCTGATATTACACTTTATTTAGATGTGGATGCTCAAGTCGGACTCAACCGTATCGCTTCTAAGAACTCGAACCGAGAAAAAGATCGTTTAGAACTTGAGGCGATTAGTTTTCATAATCGCGTTCGAAACGCATATAAAGTGCTATTAAAAAAGCATCCTGAAAGAATCCAACTAATCGATGCAAGCCAAAATGCAGATGATGTGTTTAATGATGCATGGAAAGTAGTTCAAGAAAAAATTCAAGAAATAAAGTAGTTTATAGGAGGAGATTCGAATGAAATTAGTCTTAGCAATCGTTCAAGATGAAGATAGCAAAAGCTTAAATGAAGCTTTTACAAAAAACGGCGTGCGTTCAACTCGATTAACTTCAACCGGTGGATTTATGCGTTCGGGTAACAGTACATTTATTGTCGGAATTGAAGACAATAAAGTCGAAGCAGTGATTGATATTATTGAAGATGTTTGCTCGACAAGAGTGCAATCGATTATGTCACCACCGTCTTATGACTTTAATTTTGAAATGAATTTAAATTACCCAGTAGATGTTGAAGTGGGTGGAGCAACCGTTTTTGTGTTAGATGTTGACCAATTCAGAAAAATATAATTAGTTTAGGAAGAATCGCATGGCAATAGCAACCGTTAAACAACCTGAAATTCGTGAGCTTTTTACAAAACTCATCCAACAAAACACACTCCAACATGCCTACATTTTTGAAGGAGTAGCTGGGTCTGGAAAGCTAGAGCTAGCCGTCTGGGTGGCCCAAAGTTTATTTTGTCAAAATCGAAATGAAGATTTGACCCCATGTGTGGAGTGTAATAATTGCCTCCGCATTGTTCAAGAAGAACATCCTGATGTAAGTTTAGTTGAACCTGATGGCCTTTCAATTAAAGTGGATCAAGTGCGTGCGATTAAAGATGAATTTTCGAAAAGTGGTATGGAAAGTCGCCGTAAAATTCTAATTGTAAAAGACATGGATAAGATGACGACTGGTGCGGCGAATAGTTTATTAAAATTTATTGAAGAACCAGAAGGTGAAATTACCATCTTTTTACTAACGACTTCACTTCAACAAATGCTCCCGACAATTGTTTCAAGAAGCCAAATTATTCATTTTCCGGTACAGGAAATTGAAGGGCGCATTGAGCATATTGTAGAGCAGGGAGTCCCTCAAACTTCAGCCACCTTACTTGCTTATCTAACTCAGGATACAGATGAGGCGTTAGAAATTTATGAAAATGAGCAGTTTAGTCAACTTGTGGATACAATCTGGCAGTGGTTTTTACGTTTAAATAAGAAAGATCCCGAGGCTTTTACATTTGTTCAAACGCATGTAATGGCAGTTGCTGAAAATCGTGAAATTTCATCTCGAATACTCGATTTACTCATCTTAATTTACCGAGATATGATAGCCATCTGTTTCGAACAGAATCGTGTGCTAGCTTTCTCCAAATATGAGAGAGAACTTCAAAATCTAGCCACCGTATCTATTCAACATGAATTGGCGGGCCATTTGCAAGACATATTAGATGGAAAGAAAAAGCTACGAAGTCATGTACAAGCACAAGGAGTTTTTGAACAAATTGCCTTAAAAATTACTCGTCTTACACTAAGATGAGTATCAATTAAGAATAAAAAAGAGATAAGCAAGGAGTGGGACGTGTGCAGAAGAAAGAAATAATCGATACGATTATGGATATAGAGACCCAAACAGACGCCACTCTTCAAACAATCAAAGCACTGAAAAAAGAAGTTGCAAAACTTTTAGAAGAAAATCAGGAATTGCACATGGAAAATGAGCACCTACGTGAGCGACTTGAAAGAGAAGCGGAGCAATTATCAGATGAAGAACGAGCGGGTTTAACCAAGTCGCGATTGAATCTAGAAAACATTTATGAAGATGGCTTTCATGTCTGTAATGTTCTTTTTGGACAACGTCGAGTGGAAGATGAAGCCTGTGCTTTTTGTTTAGAAGTGATTTATGGCGAACGAAAGTAATAGGTCCCGTTTTAGGGATTTATTACTTTTTTTGCCTATAGAGGAGTAAACGGATGTTAAAAGAAAATGAACGCATTGATCAGCTCATGCAATATGATTTAGAAATTATTCAAAGTCCAGATGTCTTTTCTTTTTCACTGGACGCTGTATTGCTAGGAGATTTTGCCCATATTCGAAAACGAGACGATTTAAAGATTCTTGATTTGTGTGCTGGAAATGGTGCGGTAGCTTTAATGCTTTCGCAAAAAACGAAAAGTTCCATTTATGCAGTGGAAATTCAAGAAGAACTCGTAGATATGGCCAAAAGAAGTATTAAGCTCAATCATTTAGAAGACCAAGTTCAAGTCATACATAAAGATTTAAAAGAAATTTCTAAAGCCCATTATGATTCTGTGGATATTATTACATGTAATCCACCATATTTTCCAATGACGGAACGGGGCGCTGTTAATCCAAATGAGCACTTAGCAATTGCCCGCCATGAAATATATCTTACATTAGATGAGTTGATGGCAAAAATATCAAAGTTACTGAAAGTAAATGGGAAGGCTTATTTAGTGCATCGTCCAGACCGCTTTTTAGAATTAATGGATACTATGCGTAAGTATGAAGTAACGCCTAAAAGAGTCCGATTTATCCACCCAACCGATGAAATGAATGCGAACATGGTTTTAGTGGAAGGAATTAAAAGAGGAAAAGAAGCTGGGTTTCAAATGCTACCACCCCTTTACGTTCATGATAAAAGTGGGGCTTATCGACCAGAAGTGAGGAAGATATTGTATGGTGAAAAGTAAAGTGAGTTATTTTTATGTTTTGTGGTGTAAGGACCGCTCTTTTTATGCAGGCTATACAACGGATTTGAAACGTCGAGAGAAAGAACATAATGAAGGGATAGGGGCTAAATATACACGTCCCGTTTCGCGTAGGCCTCTGAAGATGATTTATGCCGAAACATTTGCGACACGAAGTGAAGCTACAAAGGCGGAAGCGGCCTTTAAGCGGTTAAGTCGCCCTGAAAAGGAACGGTATTTACAAAAGAATGGACTTCATTTTCCTTTATCCAGAAAGAAACCATGTGTTATTAAAAAGGGGAAGACAGATGAAAATACAGCAGAGTAATCAACAAACGAATGAATTCGGAATCTTGTATTTAGTTCCTACACCAATTGGAAATCTAGAAGACATGACTTTTCGAGCAATAAATACTTTAAAAGAAGTCGATTTAATTGCCTGTGAAGATACACGTGTCACACAAAAATTATTGAATCATTTTGAAATAGATACACCAAAAACAAGTTACCATGAACATAATATCAAAGAGCAGACGGATAAGTTATTAAAGCAAATGCTTGAAGGAAAAAATATTGCACAAGTAAGTGATGCAGGTATGCCTTCGATTAGCGATCCGGGCGTAGAATTAGTTGAAGCAGCAATTGAACGAGGAATAACAGTTATTCCTTTACCTGGGGCTAATGCGGCGTTGACGGCTTTGATTGCCTCTGGTATTTCTCCACAACCTTTTACTTTTATTGGGTTTTTAAGTCGAAAAAAATCTGATTTGACGAAGGAATTAGAAGCTTTAAAGGGTAAAGAAGAAACTTTAGTCTTTTATGAATCGCCTTTTCGTATCAAACAATTAATGGAAACTCTAGTCAAGGTATTTGGAGAAGAGAGGAAAGTTGTTTTAGCGAGAGAAGTTACTAAACGCTATGAAGAATTCGTTCGAGGGACAGCTGAAGAACTTTATCAATGGACGGATGAAAATGAAATGCGCGGAGAGTTTGTTGTAATTATTGAGGGGAACCGGGAAGTAGAACAAACGAATATTTGGACAGATTGGTCGATATTGGAGCACGTAGACTATAAGATGACTAACGAAAAAATGTCAAGCAAACAAGCCATAAAAGCAGTCGCTGTTGAAAGAGGAATTCCTAAAAGGGAAGTTTACGCTGCTTATCATGACCTTGGATCTGATAAATAAAAACAATAAAGTTTTTTAAAAAAGTAAATTATACCTTTTAAATGAGTTATAAAAGTGTTAAAATGTAATCACTTTGTAATATAGTAAAATATATATAATATATAACTCGGAAGGTTGGTTTATTATGCGACTCAAGTTTCGCTTACTTTATTTACCTGTGCTAGCTGCTTTTGCTTTAGCCGGATGCGATAGTGAAACAATGAAAGAGGCATCAATAGAAGAAACAGTTATCCAAGAAGAAAGTCAAAACATAGAGACTGAAACGACTGAAGTACTGGCTCTTGAAGAAAGTGCGGAGTCATCTGAACGTACTGTTGAAGAAGCAGATGAGGCGGAAGAGATTACACAAGAATCCGCGGAAGTATCTGAAGTTGAAGAGTTAAACGATACGGCTGTGGAAGAAAAAGTCGTTGAAGAATTGGCAGCTTTAGATCCAAAATCTCAACAAGCGATTAACCAATTACTCGCAGAAACTGGAATTAATTTAGAAGATTATATCTTCTTATTTTCTGAAACAGATGACTATATTGAGATTGATATTCGAGAATCCATTGATTCAGACACCACTGTAGCCGTTGGTCTTTATCGTTACAATCTTGAAACAAATGAACTTTTAGTCAATGATTATTTAACGGGTGAATTTATACCTGTCGAAATTGAACAATAATAATTTAACAATAAGTAGAAAGTTGAGACATTTACTCAGCCTTCTGCTTATTTTCTTTCACAGGATTTGTGGGTGTGCTATTATTAGTCTATGATTAAATTAAAATTAGAGTTGAAAGGAAGATTAGATGGTTGAAGAATTAAAACCTCGCTCAGAAGTTAGTGATCAATTAAAATGGGATTTATCAAATATTTTTGAAACAGAAGACATATTTCAAGAAGCTTTTGATAATTATCCAAAGCAAGTAGAAGCATTTTCTGAAGAATACAAAGGAAACTTAAAAGATGCTGAGACAGTAGTTGAAGCTTTACATAAGTATGAAGATTTACTTTCAACAGGAAGTTACTTAGGCCAGTACCGCATGTTGCCTGTTCAAGCAGATAGTACAGATGGAGAAGCCGTTGGTAAAATGAGAACTGTAGCTACAATGCTTTCACAGGTCAGTGGAAAAATGAGTTTCTTTACTTCGGAAGTACTTAAACTTTCAGAAGCTGAATTGGATAGAGTAGCAGAACTTGAGCCTCAATTTCAGCCCTGGGTTCGTAAAACCAAGAAAAGTAAAAAAGCTGCTTTAGCTCCAGAAGTTGAGGAAGCATTAGCTTTATTAAACCCAGTTCTTGATTCATTCCAAGACATTTACGAAGGTGCGCGGTCGCATGATCCGGACTATGGCACATTTGAAGTTGATGGAGTAGAATTCCCTCTAAGCTTTGTTTTGTATGAAGAAGTGTATATGTATAGTACGAATCCAAAAATTCGTCGTGCTTCTTATGATAAATTTAACGAAGTACTCGGACAATATAAGAATACAATCGCAAGTGCATACTATAATCAAGTATTAAAAGAGAAGACCATTGCGACTATGCGTGGGTATGACTCTGTAATTGATTATTTACTTGAATCTCAAGAAGTGACTCGTGAAATGTACGACCGACAAATTGATGTAATTATGGAAAAATTTGCGCCAGTTATGCAAAAATACATTACGCATTTAAAAGAAATTAATGGCCTCGATAAAATGACATATGCAGATTTGAAAATTGATGTGGATCCAGAATATACACAAGATGTTTCCATTGAAGAGTCAAAAGAAATTGTTAAACATGCTTTAGCACCATTCGGCCAAGACTATGTGGATTTAATGTTGAGTGCTTATGATGAGGGCTGGATTGATTTTGCGCAAAATATAGGGAAACGTTCAGGCGCATTTTGTTCAACCACTTATAAAAAGAGCCCATTCATTATGATGTCTTACTCCGGATTATTAAGTGATGTTTACACATTATTCCATGAGTTAGGTCATGCGGGACAAGGTGTTTTGTCGCACAAAGATAATTCAAACACGGGCGCTAGACCTTCACTTTACATTATTGAAGCACCGTCTACTTTCCATGAATTATTATTAACGGATTATTTAAAAGGGAAATCGGATGATGCACGTACGGAGCGTTCAGTTCTTTCAATGATGATTTCAAAAACGTATTTCCACAATTTTGTGACGCATTTACTGGAAGCAGCTTATCAACGGGAAGTCTATCGTTTAATCGATGCGGGTAAGAGTTTTGATGCGAATAAGTTATCCGAATTAAAGCGTGAAGTATTGGAACAATTCTGGGGAGAATCTGTAGAACTTGAGCCAGGTGCAGAATTGACTTGGATGCGTCAACCGCATTACTATATGGGTCTATACCCATATACTTATTCAGCTGGTTTAACGATTGCGACACAATCTTTCTTAAAGATTAAGAGTGGTGAGTCAAGTATGGAAAATTGGTTGGACTTCTTATATTTGGGTGGACAAGAAGCACCGCTTGAGGCTACAAAAGTAGCGAATGTCGATGTAGACACGGATCAAGCTTTACTGGATACGATTCAATATTTAGATGAATCAGTTGATCGTATTATAGAGTTAAGCAAAGAATTAGGTCAATAGTGTTTTAAACAGGCTATAAAAATATTATAGCTTGATTAAACGGTTTAACCCGTCTGTAAAAATATTATGGCTTGATTAAACCTTTCTTACGTGAACACAAGATCCATTTACATCTATGAAACAACAAAAGGGAGGCAGGCAAACTTAAAGTTTGTACTGCCTCTCTATTTTTTAGTCACTCACTGGCCAATATTCATCCATATCTCCTGGATTTCCAGTGACTGGATCAGTTAAAGGCCGAGGAACATTTTTGATATTTTCTTTAATCTTTTCATAATCGCTAGCATCCCCATACTGCATATCTAAGATATCTCCATTCGAAGGATAAGCACCGACGACTTCAAAATTTTCCGTTCCGTCTAACCGCTTATGAGCAACTCCAGCAGGTAACAACACAACATCACCTTTGCGAAAAATTTGAATCTCACCGTTTTGTCCTCCAAGTTGCACGGTTACTTCACCTTTCGTAATAGCTAAAGCTTCATGCACATGTGAATGAAAATGGTGCCTATCTTCGATAATGCTAACCCATCCATGCGTATAACCATTGTTCTCAAATAGTTTCAGCACATCATCCGCACTGTAGTCTCCTTCCAGTGCATCACCTAAACCACCTTCGTAAAATAAAACAGGGAGAGAGCTGTTCGGATAAGGTTCATTTTCAGTTAAATAAATTGTCTTTACCATAACGTATCACCTCCATATAGTTATTTACAATATAACAAGAATTCTTCAAAACCGAAATGAAGAGGCTTATTTGATGAGAGTAAACAACCGTTAGATTACAAAAAAGCGGTGTAAGAATCGATCCTTACACCGCATATAATATCTATGAAGTTAAGAATCAAAACTGTCCATAAAAACAGTGGCTGAATAAGTTCCTTGTTCAATTGTCAAACTAGCATCGTTGTTTTCATGTTGTGTTCCGCCGATCAGTAGTCCAAGGAAAAATAAATTTTCCATTAAACCGTACCGTTGGTTCATCACGCGAGTCTCTGGCCAATCAACTAAAATGAAATTTCCATTCCGATGCGGCAGGATAATTTCTTTATCGAATAAATTCTTTATGAGTTTTGAACGCTCGGCAACTGTTTCAATAGTCATATTAAAACCGGTCGCATTAATTAAAAAATCTTGTTCTTCTTTTTCATTAGCATCAACAATAAAATGACCCTCATCAGTTAATGTAATGTCCTTTAAACCGCCTACTACTCGTAATTTTCCTGCATCATAAAGTTCAAATAACCACTTATAGGTCAAATTTGGAACACG
>DAIOTF010000020.1:0-14603 GCA_036752165.1 Atopostipes sp.
AATATGGCGGTGGCAGTGCAGCTGGTGTGGTGGGAGCTATTGCAAGTCGCCTGGCTCAATATGTTTATGAACTACAACAAGGCAAGAAAAAATATGCAAAATACACGAAAGAACTTGAAGCTGGAATCGTGCGGTCAAAGAAACTTTCGGATGAGTTATTGAATCTGGCTGAAGTAGATGCCGATATCTTCAATCCTGTCATGGAGCTATTCAAACTCCCGCAAGACACCGAGGAAGAACGAGATTTCAGAAGGCGACAACTAGACCAAGGGTTTGCGGATGCTGCCCAACCGCCATTAGATATTATGAAAAAAATGGATGATGCAATGGATTTGTTTGAAGAACTTCTTATTTTGAAAGTTCGAGGCAGTATTTTGGATGATGTGGCTGTTGGGTTGCTACTAACTGAAGCAACGATTAAAAGCCAAAAGGTAAACTGTGAAACAAATATCCGAGCAATTCATGATAAAGAAATGAAAGCTGCCTTAACAAAAGAATTGAAAGAAGTTTATGCCCAAAGGATTGATCGTTGCCATAAATTACAAAAAGAAACAGAAGATGTCACAGAAAATATTGATTAAAGAGGGAAAGAGATGACAAAAATACTTGATGGGCGTGCAGTCGCCAAACAACTAAACGAAGAAACTAGAGCTACAATTTCTGAACTTGAGCATATAAATATAACGCCAACTTTAGCAATTATGCGTGCAGATGAAAACCCTTCTTCGATTCAATATGAAAAGTCAGCCACCCGGTTTATGGATAAGTTAGGTATTCAAACAAAGCATGTCACTTTTCCAGAGGGGATTAGCCAAGAAGAGTTTCTTCAAGAGTTAGAGAAATTAAATAAAGATAATGAAATAAACGGGATACTGATTATGCAACCTTTGCCTAAGAATATTGACTTAAAGGTAGTAGCAGACAAAATTAACCCTGAAAAAGACATTGATGGCATGTCAGGTACAAATTTAGGTCGTATCATGCTAGGTGAAAAAAATACGTTATTGCCGAGTACTGTAAAAGCAGTTTTAGAAATCATTCGCTTTTATGACTTACCTGTGGAATACCAAGAAATAACGGTAGTTGGAAGAAGTAATACTGTAGGTAAGCCTTTATCCGTTATTTTAATGACTAGAGGCGCTACAGTAACCACTTGTCATACTCGCACACAGAATTTAATTAAACACACAAAAAATGCGGATATCTTAATCGCTGCTGCTGGAAAAATTGGCTTAATTACGGAAGAACATGTTAAGCCTGGTGCAATTGTAATCGATGTAGGCTTTAATTTTGAAGAAGGAAAAGCTTATGGAGATGTTGTGTACGATGAAGTTGAACCACTTGCTTCAAAAATTACACCAGTTCCTGGCGGAGTAGGATCGGTTACGACTGCCGCACTTGCTCGACAAGTAGCGGATGCTGCCAAATGGCAACAAATGAAGTGAGGGGTACGAATGACAGAAAGTAAAAAGCAACTACGAGAAGAGATGCTCGCATCTTTTGCTCAATTAAGTGAGGAAGAGCACAGTAAGATTTCTAATCAATTACAACAACATCTATTTCAATCGGGCTTGTGGGAAAATGCAAAAACAATAGCGGTTTATTTATCCGTTCGCAACGAATGGGATACGCGAAAAATTGTAGAACAGGCTTGGGAAGATGGGAAAAAAGTGGCCATTCCAAAAACCATTCCCGATACGAAAGAAATGTTTTTCTATGAAATACCCGATTGGTCTCAGACGGTGAAAGGCCCTTTTCAACTTGAAGAACCGAATGCTAGAGAAACAAATTGCGTAAAAAAAGAGGATATAGAATTAATGATTGTTCCTGGTTTAGTGTTTACAAATGAAGGGTACCGAATTGGATTTGGCGGAGGGTATTACGATCGCTATTTAGCTGATTTTGTTCACCCGACAGCTTCACTCGTGCATACGAATCAATTAACCGATACTTTTTCTATTGAGCCTTTTGATATTCCAGTTAGTTATTTAATTACGGAACAGGGAATTATTGGCTAAGAGAAGTTGCTTAACGAATCAAGATATGACAGAATAGAATACTGAAGAGTAGGAATATAGCGTAAAGTGCTAGTGGATGGGATGTTGCTGCTAGACGAAAAGTTTCTTGCGACTATATTTCGCATCCGCTTATGTAGTATAGTTTTACGGATGAACTCTTAATACAATATTAGGAGAGTTCAAAATGATTAAACAAAGAGAAAAATTTAGTTTTTCCACTCAACAAATTGCTGTGTTAGGGGTATTGATTGCGTTAAGCTTAGCGCTATCGCGGATTGAAATTCCGTTAGGACCAAGTAACCGTTTGTCCTTTGGTTTTATTATCAATGCGATCATTGGCATATTATATGGGCCACTAATCGCTGGCTTAGCAGGGGCAGCAGAAGATTTACTAAAATCTTTTCTGTTCGGTGTGCAAGGACAATTTTTTATTGGCTTCACGTTGACAGCCTTTGTAGGAAGTTTTATTTATGGTTTCTTTCTCCATCGTAAAAACATTACATGGAAACATGTGTTAGGAGCCGTCGTAATAAACACTCTATTTTCAAACTTGATTTTAAATACACTATGGGTCAACTTACTTTATAAAACGCCTATAGTTGTCTTATTAGCCACCAGAATTCCACAAAATTTAATTATGGCCCCGATTCGTTTTGGGTTAATTTATTTAATGGTGAAAAATAAACAAATGCAACAAATTTTCGAACAGTACAGTGTGGGCAGAAAATAACTAGAAAAAAAGCGAACAGTTAGGAAGGTAATTTCCTAGCTGTTCGCTCTTTTTACTTTTCAGGAAGTGAAATAATTTTACCGTTCTTAATGTTTTTTCGGAATTTATGGTAAATTTCTTCAAAAATCGGTAAATCACTTTGTGCGGGTAGCGTTCGTCGCAACAACTCTCGAGGCACATACAGACGATCGTTGCCGTGCAAGTGATCACTTAACGTTCCAACAATTGGACTAGCTTCACTTAAATCAATCGTTTCACCGTCAGAATAAATCAAGGTGATGGGCGCTTTTTCTTTCAACGTGTAATCATAAGACACATCCGAACTGCGATTCACCATCGTGAAATATTCGCTATCGTAGAATAATTGATTTACTAAATCTTTCAAGTACTCAACTGTTGCCAGGTCAGTCTCGCGGTTAAACTCAACCGATTTTAAAGGTTTTCGGTGTAAAAACATATTAGCTAACGCATTTAAATACTCATCCGAACTATCTGTCCAAGCAGTCACCGCATATAAAATCACATTATCGTCCAATTTCATATAATCATCAATCAAAGCCTCTTCTTCAAAAAAAGGCTCTAATTGTGAGATACGTGGATTTAATTGTCCGTTTTGATGAAGCACACGAGCACGGGTAAGTAATCGGTCTAAGGTGACTTCCATTCCACGAGAAACGGGATGGAAATAGACTTGCATATACATTTGGTATCTTCGAACAATATAATCTTCTACTGCATGCATCCCTTGTTCTTGAAAAGCGATGCCGTCTTTATAAGGTCGAATGACACGTAAAATACGAGACAAGTCAAACTTTCCATAGGTAACACCTGTGTAGTAAGCATCCCGTTGCAAATAATCCATCCGATCTGCATCAATCTGACTTGAAATTAATTGTACCACTTGTGGGTTCGGATAATCTTTTGTAATAACACTAGCTACTTGTGTTGGAAAATCAGGTGAAACTCTTTTTAAAATTTGATTCACTTCGGAATGTTCATCTAGAATAATAGCTGTTGTAAATTTCTCATGGTCTGTGTTAAATATTTTTTCAAATGTATGTGAAAAAGGACCATGACCAATATCGTGAAGCAGAGCTGCACATAAAGTAACTAAACGCTCCGAATCATCCCATTCTTTTGGATAATTTCGAACAAAACGGTCACAAATCTTTCGTGCCAATTCATATACGCCTAGAGAATGTGAGAAACGAGAATGCTCCGCCCCATGAAAAGTATATTGAGTCGTGCCAAGCTGTTTAATTCTGCGTAATCGTTGCATTTCTTTTGAATCAATTAAATCTAAAATAATTTGGTGACGAACGTGCACATAATCATGCACCGGGTCTTTGAAAACCACTTCCGTCTCTAAACGATCCTCTAGTTCAAATTGAACAGGTTTCATCTAATCCCTCCTACAAATTAATCCGTTATAAAATCTTCCCCAAATACTCGCACATTCCGACGGGTCATCTTTTCAAGCCCTTCTTCAAAATAAGCATCAATAGTCTCCGTATACTCGCCGTCTTGCCATTTAAAGTGTTGGAGCATACGCTCTTTCACATCTTGTATACTAAAAGTTGTTTGATAGGCTTCTTCAAGAGTTGTCATTACTTCAGGTATAATATCTGGATAACGACCTGCTGGCTCAGAACCATCTGTTCCTCTTTTGTAAAATTTGCGAAGCATCCGGGCTCTCTGGTTTTGATCACCGTTCACACTAATATAAATCATGATCGCCACACCATCTTTAATACGTCTTTGAGAAATCCCCGCAATTTTTTGTCCATTGATACTTAAATCGTAATCCCCAAAACAATACGAATTCGTAATCTCATAGGCTTCAATGGTTTGTGGAAAGTCCGAAAAAGTAGTTTGAATGAAATCCAACATAAATTGATAGCCTTGGTCAATCGACATCCGCTCTTCACCTGTTGGGTAAATCAATGAGGCATTTAAAACACCAGGATCACTTACAACCGCCAAACCACCTGAGTTTCGAATGATCACATCATGGTTGTATTGGGTTATAACATCGAGTCCTTTTTTAAAATAAGCAATCTTAGTATCCATCATCCCTAATATTGCAAGGGGTGAAGTTTGCCAAAAATGAAGAAGAGGTTGCTTACTTTCGCCAGCGTGGGCGATTAAAGCATCGGTTAATGCAAAATGCGCCATATGTTGGTGTTCTTTGTAGGGCATTGTTTTTGAATCATAAACAGAAAAAGTTCCATCATTAAAATTTACTTGTTCATCTAATCTTGTCATCTCGAGTCTCCTCTTCCATTCTATCCAGCTTATTGTAACAAAATTATAAAGAGAATCCTATGAAACAAATATTTAACTCCGTCGCCTTTCTATAATTTGTGCTAAAATAGGAAAGGAAGTAAAAGAAGGAAAGGACTCGATAAAATGACGGATAGATTATCCAATGGATTACCGGCAAGAGTTATTCTTGAAACGACGATTGTTCAAGAAGGAGAAGTATTTAAACATTCGTTTGATGAAATGGGTCGAATTGTTCATTTAAATGGGCATTATTATATACGTTACACGGAATCTAAAGACAATGAGGAAGTAGCCACCATGATTAAAATTGGCGAAGATGGCATTGTCACTTTAACTCGACACGGAGAAAATAAAACGCGGCTTGTCTTTGATAATAATGAAGACACACTAACAACTTATCCTACACCTCAAGGGGTATTGCAGCTGATGGTTCGAACAGAACGACTGAGCATTAGTACGACCGAACAACCATTTGCCGGTGAGGTTGAAGTAGATTATGGTATTCATATGGCGGATGCACCACTAGGAAGTTATAAAATACGGTTGATTTTCACAACCTAATAGGTTAAACTATTTAAGTTAATGTTGACTTGGTATGACAATGAATTAAAGGGTGAATACATTGAAATTAAGACAATTTGAAGGCGAGCGAAAAGAAGAAGTCTCGATGATTCGTATCGCAAAAGCAGTGCTTGAAGAAAAAGGCGAAGTCATGGACTTTAATGAGATTGTTCAAGAAGTTGCTAATTTTTCTGGTTTAGAAGAAACTGAAATGAATAATCGTGTCGTTCAATTTTACACAGATATGAACGTTGATGGGGAGTTTATTTCTTTAGGGGAAAATACATGGGGTTTACGTAACTGGTACCCAGTAGATTCAATTAACGAAGTATTAACACATGAAAACGATGAAGCAGATATCATTCCGTCAATCAGTCCAGATGGCTTCGATGATTACGATGATGCTACGCTTGAAAAAGAGTTTGAAGATGAGTTGGATGATGACGAAGAAGAAATAGCTGAACCATCAGATGATACTTTTGTAGATATTGATGGCGATGGAACAGTCGAAAACTTGGATGATTATCAAGATGACGTCGATGATTTAGAAAGTGATGGCCTAGACGATGCAGAGCTAGATGGGCTTGCAATTGTTGATGATGAAGACAGGATGGATGAAGATTTGGATGACGAAGATTTCTAGGAAAACCACCTAAGAATTTCTTGACATTTCATAGAATACCGGTAACATATTAACTGGGCACTTGAAAATCAGATGAATTGATTTTCGGTCATAAAAATGAAAAAACAGCTCTCTATTCTATTAAAAACTTATGGGATAGAGAGCTTCTTATTTTTTATTAAACCTAATCGAATTTTGAAAAATATAAGGAGGCTTTTACATGACGAAGTATATCTTTGTCACGGGTGGGGTTGTTTCATCAATTGGTAAAGGAATTGTTGCGGCTTCACTTGGACGCTTATTAAAAAATAGAGGTCTAAATGTAACGATGCAGAAATTTGATCCATATATTAACGTGGACCCAGGAACTATGAGTCCATATCAACATGGTGAGGTCTATGTTACAGATGACGGGACAGAAGCAGACTTAGATTTAGGCCATTATGAACGATTTATTGATATTAATTTAAATCAATATTCGGATGTTACGACAGGTATGGTTTATTCTGAAGTCATTAATAAAGAAAGACGCGGAGACTATCTTGGTGCTACAGTTCAAGTTATTCCACACATTACAGATACCATTAAAGATAAAATTATGCGTGCCGCTGAAACTACTCACTCAGATATTATCATCACAGAAGTTGGTGGAACAGTTGGTGATATTGAATCTCTTCCGTTCTTAGAAGCACTCCGACAAATGCGAACAGAAGTTGGTTATGAAAATGTCTTATATATCCATGCTACGCTCGTTCCGTATTTAAGGGCAGCCTCTGAAATGAAAACAAAACCAACACAACATAGTGTAAAAGAGTTACGTGGTTTAGGTATTCAACCAAATATTTTAGTGACTCGTACAGAAGAACCGCTTGATGAAGAAACGCGTCATAAAATCGCTGCATTTACAGACGTGGATGTGGACTCTGTTATTCAATCCGTGGATGAAGAAACATTGTATTCTATTCCTTTAGCGTTAAAACGCCAAAAATTAGATGATATTGTATTGAGAAAATTAAAAATCGAAGCCCCTCAACCTGATATGTCTGAATGGGAAGCATTAGTAGAACGTGTACTCAACTTGAAAAATAAAGTGGAAGTCGCAGTCGTTGGAAAATATGTAGAACTACCAGATGCTTACTTATCTTTACACGAAGCACTTAAACATGCAGGATTCTCGTATGACACAGATGTTGAGATTAAATGGGTTGATTCTGAATTATTAACAGCTGAAAATATCGAAGAAGAAATTGGTTCTGTCGCAGGTATAGTCGTACCAGGAGGATTCGGAACACGTGGAATCCAAGGGAAAATTGATGCGATTCAGTATGCGCGTGAAAATAATGTACCATTTATAGGTATTCAGTTAGGTATGCAGCTGACGGCTGTTGAATATGCACAAAATGTTATTGGTTTAGAGCATGCGGGTTCGACAGAGCATCATGAAGACTTAACCCATAAAATTATTGATTTACATCCAGATCGAAGAGAAGTCACTGGTTTTGGAGGAACTTTACGATTAGGACTTTATGAAAGTGAATTAAAAGCAGGCACACGTATCGCAGAAATTTACGGAAATAAAGAATCCATTCAAGAACGTCATCGAAACCGTTATGAAGTAAATGAAGAGTACTTTGAACAATTAGAAGAAAATGGCTTAGTTTTATCTGGTTTATCGCCTGATGGGCGCTTAGTTGAGTCACTTGAATTACCAGACCATCCATTTTTTGTAGGTGTTCAATACCATCCGGAATTTTTATCAAGACCAAATCGTCCACACCCATTATTTGATGCGTTTATCGGGAAAATTATTGAGCAAGATTAAAATTGTAATAAGTTAATGTGAATTTCATCATAATGTTTCAATTTTTCTGAAATCTTTGTTATAATAAAAACGGTATACAATCAACTAATTTTATAGGAGGCTTTTTATGAGTCGTTTAGTAAATATGACGGACATGTTAAACAAAGCATTAGAGGAAAAATATGCAGTAGGTCAATTCAATATCAACAACCTTGAATGGACACAAGCTATTTTACAGGCTGCACAAGAAGAGAACTCACCGGTTATTTTAGGTGCTTCTGAAGGTGCAACAAAATATATGGGTGGAGCTCCTGTTGTTGTAGCAATGGTAAATGCGTTGTTAGAAACAATGGATATTACCGTTCCAGTTGCCTTACATTTAGACCACGGTTCATCTTTTGAATCTGTTAAAAATGCAATTGACGCAGGTTTTTCTTCAGTTATGATTGATAACTCTGCACTTCCAATTGATGAGAATATTGAAAACACGAAAAAAGTTGTAGAATATGCTCACGCAAATGGTGTTTCAGTAGAAGCAGAAGTTGGAACTGTTGGTGGAGAAGAAGACGGTGTTATCGGAAACGTAATCTACGCAGATGCACAAGAATGTAAACGTATGGTAGATGAAGCAGGTATTGATGCTTTAGCTGCTGCTTTAGGTTCAGTACATGGAACGTATGCTGGTGAACCCGTATTAGGTTTTGATGAAATGAAAGAAATTTCTGAATTAACTAAAACACCTCTAGTATTACATGGTGGTTCAGGAATTCCAGAACATCAAATCAAAAAAGCAATTGAGTATGGTCATTCAAAAATGAACATCAACACTGAATTGCAACAAGTATGGGCAAAACGTACGCGCGAAGTCATTGCAAACGACGAAAAAGTATATGACCCACGTAAAATCATTGGACCAGGTAAAGAAGACATTACCGAAGCAACAAAACGTTCAATGCGTACACTCGGCTCATCACAAAAAGCTTAATAAAGATAATTGTTTTAAAAACAGGTTTGGTATTGAAAAATATCAGGCCTGTTTTTTGCTTTCCCTGAGTTAAGCTCTAGAATCAGGGGTTCGCAGTGCGAAACTCAATTTCGTAGCGCACGATTATTTTTCAGCAATACGAATTACGATTTCGCAGCGCGAAAATTCCAAACTGCAATGCGAATAAGAAATTCGTGTTTCGAATCAAGAGGTTAGGTAAAATTCGTTCTTCTTTTCTCTTCATCAAATCTATATTATACTTTTAGTAGAAATTAGACGACTCGAAGAGGAGGAAGAAAAGATGAGTAAAAAAGTTGATGGCGTTTATGATACGATTGATGAGGCTTTACGTGCGGTTGATCGCTTAAGAATGGAAGGGTATGCTCGAAAAGACATCCAAGTAGTAGCAAATGAAGAAACACGAAATCGCGTCGATGCGAACTATCAAGAAAATATTACGTCAGTAGATGAAGAGTTGGATCAAGCAGAAGAAGATGAGACTCTATGGGATAAAATTAAAGATGCCTTCACAATGAGTGGACCAGATTATGAAGATATCCATTCACTTGAAGCCCATAAAGAAGATATCGAGCGAGGAAAAGTGATTGTTTTATTCGATAAATATAGCGAAAATAGAGCAACGACTGAACCTAATACCATTGGCCCAGACGGAGTAAGAAATCCGGATGAAGAACATAAAGTGGAGTCTTTAGGGGAACGTCCAATGATTAATGACCACGAGCTAACTACCGACGAGTTAGAAGATTACGAAAAGAAATATTAAATAAAAATAGATAAGACTGTGAATGAAGGTGCTATTGCTGAAGAGCGATTTTCAGCGGTAGCATCTTTTCATTTTCTTAAATGCATGTAAAGAGAAGGCCAACTAAACACTTATTAGTGTTTAAAACGAACGTTTAAAGTATTTTAAGTCTTTTTAACTAGATTATCCATTATTATTTAAGTCTAAAGACTGAATTCATGCGTTTTCCTTGTAAAATCAGTAGAAGTTTTCTTGGTTTTATCATATACTAGAGACGTGCTATTTTTACTTCACATATAAGCACGCCGCATAGAACACTATGCTCACACTTTTATTACACTTCACGCTTAAAAACTCACAAGAATTTAAAAATCATAATAACTTAAAGGACGATAATTCATAATGAAAAAATTAATCATAAACGGCGGAAAAAAACTCAAAGGGAGTGTTTCTGTTTCAGGTGCAAAGAACAGTACGGTTGCGCTTATTCCAGCAGCAATTTTAGCCAATTCACCAGTAACTTTAGAAGGTGTTCCAGATATTCAAGATGTTCATTCATTGATTGAAATTTTAGAAGAAATGAATGTACATGCTGATTTTAATGGTTCGACTCTAGTCATTGATCCGACAGAAATGGTATCTATTCCGATGCCAAGTGGAAAAATCAATTCATTACGTGCTTCCTATTATTTCATGGGTGCCTTGCTTGCTAAATTTGGCGAAGGAGTCGTTGGTTTGCCAGGGGGTTGTGATTTAGGTCCACGCCCGATAGACCAGCACTTAAAAGGTTTCCGAGCACTCGGTGCAGAAGTTGACAATCAGATGGGCGCTATGCACTTTAAAAAGACTGATGACACATTACATGCCTCAACAATCTATTTTGACGTAGTTTCGATTGGAGCAACTATTAACGTCATGCTTGCAGCAACAAGAGCAAAGGGTATAACCATCATCGAAAATGCGGCTAGAGAGCCAGAAATTATTGATGTGGCAACTTTATTAAATAAAATGGGTGCTGAAATTCGTGGAGCTGGTACTGATACACTTAGAATTAAAGGTGTGGAAGAATTACATGGCGTGACTCACACCGTGATTCCAGATCGAATCGAAGCAGGAACTTATTTATCCATTGCAGCGGCAGTCGGTGAAGATGTTCTTGTAGAAAATGTGATCATTGAACATATCGATGGGTTAGTGGCGAAAATGCATGAAATGGGTATTGATTTAGAAATCGATGAAGATAGTGTTCGTGTAAGAAATAACGGTCAGTCACTTAAACCAATCACAATCACAACACAACCTTATCCAGGATTTGCGACGGATTTACAACAACCTGTTACACCACTACTTTTATTAGCGGATGGCGAGTCTACAATTACAGACACGATTTATCCGAAAAGAATTGGACACGTGGCTGAGTTGAATCGTATGGGTGCAGATATTTCGGTTGAAAGTAACATTATTTTAATCCGAGGAGGCAATCAATTATCTGGTGCTGAGGTAGAAGCTAGTGATTTACGCGCCGGAGCATGTCTAGTAACAGCAGGATTAATGGCTGAAGGAACTACAACAGTTACAGGCGTCGAAAATATTTTACGTGGTTATTCTAATATTGTAGACAAGTTAGTGGCCATTGGTGCGGATATTAAGATGGAAGAGTCATCAAAATAAAGAAATTAAGAATAAGAGGGAAAATGTGGAAAAAGATAAATTTATAACGTATGACCAATTACAAGAAAAAACGCTAAAAGAGATTTATGAAATGGCAAAAACGTTGGACGTACCACGTTACAGTCAGATGAATAAAAAAGAACTTTCCTTCGCAGTTATTCGCGCACAAGAAGAAAAACAAGGGTACTTTCAAGTTAGTGGGATTTTAGAAAAAGTCCCTAATCAAGACTTCGGTTTCTTGCGCCCAATAAATTATTCTCAGAGTGAAGAAGATGTGTATATTTCTGCTTCGCAAATGACCCGTTTTGGTTTACGGGAAGGGGATGAAGTCTCAGGAACAGCTAGACCTGCGAAGAAAAATGAGCGCCATTTTGGTCTAATGAATGTAAAGCTAGTCAATGGAAAAGATCCTGAGGAAGCAAGAGAACGTCCATATTTTCCAGCTTTAACTGCTTTATACCCTGATCGAAAAATAAAGTTAGAAACAACTAAAGATGGTGCATCTACACGTATGTTGGATTTACTTGCGCCAATTGGTTTTGGCCAACGTGGGTTAATTGTTGCCCCACCTAAAGCAGGTAAAACGACATTACTTAAAGAAATCGCCAATAGTATCACAACCAATCATCCAGAGGTCGAGCTTATTATGCTACTTATCGATGAGCGTCCGGAAGAAGTAACCGATATTGAAAGAAGTATTAAAGGCGAAGTGGTTCATTCAACTTTTGACCAAACAGCTTACAGCCACGTTCAGGTGACAGAGCTTGTATTGGAGCGGGCACGTCGTTTAGTCGAAGATAAACGCGATGTCGTCATTTTAATGGATAGTATTACACGCTTATCCCGTGCGTACAACCTTGTTGAACAACCAAGTGGACGTACACTGAGTGGGGGAATTGACCCAGCGGCTTTATATCCACCTAAGCGTTTCTTTGGTTCAGCTCGAAATGTTGAAGAAGGCGGAAGCCTTACAATTATTGCGACAGCTTTAGTTGAAACTGGAAGTCGAATGGATGACGTTATTTATGAAGAGTTTAAGGGGACAGGGAATATGGAAATCCACTTATCTCGTGCGTTAGCCAACCGTCGAGTCTTCCCAGCGATTGATATTATAAAATCAAGTACACGTAAAGATGATTTATTGCATACTAAAGACGAGTTTGAAGCTGCGTATCGTTTAAGAAGAAGTATTCCAAATGACTCTCTCGAATTTACAGAAAAATTCGTGAACACTCTTGGCAAAACAAGTACAAATGAAGAATTTATTAAACAAGTGTTAAGCCGATTGCAGTAGGAATTTTCAGAAAAAGATTGCAATATGAAAAGAAACATGCTATTATATTGAGTGTTGCAAGAAAATTAAAGACAGTTTAATTGAACAGAATAAACTATGGAACACAAAGTTCTATGGCATGAGGAGTGAAAAGAATGAAAAGTGGAATTCATCCAGAATATAACAAAGTAGTATTTAGAGATACAACAACAGGTTATGAGTTTTTATCAGGTTCAACTCAATCTTCAGACGAAACAGTTGAGTGGGAAGACGGAAACACATACCCATTAATTCGTGTTGAGATTTCATCAGATTCACATCCGTTCTACACAGGCAAACAAAAATTTGCTCAAGCAGATGGACGAATCGATCGATTCAACAAAAAGTTCGGCTTCACAAACGAAGAAGACGAAGAATAATAATTATTCGATTAAAACGACTTACTATCCTTTGGGTAGTAGGTCGTTTTTTCTTTTAATCTGTCTACTGGTTTCGAAAATGAATGATGCAACAAAAAAGCCGGTTACTGATTACGAAATCCAATGATAAATCATTTTTTGGCTATTTGAGTTTTGAAATCGAATGATAAACCCTATTATTAGCTTTATTGGTTTTGAAATCAGATAATGCATTTTTGTATCGAAATAACCAATTAAAATCCTCATCTCCATTCGCATGAAGACAGGGAAACCATTTAATTTAACGATTCGTAATATTCTGCAGCTACCTCTTCGTATTCACGTCCATCGATATCTACTGCGGCATTCAATTCAATGACTTGTTCCGTTGTTAAGTCCGCATTGATTGCATTTAGAATATCCGCAATATCAGGATTGGCCTCTAATACTTCCTGATTAATCACCGGAACTAAGTTATACGGTGGCCAGAAGTTTTTATCATCTTCTAGTACTAGGAACTCATCCGTATTGACCAATTGGCCGTCTGTTGTGTAAGCAGGTGTCGCATCCGCTTCATCACTGCGTAAAATTTGATATTTTAGACTGTTATCATAAACGGTAGAATCGGCAAAGTTAAACTCACCATACACTTCTGCAAGACCCACTAAACCATCTTCTCTTAAGTCGAATTCACCTTGTGAAGCAAAGCGAATTTCTCCAGCATTTGCTTGAAAATCCGAAATCGTTGCAATACCTAATTCTTCCGCTGCATCTGTTCGAATTGCAATCCCTTGCGCATTATTTGCCGGCGCATAATCAAGAGTAGTTAACCCAATGGCTTCATATTCTTCGCGAATCGTTTCAGCAACAGCATCGGGGTCCGTTTGTAAAGGTAAATTGAAAATGGTCATTAAGGATGTTCCTGTATATTCTGGATACAAATCAATTTCCCCAGATTCTAAAGATTGTGGAATAACTGAGCTTGCAATACTTTGAATTCTTTCGACTTCATATCCATTATCTTCTAGCGCTAAAGCGTAAATTTCACTTACAAGTAAACTCTCCGTAAAATCTTTTGAACCGACTTGAATCGTCTCGTCATTACTTCCACATGCCACTAAAATCATTCCAAATAAAATTGTTATCAATCGAAATAGCCATTTTTTCATTTGTCCGCCTCTTTCCTTTATCCTAGTATATAAAGTATAAAGAAATAATAAAAGCTAAAGCAACTAAAAGAGTAATCTCTGCAATTTTAGAGTGATTCATTATATACTAAATGGGGCATATTCTGAACGAGGAGGGAATAAATTGTTCCAACAAATGGTAAACTATTTCTCATCAAATAGTGAACAGTATCTTCAATACGTCTGGGAGCATTTAAGCTTAAGTATTATTGCATTAATCATCGCATTGATAATCGGCATCCCGTTAGGCTACATCAGTTATAAAAATAAAAAACTAGCCGAGATTTTCACATCAACTTCCCAATTTT
>DAIOTF010000020.1:14703-22279 GCA_036752165.1 Atopostipes sp.
ATCAGTTATAAAAATAAAAAACTAGCCGAGATTTTCACATCAACTTCCCAATTTTTACGCATTATCCCAAGTTTAGCTATTTTGTTCGTTTTGATTCCCATTATCGGAACGGGTGAAGCACCAGCCCTGATTGCACTTATCTTTTTAGCGGTTCCATCAATAATTATAAATACAATCCTTGGGTTTAATGAGATTCCCGAAGTGATGAAAGAAGTAGGTTTAAGTATGGGGATGAACAATAAAGAGTTGCTTACTCGAATTGAGTATCCACTAGCCTTACCCTTTATTTTAAACGGTGTTAAATTAGCCCTTGTCGAAATTATTGCGAGTGCAACATTAGCGACCTATATTGGGGCCGGGGGTTTAGGAACCCTTATTTTTACTGGACTCGGCTTGTATCGAATGGACTTGTTGGTGATTGGGGGAGGAACAGTAACAATTTTGTCCCTATTAAGTATGTTTCTGTTCGATTGGATGATTGAAAGGGTGACGAAAAATTATGGCTAACCAAGTGATACGATTCAAAAACATTTCAAAAAATTATGGTTCAAAAACAGTCATTAACAATATTTCATTAGATATTGAAGCCGGTCAATTCGTGACAATGCTTGGCACCTCAGGATCAGGCAAAACCACTCTTCTTAAAATGGTAAACCGTTTAGTTGAGCCTGATAACGGGTCGATTGAAATCAATAATGAGAAGATTACAGATATGAATATTATTGAATTGCGGAAAAATATCGGCTATGTCGTACAACAAATTGGTCTTTTCCCGCATGTGACAGTTGAGAAGAATATAGCGACTGTACCTGAATTAAAAGGCTGGGAAGAGGAAAGAATCAAAGCGCGGGTAGTCGAGTTGATGGAATTGGTGAATTTACCTTATGACGATTACGCATATCGCTTTCCTAAACAACTTTCAGGAGGCCAGCAACAACGAATTGGAGTCGCACGAGCCTTAGCAGCTAATCCAAAAATTATGCTTTTAGATGAACCTTTTGGAGCGGTAGATGCGATTACTCGAAAAGATTTACAGACGCAAATCAAGAAAATTCACCAAGATTTAGAAGAAAAAACTTTTCTTTTTGTTACGCATGATATTAATGAAGCTTTTCTTTTAGGAGACAAGGTCGTCATTATGGACCAAGGTGAGATTCTCCAATACGATACGCCCAAAAATATTGTGAAGAATCCAGGGTCACCTTTTGTACGAAATTTGCTAGAAACAAAATATGAAGAAGAAAGTTTATGGAGTGAGTTGCGATGATTGATTATTGGAATAGTTCATCTCAAAAAATGATTGCCGCTTTTTTTGAACATATACAATTGGTTTTCATTGCGCTTGCGATTGCTTTTATCATAGCCCTACTTATTATCTTCTTTTTCGTTCAAAAAGACCGTTGGCTAGGTCGCTTAGTTTATTTCTTTTCGGCTCTTTATTCAGTCCCTAGCTTCGCTATGTTTGCCTTACTTATTCCGCTAACCGGTTTAGGTGCCACATCCGCTATTATTGTTCTCGTCTTATACAGTGAGTATGTATTACTCCGGACTTTCATTACCGGAATTAAAGAAATTGATCCAATGATTATAGAATCGGCTGTGGCCATGGGAATGACCACAAAGGAATTATTCTTCAGGATCCAACTTCCATTGGCTTCGAAATCCATCTTTAGTGGGGTTCGACTAGCGCTGACTTCCATTATCGGAATCGCAACGATTGCTGCCACAATAAATGCAGGTGGCTTAGGGACGATTATGTTTGATGGCTTACGCCGTCAAAGTTTACCCATCATGTTGTGGGGTACGCTACTTACAGTAGTATTAACAGTACTTAGCAATATCCTCTTGAAATGGATCGAGAAAGTCAGTTTACGCAATTTGGAGCTTGATTGAATCAATTCAGTTTGATGAGATAGCTTTTAATTTAGATCTGCGTTTAATCATTTAGGAAAAGTAGACGCAGATTTATACAGCGTGTTAAAATCCTAAAAAAACACGCGCAAACTAAGATTTAGACAAGACAAAAAAGAACCACAAGGCAGTTTTCAAACTTAACCTCGTGGTTCTTTCCAATTTCATTTTTATAAAGAATGGTGAATAACATTCTCGCTTAAGTAACGTCTTAAGAAAGCTTTTGTTCGTTCATTTTCAGGATTATTGATGACTTGGTCAGCTGGACCAGCTTCTTCAATCACTCCGCCATCCATAAAGACTACACGACTGGATACATCACGGGCAAAAGCCATTTCGTGAGTAACGACAATCATCGTTAGTCCTTCTTGAGCTAAAGCTGTCATCGTCTCTAAAACCTCGCCAACCATTTCAGGATCCAGCGCACTTGTTGGTTCATCGAATAGTAAAATTTCAGGATCCATCGATAATGCTCTTGCGATGGCGATACGTTGTTGCTGTCCACCTGAAAGTTGGTCAGGACGCGCGTCACGATAAGGAGCCATACCTACTTTTTCTAAGTTAGCAATCGCAATTTTCTCAGCTTCTTCTTGTGAACGGCCTAAAATTTTCACTTGGCCAACTGTACAATTTTTCAAAGCCGTCATATTTTTAAATAAATTAAATTGCTGGAAAACCATTCCGACTTTCGCACGGTATTTATTTTGGTCAAAAGAATGGCTTAAAATTGAATCCCCGTGAAATAAGATGTCCCCATTACTTGGCTCTTCTAATAAATTCAAACAACGCAACAATGTTGATTTACCCGATCCAGAAGACCCAATAATACTAATGACTTCACCTGAAGCCGCTTCGAAATCAATATCTCTCAAGACCAAGTTGTTTCCAAAGCTTTTTTCTAAATGTTGCACTTCTAAAATTTTTTCAGACATATTTATCGAGCTCCTCTCTCAGCTGTACTTGGCATCGTACTAGATTCGTGAATCGTGTATGAGCTTGAGCCACTCATATATTTTTCAACTAAACGCAATAGGCGTGTTGTTACAAATGTCAGGACTAAATAAATAATCGATACAATAAAGAAACTTTGGAACGTCATATACGTAGAACCAGCAGCTGAACGGGTAACAAAGAATAACTCTGTTACTGCAATAACGTTTAATACAGATGTATCCTTGATGTTAATGACAAACTCATTTCCTAAAGCTGGAAGAGTATTACGAATCGCTTGCGGTAAGACAACACTTGTCATACTTTGGAAATGATTCATTCCAATTGCTTTTGCCGCTTCGCCTTGCCCTTCATCCACACCCATAATTCCACCACGGAATACTTCGGCTAAATAAGCTCCTGTATTAATTGAAACAATGATTAAAGCAGCTACCATTGGACTCATATCGATATTAAAGAATAACTTTGAACCATAAAAAATCAACATCGCTTGAACCATCATCGGTGTTCCTCGGAATACTTCGATATATACCATAATTAAGAAATCAAATAATCGGTATAAAATATACCCCACAGGATTCCGGCGTTTGCTGACAGGAATTGAGCGGTAAATCGCAATCATCAAACCAATTAGCGAACCAACCACCGTAGAAGTAAGGGCAATAAATAATGTGTTGCGCGCACCAATTAAAAATTGACTCCCATAATCACTCCAAATATTCGCAACATCCGACCAGAAACCAGCACTTTCGCCACGCTCATTTAAAGTTACCATGTCGTTCATCAACTGATCACGCTCAGCTTGCGAAATAGTAGCCAAAGCCTGATTCACAGAAGACACAAGCGGCGAACCTTTTTGCATACCAACAGCAATTGTCGTATCGACTTCCCCAGTATCAAACCCCTCACCTTCGGCAAATGCAAGATAAGTAAGTTCTGAATTAGAAGCCGTTGCGGCCATAGCACCCGGGCGTTCTGAAACATAAGCATCTGACTTATCCGTTAAGACAGAAGAAATCATTGTTGGGAAAGAATCCATAGCCGTTTGTTGGTCGACCTCTGGAATTTGTTCAATTAAATCATAATGAAAGGTGTTTAATTGACCCGTTACACGAGCTCCACGAAAATCTTCAAGTGAAGTAGCATTTGCAAACTCAGAATCTTCCCGGACTACAAGAACTAGATCAGAATCATAATACGCTTCTGAAAAGTCAATCTGTTGTGCACGTTCTGGAGTAGGAGACATACCCGCAATAATAGCATCAATCATACCGGATTCAAGAGCTGGGGGTAAGCCATCCCAATCAAGCTTTATAATTTCCAGTTGCAAGCCTAATTCATCAGCAAGCAATTGCGCCATTTGTAAATCATACCCATTGGCATATTCACCAGGGGAGTTACTAATTTCAACTGCACCATCAGAGGCAGACGTTTGCGACCAGTTAAAAGGGGCATAGTTTGCTTCCATACCCACTTTTAGTACGCCATCTTCTTCAAGTCCAGAATTCAACAAATCCATATCATACGTATTTTCTTGCGCCGAAGCCATTGTCGTCAATGGGGTAAGCACAAGTAAGAGCGCAGCAAAGGCTAAGCCAATCCAGCGTCTTATCGTTTTATTATCCATACTATTTACTCCTTTATTGGATGAGATTTCAACCCTTACTATGTTACAGAATTAAGCTCTTAGATGCAAATCATTTTTCGCATAAAAGCTTATACATTGCACTTAAAGCCAGCTTCTGCTAATTTTAATTAAGAAGGTGAGATAGAATGAAAGAAATAAAAATAATACTTATAGCGGCTCCTGAATTTTCAACGAATATAGCCGAGCAATTAATAGAAGAATTACCCCAAATTTTTGAAAAGACAATTAATGATAAAGTGACTTGGACGCTTGAAACGGTCACAGATGGCTTTACCTCAGTCGCTGAAGATGATGAGGAGTTACTAGAGGGAGTCATATCCTTACTGGATAATAAGGAATGGGATTACGCAATATCATTAACCGACATCCCGC
This sequence comes from Atopostipes sp., assembly GCA_036752165.1. Taxonomy (GTDB): domain Bacteria; phylum Bacillota; class Bacilli; order Lactobacillales; family Carnobacteriaceae_A; genus Atopostipes. Next base: position 19,586 of record DAIOTF010000020.1, read on the forward strand.
TTTTCAACGAAGACGAAGTTGTTCTTGCGCGAGTAAACTACGAATATACTTTTGGTTTAATCTCTTTACCAGCTTGCGGTTGGTCTTTGAATAAACGCTTAACAGATGTAGTGGTACAAGTTGTAGAGGATATTTATTATAAGGACATAAAAATAACGAATGAAGAACAAATAGATCGGGTCAATCAGTTGTTTAGATTAGGTAAGGTTGAAAGAATCAACGAATCCAAAAGAGAGACCGAGGATTTGCGATACATATTCTCTTCAAAAATCTATGGTCTGCTAACTATTTTGCTTGGGATGACCTATGACAATCGACCTTGGACAATCATGTCTTCTTTAAAAAGTACGATAGCAGTAGCTTTTGGTTCAGGGTCTTATGCAATTATATTTCCAACCCTTTGGACAACTAGCTATGTATATGAGCCTTGGAGATTGACCCTCTTTATGGTGCTTGCGATTGTGAGTATGGGCTTATGGATTATAGTAGGACATAATTTATGGGAAAAAGAAACCGTGTCGGATAATCGGAAGTATCGGATATTATATAACACAGCTACAGTCCTAACGTTGTTTTTAGCGGTCGCTATTTTTTATATTATTCTTATCGGACTATTTTTAATGACAATCTTTGTATTTGTCGATCCGCATTACTATGCTGATCAAGTAGAAATTAATCATTTACCGAATGTAATGAATTTTCTACAACTCGCTTGGTTAACAGCTTCTATCGGAACCGTGACTGGTGCAGTAGGAGTGGGGTTAGAAAACGAAGAAAACGTCAGGCAAACCACTTACGGTTATCGCCAACGCCAGCGCTATAAGATTCTAGAAAAACAAAAAGAAGAAGCAGAGGATTAAAATTTCTCTGTTTTTTAACTTATTTAAGACACGAAATCGAGTTTGGTGTTTTGAATGCATTCAGCTAGTTCTACGCGACATTCTTCGGTTTCTTCATTTATTTGGATTGGTGAAGATGTAGAATAAAACAAAAGACTTTCTTGCGCAATTTTGACGTAAGAAAGTCTTTTTTAATCCAATAAAATAGCAAGGTTATTCTTTTAAGAGCAGAAGTTTTATTCGGCGTCGCAAGTAGTTGATCGTGCGCTGCGAAACTCGAATTGGCATCGCAGACGAATGGGTTGTGCGCTGCGAAACTCGGATTGGCATCGCAGAGAAACGGGTCGTGCGCTACGAAAATCGATTTCGCATTGCTGTGGCAGATAGAAGCTAGCTATTCATATTTCTGCTGAAATGCTGTAATTTCATCGTATCCACTTTCAAGGAGATGACCCATTTTTTCATAAAGCGGAATTAATTCTTGATAGACTTCCACTTGATTGGCTTGGGGATGATTGATTTCAGCGGTACCAATTAATTTTACACCTTCTTCTAAACTGGCTAATTCCCCCATTGCGAAGCGACCTAAAAGCACTGCACCCAAGGCTGAACTTTCCACTGTTTGTGAAATGTGAACCTCGGTATTAAAAATATCGGCAATCATTTGTCGCCAAAGAGGGGACTTGGCAAAGCCACCTGCTGCATGAATTTTTTCTGGCTGGCCAATGACGGATTCTAAAGCACGATAGACTAAATAAAGATTGAGATTAATACCTTCGAGAACGGCCCGCATCATGTGCTCTTTTTTATGAATTAAACTGAGGCCATAAAAGGAGCCTTTAGCGTTGGCATTCCATAAGGGTGCGCGTTCGCCGGATAGATAAGGATAAAAGAGAAGGCCGTTTGAACCGGCTTTTACTGACGCGATTTTATCAGAAACCAAATCGTAAGGGTTTAGGTTTTTCGCTTGAGCTTCGGCTATCTCCGCATCCGCAAATTTTTCTATCATCCAGTTAAAAATCATCCCACCGTTGTTCACAGCGCCACCCACAACCCAATGATTTTCCGTCAGGGCATAACAGAAAATACGACCTTCAGGATCCGTAATCGGTCGATCGACTACGGTACGAATAGCCCCGCTCGTTCCAATCGTTAAGGCAACGATACCCGGTTCAATCGCATTCACACCTAAATTGGCCAAGCAACCATCATTTGCGCCAATGACAATGGGGGTGTGGGGTGAAAGGCCTAATTCGAAGGCTACCTCTTCTTTCATATTCGTAAAAATTTCAGTCGTTGGTACAAGTTTTGGCAACTGTTCTCTTGAAATATGTGCTGTTTCTAAAGCTTCTTCCTCCCAGTCTAGGGTATGAATATTGAATAAACCCGTTGCGGATGCGATCGAATAGTCGCACACATATTTGCCGAAAAGTTTGTCAAATATATACTCTTTAATGCCTAAGAACAAAGCCGCGTTGTTAAAAATCTCTGGCTTTTCTTCACGAAGCCAAATCAACTTTACCAGTGGAGACATGGAGTGAATAGGTGTCCCCGTTTTTTCGTAAATCGCCTGGCCATTTGTTTCTTTTAATTGTCGGGCTTGTTTTTCACTTCTTTGATCTGCCCATGTAATAGAGTGAGTCAAAGGATTTCCCCAATCATCTAAGGCAATGAGACTATGCATCGCGGCGCTAAAAGAAAGGAATTTGATTTCATCCGGTTTTAAATTCATTTGTTGAATAACCATTCGTATGGCTTCTTTAACAGCCGTCACAATCTCATCCGGATTTTGTTCAGCGGCTTTAGGTTCAGGATTCAGTAAAGGATAGCCCACAGAAGCTTCTTTTAAAACTTC
>DAIOTF010000021.1:0-10425 GCA_036752165.1 Atopostipes sp.
CTTTAGGTTCAGGATTCAGTAAAGGATAGCCCACAGAAGCTTCTTTTAAAACTTCCCCTAAATCATTAAATATAATCGCCTTGGTACTCGTTGTTCCAATGTCAATGCCAATTGAATAGTTCATTATGTTTGCTCCTCTTACCCTAAAGGATTAAAAATTTTTAAAGGCTTCTCTTTTCATCTCTAAACAGACGGTGTTATACTACACTTATCGAATTCACGAGGAGGAATAACCATAAAAACTAAAATAAAAAATGCTTTCCAACGCTTGTCTGCATCATTAATTATTCCTGTTCGTATACTGCCTATTATCGGTTTATTATTAGCTATAAGCAATCTATTGACCCACCCATTTTTATTGAATGGACTACCGATTTTAGAAAACTCAATTTATACCTCGTTCTTTTCTATAGTAACACAAGGATTACTTGGATTGTTAAATCATTTAGGACTTTTGTTCACAGTTGGAGTAACAGTTGGTTTAGTGCATAAGGAAAAGGCAGAAGCTGGTTTTATTAGTTTAATGATTTACCTATTTTATTCTTTTGTAATGAATGGTTTAGAAGGGATTGAACCGGGTATATTTTCCGGAATATTTTTAGGGATCCTTATAGCCTTTATTTACAATAAATGGCAGGATATCAAACTCCCACAGCCCTTTCAAATTTATAGTGGCACACGTTTTGTGAGTATCGTATTACTTCCAGTAGCGGTTCTTTTAGCTATAGGATTCAGCTCAATCAGTCCTTTCATTCAAAATGGTATCACAAGTCTTGTAGAAGGTATTGATTATTCAGGGAATCTTGGTCTATTTATATACGGGACTCTTGAAAGATTAACGATTCCATCTGGCATACAAAATCTTATTGCGACCCCAATGTTGTATTCCTCTTTGGGTGGGGTAGAAGAAGTAGGTGGCGTAGTTTACGAAGGGGCTCGAAATATTTACTATGCTGAAATGGTAACCCCAAGTGTAGAAGTTTTATCCAAAAGTGTGCTTTGGGATGCTCGTGGGATTTCAAAAATGTTTGGCTTAATTGGTGCTAGTTTAGCAATGTACCACACGGCCAAACCAGAAAACAAAATGCAGGTAAGGAAAAAATTACTACCAATTGCGATTACGTCTTTTCTTTCGGGTATCACCGAACCGATTGAGTTTTCATTTCTGTTTGCGGCACCCATTTTATTCGTGATTCACTCTGTTTTAAGTGGGTTAAGTCTAGTTGTGTTAAATCTATTTAACGTCCGTGCGATTGGTCCCAATGGTTTTTTGGACTTTTTGCTTTACAATGTGCCATTAGGCGTCGATAAAACAAGATGGCCTATATTTATTGCGGTTGGTCTTTTATTTTTTGTGTTGTATTATGTCATTTTCTGTTTTATTATCACTCGATTTAATTTGAGAACAGTCGGTCGCGAAGATGATTCCGACGAAAGACAGACGCCTCCAAAAGAAACCAATTTAGGTCAGACACCGCTAATTGTCGAGGCCCTGGGTGGGGCGGATAATATCAACACCTTAACGAATTGCTATTCACGCCTTCGTTTAACGGTTGAAGATCCGTCTAAAGTGGACGAAGCTGTATTGAAAAATCAAACCGGCGCATCTGGCGTAATGATAACCGACAAAAATATCCATGTCGTTTACGGCACACAAGTGGGTCAAATCAGACAAAATGTCGATCAGTATTTAGGAAGAAATGAAGTTGAAGAGTAGACTCAGACTATACAAATAAAGGAGAAGATTTTGATATGACGAAAAAGGAATTTTCAATTGTCATCGCTGGTGGTGGGAGCACGTTTACCCCAGGAATTGTCCTTATGCTTTTAGAAGAAGCGCAAAGATTTCCGCTTCGCAAATTAGTTCTTTACGACAATGACCAAGAAAGACAAGGCATTTTAGGAGAAGCTTTAGAGATTTTATTAAAAGAAGAAGCACCTGATTTAGAATTTTTCTATACGACCGATCCGAAAAAAGCTTTCACAGATGTCGATTTTGTATTTGCTCATATTCGAGTGGGTCAATATGCGATGAGAGAAATGGATGAAAAGATCCCATTGAAACATGGTGTCGTTGGACAAGAGACATGTGGCCCGGGTGGAGTAGCTTACGGTATGCGTAGTATTAAAGATATGCTAGAACTCGTTGACTATATGGAAGAATATTCACCAGAGGCATGGATGTTAAATTATTCAAATCCAGCCGCTATTGTGGCCGAAGCAATGCGTGTTCTACGTCCTGATTCTAAAGTCTTAAACATTTGTGACATGCCTGTCGGTACCCTTCGGAGAATGTCTCAAATTGTGGGCACTACCCCCGATAAATTGGAGGTCAGCTATTTTGGTTTAAACCACTTTGGTTGGTGGACAAGTGTAAAAGACAAAGCAACTGGACATGAGTATTTAGATGAAATTAAAGAATATGTTTCAAAAAATGGTTATTTAACAAAAGAAGAAGTAGATACCCAACATACGGATCCAAGTTGGCAAGAAACGCATAAAAAAGCGAAAGACTTATTAGCCATTGAGCCAAGATTCTTGCCAAATACGTATTTGAAATATTACTTCTATCCACAAGATGAAGTTGAGCTAGCAGATGCGGAATATACACGTGCGAACGAAGTAATGGATGGACGAGAAAAAGAAGTGTTTGGAGCCGCACGAGAAATTATCGAAAAAGGCACAGGAAAAGACAATAATTTTAGCATTGATAGCCATGCTTCATTCATCGTCGATTTAGCCCGAGCGATAGCCTTTAATACAGGTGAGCGGATGTTGTTGATTGTGGAAAACAATGGTGCGATTGCGAACTTTGATGACGACGCTATGGTTGAAGTCCCTTGTATTGTAGGAAGTGACGGTCCAGAACCACTAACCCAAGGAAAGATTCCACAATTCAATCGTGCGTTAATGATGCAACAAGTGACTGTTGAAAAAATGGTCGTTGAAGCCTGGATAGAAAAAAGCTACCAAAAAATGTGGCAAGCCTTAACCCTTTCAAAAACTGTGCCAAATGCACGCGTAGCCAAAGAACTACTTGATGACTTAATCGAAGCCAACGCAGACTTCTGGCCAGATTTAAATTAAATAGAATGAAGAGGAGCGTGAATTCATTTAAATGGGTTCACGCTTTTTAGATGGATAGAATAAAATTTTAGTTCAATATTTTTTCAAAAAAATAATATTATGTCTTGCATCAAATAAAATATTATGCTATTCTCTATGTGTAAACGGTTACAGATGAGGTGATAATAATGGCTACTATGAAAGACGTGGCTAAACAAGCAGGTACATCTGTCGCTACAGTATCCAGATTCATTAATAAAAGTGGATATGTAAGTAAAGAAGCACAGAAAAATGTACAAAAAGCGATAGATGATTTAAACTATACTCCGAATGAAGTTGCGCGTTCTTTGTACCAGAAAAAGTCAAAATTTATTGGGATTCTGTTACCAGATATTACGAATCCATTCGTTACCATGCTTTCTAAAGGAATAGAGGACCACTTAAGTGAGTCTGACTATGGTCTAATCCTAGCAAACGTAGGAAATGATCCTGATAAAGAAGCGAAATATTTAACGACTTTTCGAAATAATAATGTGGCAGGCATTATATCAGCGATTGAACACAAGACAGCTTTCGATGAAGACATTTTACATGTCTCTATTGACCGACCTTCACCAACTGAAAAACATTCAGTTTTAAGTGATGATTACAAGGGAGGTCAACTAACAGCTAGAGAAATTGCGAAGCGAACGACTAAAGACGTTTTTATTTTGAATAGTACGGAGCATTTAGAAAAATCTCATTTAAGAATGAATGGGATGCGGTCTGTATTTGATGAGACTGGCCATGTGTATCATGTGCATGATGTACCTACCTATCGACCTGAAGAGGCTGAAGGAATCATTTCACATATTCTAAAAGTCTATCCAAATGTTGATTCAGTAATTGCTGCTAATGATATTCAAGCAATGGTCCTAATCAAAGAAGCGAGCGAGCAGCAACTCATTATACCCGATGATTTACAAATCATGGGTTATGATGATATTACGTATTCTAAGCTAACGACGCCTGGGATATCCACAATCGCTCAACCTATTTATGAAATGGGTATTATAGGTGCTGAATTGTTGTTGCGTATGATTCATGGCGAAAGAATTTCGAAGAATAAGATTGTTCTTCCGGTAGAATTTATCGAAAGAGGAACTTTAAGAAAATTAGAAAATTTAAAGTAAGAAGGTGCTTAAATGAAAAAAATTATGGTTATTGGAAGTATTTCAACGGACTTTAATGTCATAACAACTAAGCGACCAGAAATTGGTGAAACCATTCGTGGTGAAAGTTTTTCTACCAGTTTTGGTGGGAAAGGTGCGAACCAAGCAGTAGCGGCAGCTCGTCTGGGTGCAGAAGTGAAAATGGTTGGAACAGTTGGAACAGATGAATTTGGTACATTGCTTCTAGCAAATCTTGAAAAAAATGGAATAAATACGGACAATGTGGAACGGGTTACAGAAATAGAATCTGGGTCGGCTCATATCACACTCGTAGATAATGATAACTCAATTATTTTTATTCCAGGAGCAAACAATGCGTTCAATGAGGCGAGACTCGAACCCCTAAAAGAAGAAATCAAGACAGTGGATTTTGTCATTATTCAAAACGAAATTCCAATGGCGATTATTACCCAACTGATTGATATTTGTGATGAGTTAGGCGTTCAAACAATTTATAATCCAGCCCCTGCTGAACAGGTGGAGAGGGAATTAGTAGAAAAAGTGACTTACCTAACGCCAAATGAAACGGAGTTTAGTGTATTATTCCCAGGACTTCCAATCGAAGAAGGGTTAAGAAATTACCCAAATAAATTGATTGTTACTTTAGGTTCAGAAGGTGTAGCTTATTTCGATGGAGAAGAAATTATCAACGTTCCTTCTTATCAAGTTCCAGTAACAGATACAACGGGTGCAGGCGATACTTTCAATGGAGCGTTTGCCTATGCTTTATCAAAGAACGCGAATCTGACAACTAGTATTCAGTTTGGAAATTTAGTCGCTGCAATTTCTATTCAAAAATTTGGAGCTCAAGGTGGTATGCCAACGTTAGCGGAAGTAAAGGAGAATGAGCATTATGAAAAAGAATGGGGTATTGAATAGTCCAATTTCAAAAGTACTATCTGGTTTAAGACATACAGATCAAATTGTTATTGGCGATGCAGGTCTACCTGTTCCAAATGGTGTAAAAGAAATCGATCTCTCACTAAAATTAGGCGTGCCTACTTTTATCGATGTTCTAGAAGTAATTATAGAAGATATGAAAATTGAGAAAATTATTTTAGCTCAGGAGATTCAAGCACACAATCCTACACAGCTAAAGAATGTTTCGAAATTGATTGAGTTAGAAGATGAGGCGATAGAGTACGTTTCTCACGAGAAATTTAAAGAATTATCTCAGAATGCGAAAGTAATTATTCGGACGGGAGAAATGACCCCTTATTCAAACATTATCTTACAATCGGATGTCATCTTTTAAAGAAAGGAGTTCACACATGCATATAGAAATGAAGCATATTGAAAAAACATTTGGCGAAAATCAAGTACTATTCGATGCGGGAATTGATATTGTTCCAGGTGAAGTGCATGCCCTTATGGGGGAAAATGGTGCTGGGAAATCAACGTTAATGAATATATTGACAGGAGTTCATGAAAAAAATGCTGGAACCATTACAATTGATGGGGAAGAAAAAGTTTTCGATGGGCCAAAAGACGCTGAGAATAATGGGATATCTTTTATTCACCAGGAGTTAAACGTCTTACCCGATATGACGATTGAAGAGAATTTATTTTTAAATAAAGAAATCCGTAAAGGGTTTGGTTTAGTCGATCAAAAGGAAATGCGTAACCAATCAAAAGAAGTTTTAAAACGTGTTGGCCTCACTCATAATCCAAATACAGTATTATCTTCTTTATCTGTAGGGACCCAACAATTGATTGAAATTTGTAAAGCCCTTATGACAAATGCAGAAGTTATTATTATGGATGAACCTACAGCTGCGTTGTCGGACACAGAAAGTGAAAGATTATTTGAGATTATTGAATCCTTGAAAAAAGAAAATGTGTCGATTATTTACATTTCACATCGTATGGAAGAAATATTCAAAATTTCTGACCGAATTACGGTGATGCGCGATGGGCGTTATATTGAAACTTTAATGACAAAAGAAACAAGTAATGCTGAACTTGTCCGTCTAATGATTGGTCGAGAATTGACGGAACAATTTCCAAATCGCTCGCCAGAAATTGGTGAAGTTCGTTTAGAAGTAAAAAATCTGTCGGATGATCACTTATTAAAAGATGTTTCTTTCTCGGTACGAGCAGGTGAAATATTAGGTGTCAGTGGTTTAATGGGCGCGGGGCGTTCAGAATTAATGCATGCTATTTTCGGTGACCGAAAAATCACGAGTGGTGAGTTATGGATTGATAATGAAAAAGTAACCATTCAAAATCCTAAAGAGGCGATGAACCATGGAATTGCTTTGGTAACAGAAGATCGAAAATCAGCGGGTTTACTTCTTGACAAGAGTATTCGAGAAAATATTACATTAGCGAATTTTGATGAGTTATCAAAGGGTGGATTCATCAATGAGAAAATGGAAAAAGAAGTTGCGGAATCATCTTCTAATATGTTTAATATTCGAACAGAAAGTATCGAAACCCATACTGGAAATTTAAGTGGGGGAAACCAACAAAAAGCCTTTATAGCAAAATGGATATTAACTAATCCTAAAATATTGATATTAGATGAACCTACTCGAGGAGTTGACGTAGGGTCTAAAGCAGAGATTTATGAAATAATGAATGATTTGACCAAGCAAGGAATCTCGATTATTATGGTTTCTTCTGATTTACCCGAAATTATTGGAATGAGTGATCGGGTTGCGGTAATGCATGAAGGAAAATTACAAGGAATAATTGATAAGGAAAAAGCGAGCCAAGAAAATATCATGACGCTAGCTACGGGGGGAGAAATCAATGAATATTCGAAAAATATTTAGAAAAAATGCCCATGAATATGGGGCATTAATTGCTTTAGTATTATTAGTTGTTATTATGTCTTTAATTAGTCCACAATTTAGAACCTTCTCAAACTTTTTAACATTACTTAGACAAGCTTCAGTAAACGGACTAATCGCCTTTGGTATGACACTAGTTATCTTAACGGGTGGGATTGATTTATCTGTTGGATCCACATTGGGCTTAACGGGTGCATTATTTGCAGGCTTAATCGTTAATGTTGGTTTGCCTATTCCACTTGCAGTTATTGTGGCTTTAGTGTTTGGTTTATTGTTAGGGTTAATTTCAGGATTCTTGGTAGGTAAAGCAAAACTACAACCATTTATCGCGACATTAATTACATTGACCGTGTACCGAGGGTTTACTTTGATTTATACAAATGGACGGCCAATATCTAATCTAACAGCAGATGAGTATGTGGGGTCCCAATTCTTAACCTTTATCGGACGAGGAGCTATTCTTGGAATTCCGGTTCCAGTGATTATTTTATTCTTTGCTTTTATTTTATTCTATCTGTTATTAAATAAATCTGTATTAGGTCGTAAGATTTATGCAGTGGGTTCAAATGAACGAGCTGCTCAATTATCGGGTATCAATATAGATCGAGTAAAGTTATTTGTTTATTCAATTTCTGGTTTAATGTCTACTGTTGCCGCGCTTATCTTAGTTTCACGCTTAAATTCAGCCCAACCTACTTTGGGAACAGGCTATGAGCTTGATGCAATTGCGGCTACAGCAATCGGTGGAACAAGTATGACTGGAGGAAGGGGGAAAATTAGCGGTACATTACTGGGTATTTTAATTATTGCCGTGTTGAGTAATGGTATGAATATTCTTGGCATTTCTTCATACTATCAAGATGTTGTAAAAGGTATCGTTATTTTACTAGCTGTCTTAGTAGATAGACTTCAAAAAGACTAACATTATATTATAAGGAGAGATAGACCATGCAAAAGAATTTCAAAAAGATTATCAGCGTTTTATCCGTTTTAGTATTAGGATTCTTCCTAATTGGTTGTACAGTGGATCAAGAAGGGCAAGTAGAGGATACGGGTACAGAGGATGCAAGTACAGATAGTACAGAATTGAGCATTGGCTTTTCAATTTCAACTTTAAACAATCCATTCTTTGTCACAATGGCAGAAGGAGCAGAGGAAAAAGCAGCTGAGTTAGGTGTTCAAATTAATGTGGTGGATGCAGGAAATGATCCGGCAAAACAAAGTACAGATATCGAAGATTTAATTAATACAGGAATTGATGTATTAATCGTTAACCCTGAAGATTCAGCTTCAGTAGGGCCAGCTATTCAAAGTGCATTAGATAATGGTATTCGTGTGATTGCGATTGACCGTGAAGTTGAAGATGCGGATGTAGATGTATTTATTGGTACAGATAACGTTGCAGCTGCACAAAATGCTGGTGAAGAGCTATTAAATTATTTAGAAAGTGACGATGAGGTTGTCGTTTTAGAAGGTGTTCCTGGTGCTTCAAGTGCAATTGACCGTCATGAAGGGTTCTTGAATGCAATCGAAGACAGCGTAAATATTGTTGCTTCTCAAACAGCGAACTATGACCGTACGGAAGCATTGACAGTTACAGAGAACTTGTTACAAGCACATCCAAATATTCGTGCAATTGTAGCTGCAAATGATGAAATGGCTCTAGGAGCAATTGAAGCAGTAAACGGCGCAAACTTAACACCAGGTGAAGATATCCTAATTACTGGTTTTGATGCAAATGATGATGCAATAACTGCAGTTGAAGAAGGAACGATGTTATTAACTGTAGAGCAAAGACCAGATTTAATGGGTGGAATCGCTGTAGAAACAGCACTTTCATTATTTGAAGGGGAAGACGTTGATTCAGAAATTCCATCAGATGTAACCATTCTTGATGCTGAAACTTTAGAAAATCGTTAATTAAAAAAGAGAAGGAAGAAAGGTATAACTGGGTAAAAATGGTTGCCTTTCTTTTTTCTTAAATAAATTGGAGGAAGATGCTATGGGTGTACAAGATACAGCAAATAAAATTATTGAAGCCATTGGAAGAGATAATATTGAATCCGTCTCTCATTGTGCGACGCGTATTCGATTGGTTCCTAAGAATGCTAAAGATATCAATAAAGTTGAAGAGACGGAATTGATTAAAGGTTCATTATTTTCAAACAATCAATTTCAAGTTTTTGTTCATCTTTCAGGTATTGAAGAAGTTTACCAAGAAATTAAAAGACAAATAGAAGAGACTAAAATCTAAACATTCAAGGAGTGATTAATAAGTGAGTCCAATGAAAAAACATGTGGTAATCACAGGTGCCGGTAGTGGATTAGGAGCGGCGCTAGCTTATAAATACAATAAGCAAGGCTATTTCGTTACGCTAATCGGTCGAACAAAAGTGAAACTAGAACAAGTGGCTGAGACTTTTGGAAACTCAGCATATGCCATCTATCCACTCGATGTTTCTTCGTTTCACGAAGTAGAAAAAGTTTTTCAACAAATCAGGGGTGAGATTCAGCCGATTGATATTCTCGTGAATAATGCGGGTGTAGGGCACTTTGCTTTGACTGAGGAATTATCAGCTGAGCAAGTAGACCAAATGATCGATGTGAATTTAAAAGGAACCATTTTTTGCACGCAACAAGTCCTTGGTGAGATGAAAGAACGCAATGCGGGTTCGATTATAAATGTGATATCAACGGCAGGTGTTCAAGGAAAGGTAACAGAGTCGGCGTATTGTGCCAGTAAATTTGGTGCACGTGGATTTACCGAAAGTCTTATTAAAGAACTTGAGGATACGAATGTGCAGGCACATGGGATTTATATGAGTGGTATGAAGACACCGTTTTGGGAAGGTACCCTGGATGATTCAGATACAGAAGGTATGATGGATCCAGAAGATATCGCAGATATTATTTTGGCTAATACTAAGATTCGACCAAATATTTCCGTACCTCAAGTAATCATTGAAAACAAATAATTTTTACTCAAGGAAAGGCCTATGTCTACAAGATATAGGTCTTTTTTGCTAGCATAAAGGAGAGAATGGATCAGAATAGAAGGGGATTGAGAATGGAAAAAACAGACCTTGAAAAAATAAGCGTTTTAAATAAACTTGTAGCGCATTACGGTGTGCAATATTGGTGGGAAGATGAGAATCGGATCAAAGATTGGGTTTCGACTCTTCTAATCCAACAAACCACTTCGGAAAATATGGAAAGAGCAATTGCGAATCTAGAGCCTTATTTAACTGTTGAGGCGCTATTAGAATTAGATATTAAAGAGCTTGAAGAATTGGTTCGCCCAGCTGGTTTTTATCGTCAAAAAAGTCGAAATATTAAAGAATTGATGTACTGGT
>DAIOTF010000021.1:10525-19936 GCA_036752165.1 Atopostipes sp.
CCAGCTGGTTTTTATCGTCAAAAAAGTCGAAATATTAAAGAATTGATGTACTGGTTTAAAAGTTATGGGAGTAACTTAGATGATTTTAAAGACTGGTCGACATGGGATTTAAGAAAAGAATTATTAAATATCCGAGGGGTTGGACCGGAAACTGCGGATGTCATGCTTCTTTATATTTTCGAGCGAAATGCATTTATTGCGGATACTTACGCGATTCGTCTTTTTAATCGATTAGGCTTTGGTCCTTATACAAACTATGCCCATATGCATAAGGAATTTAACCATTTAACCGAAGGGATCCCTCATGAGCTGTGCAAAGAATGGCATGCTTGCATCGACGAGCATGGGAAAGCGTACCGTAAAAGCGGAAATACTTTAGATGAAAGTTGGCTAAGTGTCACCTTTAAATAGAAAATAGACCTGTCACAGCTCACACATGACAGGTCTACAGAATTAATTTTTTGAAATATTTTTAACCATATGCCAGTACACATGACCAGCTAAAACGATTCGTGTCTTTGTTAGATAACCTGATTTAAAGTAAAGACTGTAACCTGCTTCATTTGACATATCGCAGTTTAAACTAATCGAATCAAATCCAGCTTCTTGAGCGACTTCTTCTGCATATTTCATTAATTCTAGCGCTACACCCTGACGTCGGTAATCGGGATGAGTGACTAAGGTATCAATGTACCATTGACCCGGAAGAGTTTCCGGCTCAGTTAAACTGTATTCCATTGAATACCCATGATTCAGCATAGCGGCTCGCAGAGGTCCGTCAATCAGAGCTTCCAGTTCACCTGGGTAGCCAAAGAGGACACCAGCAATCTGACCATCGCGCACATTGACATAAGCATGTTCATATCCATAACGATAATGAGGGCTATGCATAGCTTCAATAACAATTTTCTTAAATGTTTCACTGTCTATTTCATCCAAAATAGGGAGTTGCATATCCGATAAAATTTGATAAACAAAAGGGTAGAGAGACGGAATTTCATGTTCTTGCACTTTTCGAATCATGTTTTCACCTTTTCTTGTTTTTTCGAATCCAAGTATAGCATACTTCTCGTCAAAAACTAACAAGAAATTGGGTAAAGGATGTCTAGTTTAGAAAAAAATTAGATATCTTTCACCATATGTAAAAAAGGAATATCTCTTATCAAAAGACGAATTTTTTCTTCGTATTGTTGTTTTTCAAGTAGATGGAGATAAATTTTATTATGCGCTGGACAGTTGACACCAATTTTTGCGAAGCCTGCATCTTTCGCCAACCGTTCTGCTTCGCCTAATAATTGTCCTGCAATGCCTTGTTCTCTGAAAAGAGGAGCCACCACAATCGTATCTATCAGCCATTCATCTGCGAGCGCTTCTTTTCCTTCTTTAATCGCCATCGCAGGATAACCGTGTTCCACTAATGAAAAGGCTAAAGGCCCATCAACAAAATCTTCTAGACTACCAGGATAACCAAAGAGAACACCAAGAATTTGATTTTTCTCTTCATAGACCCAAGCATGTTCATAACCATATCGATAATGAGGATTTTGCATCGCATTGACGACAATATCTTTTAAATCTCTTCCGTGTACTTTTTTTAATATAGAGAAATTCAAGTCAGAAAAAACGCGAAAAACAAACGGATAAAGAAGATGTATTTCTTCTTTTTTAATCTTACGAATCATTTGTATACACTCCTTATTTAATCAAATATAACGCTTTCATTATAAGCTAAACGTATAAGGGAAACCAATAAAGATTCGATTCCTCTCCTTTTCATTCATTATCTGATAAAATCATCCATTTTTAATGCTGAAAAAAGACTATTTTGTTTTGAGTATAACGTTTAAAAAAAGCTACACTGTGTAGTATGATTAAAGAAAGTGAGAGGGGGGATTTCAATGGTATTAGAAAAGTACGTAAATTCTAAAGATTTATCTTTGACAAGAATTATCGATCATATTGGTTTTTCAAAACACGAAGTATTAACGTGGGATGTCCTTGAATATCCAGATGAACTGTTAGAACAACTCTCAAAACAAACACATAAAAAAATAAGTGTCTTATTAAATGAACTCTTATTTTTAGAAAATAAAGTAGGTATCCGTCGAGTAGCAGGAGATTATAGCTTAATGCGCGCATTTGAAAGTGAAGCACCGGTCATTTTTCTAGACCCCGAGTATAGAAAATCCCAAACGAATTTTTTAACGGATGTCCTTGTTGAAAAAGATATTTTTGATATGGAATTAGGCCCATTAACTAAATTTAATGTTCTCGGAAAGACAATTTATGAAGGGTTTTTAAAAACTTTCGGCAGAACAGATGAGTTTAAGCGATTGCAGGACCAAATCAAAGATTATTTTGTATTTGTCCATGATGACGGAGGCACACTCCTGTGTTCAGCAAGTTATCTTCGCAGAAAAGAATGGCAATTAGATGTAGCCGGATAAAAATAAACCATTCACCGTTTATCGAGTGAATGGTTTTATTATGAGTTATCTATTCTTGTTCATGTCCTGTTTCAGATAATGGTATTCTTTCAACAACTACTTCGTTTACTCGTTGTCTTAAAGCATTCACGATTGTGAATTTCAAATCGTTATAGTATAAAACTTCGTTGTTTTCAGGAATATATTCAAACTGTTCAATGATAAAACCATTGACCGTATTCGACATCCAAACTTCATCCGTTTTTATATGAAATAGTTCAAACAATTTATCAATCGAATAGGTGCCTTGAATCAGATAAGTATCTGGTTCTTTCAGTTTTCTAATATCGGTTCGAACGACATCAGACTCGTCCCATATTTCACCAACAAGTTCTTCCAAGACATCTTCCATAGTCACAATTCCAATCATCCCACCGAATTCATCTACTACGACAGCTATATGCGTGAAAGCTTCTTGCATAGAAGTCAATAAATCAGACAGGGCAATTGTTGGTGGCACCAATAAAGGTTTGGTTAATAAATCGTGTATGGAATTATACTTATCTAAGTTATTTTCTTTCGCATCGAGGTACCTAAAAAAGTCTTTGACATGTAAAGTACCCACAACGTTATCCACATCCTCGTCATACACAACCATTCGAGTAAATGGCGAACTGACATATAAAGCTTGAATTTCTGCATCCGTATCATTGATATCAAAACCAATGACATCAACACGTGGTGTTAAAATGGCTGAGATATCCATATCATCAAATTCAATAGCAGCTTTTACGAGTTTATGCTCTTCTTTCTCAATACTTCCACCCAGCCGGGCTTCATCTACAATCGAAAGCAATTCTTCTTCACTAATGAGCTCGTTACTAGTCAATGGGATAATGCGTCGAATAAATTTCTGCCACTGACTAAATATCCAAACGAAGGGCGTAAAAATTTTCATAAGAAGATTTATCGGTGTAGCAACTTTTTTAGCCACTGGCTCCGAATAGA
Source organism: Atopostipes sp. (assembly GCA_036752165.1). Lineage (GTDB taxonomy): Bacteria > Bacillota > Bacilli > Lactobacillales > Carnobacteriaceae_A > Atopostipes. The sequence goes on from DAIOTF010000021.1 coordinate 13,960, forward strand.
CTTTAGCAATCAACTTGGGGGTTATTTCACCAAAAAGCAGTAAAATAACAGTAGTCGCTACGGTCGCAATTGTCGCACCGTAAGTGGGAAATAAGTTGATGAAAAATAGCGTCGCAATGGAAGAAGCTGCGATATTCACTAGGTTATTTCCAATTAAAATGGTTGACAGAAGAGATTCGAAGTTTTGTTGTAAATTGAGGGCCTTTTGTGCTTGTCGGTCACCATCTTCTGAAGCGTGTTTTAAGCGAATGCGGCTCACAGAAGTATATGCAGTTTCTGATGATGAAAAAAATGCTGAAAACCCCACACATACAATAAAAATAATAATACTGTTTATCTGACTACCGTCCATTTTGAATAGATTTCCTCCTTAGAATCTTTAAAAGTATTTGTTTTTGAATCATCGTAAAGTGACTTTATCTTACCATAAACGATGGAGTAGTTAAACAAATCTCTTGGTGCCTTATTCCTTTTACTGGCATAATCAGGTTGACGAGGGGGCGAAAAAGATGAAAAAATATTATATCGGTTTAAAAAATAAAGTGTGGATAATTAGCGAAACAGAAGATTCTTATACATTTACTTCAGTATTAGAAGGTCAAAAAGCCAATCAAATCGCCTTTGACCCAGAAAATCAAAAACGAATATATGTTGCTACAGATAGTGGGCTATATAAAACAGAAGATGGCGGCGATACTTGGGCGCATGCGGATGAAGGCATTGAGTCACAAAAGGTCACTACTGTAGCCGTGCATCCGAGTAAACGTGTGAATGATAACTCAATTGTAATGGCTGGAACAGAACCGAGTTCTTTATATTATTCAGAAGATAATGGAAATAGCTGGCAAGAATATAAAGGTGTTCAAGACTTGCCTTCAAAACAGCATTGGGCTTTTCCGCCAAGGCCGGATACGCATTTTGTGCGTTGGATTACAACAAGTTTTGCGGATGATGGTTTTATAGGGGTCTCCATTGAGTCTGGGGCAGTTATTCATACAAATAATAATGGGAAAACTTGGAATGATCGTATAGAAGGTGGACCAATCGATGTGCATACGATGCTTACTCATCCAGATGCACCGGCCAGAATTTATGCGGCAAATGGGGATGGAGCTGCAAATCCTAAAAGAGCTTATGCTGAAAGTCATGATGGTGGCCAATCCTGGGTATACATGAGTGAAGGTCTTGAAGACCACCCGTACTTATATAATCTAGTCTTACATCCAATCCACCCTGATTATCGCTTAGTTTCTGGGTCTAAAAGTGCTTCAAAAGCCCATCGTGATCCTAAGTATTCAACAGTATACCGTAAAATAGGGGATGAGCCGTGGGTTGAATTAGCAGAAGGTTTACCGAAAAAGGATGCCTTCACGCACTATCTAGCAAACGATCCTAATCATGTGGATGTTTTTTACGCATTGAATAATTTTGGCCTTTATCGAATGGAAACTGCGGATGAAGTTTGGGAAGAAGTTGACATCAGTTGGCCGAATGGTGAGTTAGGCGAACGTCCTTATTTCTTTGCGGTCCGCGAAGAGTAGGAAAGAGCTAAAAAAATCTTGTGTGCACATAATAAAATTCTAGTCACCATTCACTAATCCAAAGGAAAAACTCACTTCCGAAGAAGTGAGTTTTTTTATTCATTTGATTGTGAAGCGCTAGTTATCGCATCGACATCCTCATTTTGAACTAATTGCTGACCAGTTTCTTTCAAGTACCAATCAATTAAAGGTTTAATATCATGGACATATTCATTTACCCCTAAAAAATTCCCTTGATTGTCTTTTACACTTGTATAATTATGAACGACATATTTACTCGGGTCTTCATTTGGGGCATTAATCTGATAGGTATCAATTTTATTATTCCGTAATTCTTGAATTACATAATCTACATGACCAATTGCATATTTTGGGTGACATGCCGACAAAGAATTACCTACTTGATTAGGATGTCTATCGGCCAACATATCTTCTTTTTTTAAATGGTAATTATAATATAAAAATTGGTTATTACTATCAGCAAATGTAAGTTCCATAGGCATAGAATTTAAGAAAGCATTGAGTTGGTCGACAGTTAATACCCCATGATCCAATTTAACATAGGTTTTTCCTTTCACTGCCCCTGTTTTACGAGCAGCTTGTTCCACCCAGTTTTTAGCATCCATATCAAGATCTTCAATGGTCGTGTTTATTTCACGAGTTGCTTTCAAATCTTCGATTGGGTGATGGATAACACCAGGTCCAAATAGATGAAAAAGTTGATCAAGCATTGTGTTTCTCCTTGCTAGTTATGTTCAGTTGCAGATGCACCAGTAATGGCATCCGCTTCGTCACTATTTGTATTCGAAGTTGCACCTGATACTGCATCTGTTTCTCCAGTGTGCGCAGTAGCTCCAGATACGCCGTCCACATGCCCGCCAACTAGTTCTTGACCGGTTTGTTCGAGATACCAATCGATTAATGGTTGTAGATCTTCAACGTACTCGTTGATTCCAATATAATTTCCATCTTCATCTCGGACGGCTCGATAGTTATGGACGACAAATTTATCTGCACCATGCGTCGGCACTCGAACACGGAAGTGATTTAATTCACCGGTACGAAGTTTTGAAATTAATGTGGCGACATTTTTATGCGTAGAAGCAGGGTGACATTTCGCTAATGGATTTCCTACTTGACTAGGGCGTCGTTTGGCCAACATGTTTTCTTCTTCAATGTGGTAATTGTAATACAAAAACTGGTTGTTGCTATCAGCATAAGTCAGTTCCATAGGCATTGAATTTAAAAAATGATTCAATTGGTTAACTGTCATGATTCCACGGTTTAATTCGACATAGGTATCCCCTGAAACAGCGTTTACTTTTTTAGCCGCTTGCTCTACCCAATCATCGGCATTCATATCAACATCGATGGTTGTGTCAATTTTTCCACTAGCCATCAGATCTTCGGATGGTGTACCTGCTTTTGGAGCTGATTCATCAACTCGATTTAAAATTCGCACATAACTGACAAACTTTTCTAGTACTTCTCTTAAAAATCCAACCGTTGTCGGATTCTTCAAAAGTCCATCCGCATCAAAGGCTTCGCGCGCATCTCCTAATAAAAACTCATTCCCTGGGAAAACATAAGCACCAACACCTGGAGACTCCATAATTTGCTTTAAATGCAATTGCGCACGAGAAGTTCCTTGGTCAAAATAAGAAGCGCCCACAATTAAAACAGGCTTATTCTCAAAAGGATGTACTTTAAAGGATAACCATTCGATAACACTTTTTAAAGCAGGTGGGACTGTACGGTTGTGTTCAGGTGTTGCAATGATGACCCCATCCGCTTCTTTGATTTTACGGTTTAAATATTGAATCGGCTCACTCTCCGTTTGGTCGTCACTTTGATTAAACAGAGGAACTTTATCAATTTCTAATAATTCAATCTCAAATAAATGAGCAAAAGTTTTTTGAATGTTTTGTAACAACAAACGGTTGTACGATCTCTCGTTATTTGATCCAACAATTCCAACTAATTTCATTATGGTCTGTCCTTTCTTTATTTATCATCCCAAATATATTTTTCAGCAGTCTCTTTATGGATTTTTCGAGCATTCGGCAAGTGTTCGACAATTTCAATAAATTCTAAGAAATCGGCGAAAATTGCTTTCAATTCAGCGATTTTATTTTCACTGATTAACTCTCCATCTTCGTTAAATGCTTGAAGAGAATGGCCCAAAAGAAATTCAGAACTAGGCATCGTGCGAGCCTTGAGCTCTGGAGCTTCAAAGATTTGTAGAAGTTGAAGTTGAGCCCTTGAAGATCCAAGTGTGCCATAAGAAGCACCAACAATCATCACCGGCTTATCAACAAAAGGGTAAGTTTTATAAGAAAGCCAAGCCAAGGCATTATTTAATGCGGCAGTCGGTGAATGGTCATATTCTGGAGTAGCCACGATAACTCCATCCGCTGCTTCAATTTTAGAAGCCATTTCTTGTATTAGTGGAGAAACGGTATAATTTGCAGGTTTATTAAATAAAGGCAAGTCTTTAATCTCCATTAATTCAATTTCAGCCTGATGATTAAAATGTTTTTGCATAAATTTCAGTAGTCGACGATTTGTAGAATGGTCTGAATTCGTTCCAACTAAACCGATTATTTTCTTCATAATTATTCATCCTAACTTTACGTATGATGTACTTTTTTCACAAATGTTTTTCAAATTTGTTCATTTCTTCAATTACTATAACAAATTTCACAGAAGAAAACTTGACATAAATCAAGTTTATTAAAATATAACCATTAAATAATAACTTTTTTGAATTAAAAAAAGAGGAAGTTTGCTTCAGGCAAACTTCTCTAAAGGGTATTTAAAGGGGACGATTTGAAATTGAGAAATGTGGACAGTACCTAGAACTAATCTAACTAACACATAAATAGTTTTATAGATGAGATAGACGTTCTAACTCGTACGTAAATGATTTTATAGATGAGATAGACACTGTATTTCCTACGTAATCCAATTTGAACAAATTATTTTGCTGAAATTGAGCTAAACTATCTTATTTCTTAAGCCGTCTGAATAAAATATTTCACCTTGCTTAGTAATGACTAGCCCATCAATCGCATCCATCTGGTTTAATTCTTCAATTATATCGCGAGGCGAATGACCAAATAACCGAGTCGTCCAAATTTCACAATCAACAGATAAATCTGAAACGATGGTTAGACTGGCGAGTTCTGTTTCTACTGGATAACCCGTTTTGGGGTCGAAAATATGGTGGTATGTATCATTACCTACATCAAACAAGCGCTCATAAATTCCAGAAGTCACGACTGATTGATTATCTACCTTTAAAATAACTTGCGACTCACCTCGTTTTGACAAGGGTTTTTGAATCCCAATGCGCCACAAGTTATCCGTGCGTTTTAATGCCGGACCATAAGTAATGATATTGCCACCTAAATTAATCAAAGCCGACATTACTTCTGTTTCTTTTAGATAATCGACCAAGCGATCGGCAATGTATCCCTTCGCTAAAGCCCCTAAGTCAATTTTCATATCTTTTTCTTTCAAATAAACACATAACGTTTCCCGTTCTAAATAAATATTCATCGGATCCGTAATTCGTAACAATTCTACGATTTCCTCTTTTTCTGGCACTCGTGCATCCGAAAAACCAATCCGCCACGCTTGGATAAGGGGTCCAATCGCAATATTTAAAAAACTTTCAGAAGCCAAACTGTGTTTTTTCCCAATTTCAATCAGCTCAAACAATTCAGGATGCACTTGAACGGATGCGTTGCCAGCTGCCTGATTGACGCGAGCTAATTCTGAAGCGTCATCATTTGCGCTAAAGCGCTGCTCATATATTTTTAACCGCTCAACCATTTCATCTAAAACAAATTCAGGATCTTTATGAACGACCATCAAATCAATAGACGTTCCCATCATTTTTACATTTCGATGTGCTTCTTTTATCATCTACTCAGCTCCTTTTGTCTATTTTAACAAGCTACGCGTCTAACCGCTAGCTAGATTTAAAAATATCATAGGGTATCGACACCACGAAAAAAAGTGATATAATCTAGGTTCAAGGAGGAAGGCTAATGTACTCAAAACGATTGAAAGAACACGGATTAATTAACTGGATTGGTGGGTCAGATTATAATTTCCGTCAGGCAACCGCCGGAGAAAATGTTATCGCCGATATTAAGCGCCTACTTGAACAGGCTGACATTCAACCCAAGCAACTTTATACAGGCCAACAAACCCACGGGAAACATGTCGCTTATTGTGATGGCGAAAATGGCGAACCCTTTTTAATAGGCCGTCAATTTCCAACTACCGATGGCCTTCTCACTAATCAAGAAGGCATAGCGTTACTTATCAAATTTGCCGACTGTACCCCGGTTGTTTTGTATGATCCAAAAATAAAAGTTCAAGCGGTCGTGCACTCAGGTTGGCGCAGTACTGTTGAAAAAATATCG
>DAIOTF010000022.1:0-18795 GCA_036752165.1 Atopostipes sp.
GGAATTCACTCATTTTACTGGTATTATTTAAGAACATGAAAATGGAGGGGCTTATTATGAAAGTAGCAAAATTCGGGGGTAGCTCATTGAGCAATGCCACACAAATAAAAAAAGTAGCCGATATTGTTAGAAATGATCGGAAGATAAAATTCGTCGTGGTGAGCGCGCCAGGAAAACGTGATGAAGAGGATACGAAAGTAACCGATTTACTCATCGCCCTGCATACGAATAAAATCGTAAATATGGATGTCGAGCCAATCATTCAAAACATCTTAAATCGTTACCATTCGATCATTGATGAATTACATTTAGATGAAAGAATTTTAACTTACTTTAAGAACCGCTTACATAAATACTTAGATACTATCACAGATTCTGATTATTTGTTAGATGCTTTGAAATCTTGTGGGGAGGATTTTAATGCCCTAGTGGTTAGTGAATATTTAAATAACATTGGGATTGAATCTCGTTACCTGTCTCCTGAAGAAGCTGGGATTACAATGACAGATAACCCTGGGGATGCGCAGTTAATTCCTTCATCTTACGATAAGATTAGCCAATTGAGCAATCGAAAAGAAGTGCTGGTGATTCCAGGATTTTTTGGCTATACCGAGTCAGGAAAAATCGTGACATTTTCTCGAGGGGGTTCAGATATTACGGGCGCTATTGTTGCACGGGGTGTAGGCGCTGACGTGTATGAGAACTATACGGATGTAAGCTATATTTATTCGGCGCATCCTGGGATCATTAAAAATCCCCACCCTATTTCGGAAATTACGTACCGTGAAATTCGAGAGCTTTCTTATTCAGGTTTCAATGTGTTCCATGATGAAGCACTGCAACCTTTATACGAAGACAAAATTCCTGTTATTATTAAAAATACAAATCGTCCAGAAGATAAAGGTACACGGATTGTCTCTGAACGAAATGATGTGAATGAGTACCCCGTAGTTGGAATCAGTGGCGATGCTGGTTTTCTATCCATCACAATTAAACGTTATTTACTAAATAGACAAGTGGGGTTTTTACGTCGTTTGTTGCAAGCTTTTGAGGATCTAGATTTATCGGTTGAGCATGTACCTACCGGAATTGATGATGCGTCTATCGTATTGCGTTCCAGCCAATTTGAAAACAATAATAAATTAGAAGAACTTCAAGAGATTATCCGACAAGATCTTGATCCTGAATGGATTCATATTGAAGAAAACTTAGCGATTATTGCGATTGTTGGTGAAGGAATGCGTAACACGATTGGTATAGCGAATAAAGCGACTGAAGGCTTTACAAAATCTGGCGTCAGCTTGCGGATGATTAACCAGGGCGCCTCTGAAATCAGTATGTTTTTCTCTATCCCTGCTAAAGATTTGAACAAATCGATTCGATTTATCTATGATGAATACTTTAATTAACCAAAAATCTCCCCTATCGACAAATGATAGAGGAGATTTTTTCATTTTCCATAATACACATTTACTTTTTCATGAGAACATGAATGGACTTGGTTGAGTTTTTCTAAAATCGCATCCGCTTTTTCTTCTGGACATAAAGTAAGCAAAGTTGGTCCTGCTCCACTTATGACCGTTGCATAGGCTCCATTCTCTAGAGCGATTGCTTTTACTTCATCATATTCAGCGATTAAAGGTCTGCGATAAGGCTCATGAAAATAATCGCCCATCATTAACTCACCCATTAATTCATAGTCTTGATTCGCCATGGCTAATAGCATCACATTATTTTTTGCATTCTGACTCACAGCGGCTTTTTTTTCATAGCTATCGGGTAAAGCGGCTCGTGCGTCTTCTGTTTTTATTTCATACGAAGGAACGGATACAATTAAAGATATACCATCTAAAGCCATCGTATAATACGCTAACTTTTCTTCTTCATACACACCGATAAAGACACCGCCTGTTATACAAGGGCCGATATTATCTGGATGCTTTTCAACTTTTGTTCCGATAGCTATTTTCTCTCTGTCGGATAATTTGAGGTCCAGGTAATAATTTGCAAGCTCGATCCCTGCTACAAGTGCACTCGAAGAACTCCCTAAACCATGAGCTAAAGGAATTTCGCTGGTCATATCGATTGCTAAGGGAGGCATTTCTTCTCCATACTGCTCCGCTACATACTGGGCCATTTTGACAACCATGTTTTCTTCATTTGTTGGGAGCGCGGCTAAGGCTTCCGTTTTAAAATGGAATTGCCACTTATCAGCTGGGCATGCAGTAACGGTTAAAAATTTATCCACCGCTACACCGATTGAATCAAAGCCTAAACCTAGATTGGCACTTGTTGCTGGAATATTGAAAGTTACCTTACTCATTGGCAACTAATCCTTCAATAAACGCAATCACTTGGTCTTGATCATTTGGAAGTTTCGTTGTCTTATCGAGCGACACCTCAATCGCAGTATCTGAGTCTTTCAGACCATTTCCAGTTAAAACAGATACAATTTGAGAACCTTTTGGAATGTCGCCAGTTTCAAGCGAACGAATCAACCCAGCGATACTTGCCGCCGATCCCGGCTCAGCAAAAATACCTTCTTCTGCTGCAATGTATTGGTAAGCAGAAATAATTTCTTCATCTGTCACCGATTCAATAACTCCATTTGAAGAATCTCGCGCGTCCACAGCTAAATCCCAACTTGCCGGATTTCCTATACGGATGGCAGTCGCAATGGTCTCAGGTTGTTCAATCACTTGATTTTGGGTAATAGCTGCTGATCCTTCTGCTTCAAACCCATAGATTTTAGGTAATTTAGACCCTTTTTTCTCGTTGTACGCTTTAAATCCTTTCCAGTAAGCCGAAATATTTCCAGCATTTCCAACTGGAATGGTTAAATAATCAGGGGCATCTCCTAAATCATCCACAATTTCAAAAGCAGCGGTTTGTTGGCCGGCAATTCGGTAAGGATTGACGGAGTTTACCAGTTCAATCCCGTCAGACATTTCAGCGACTTTCCGAACCATCACTAAGGCATCATCAAAATTTCCTTCAATCTCAATGATTTCAGAACCGTACATCATCGCTTGTGCTAATTTACCAATCGCTACTTTCCCTTGTGGAATGATAACAATTGATTTTAAGCCGGCTCGAGTTGCATAAGCTGCGGCGGCGGCAGAAGTATTTCCTGTTGACGCACAAATAACCGTATGTGCGCCTTCTTCTTTTGCTTTAGCGACGGCCAATACCATGCCGCGGTCTTTAAAGGAACCTGTTGGATTTAAGCCATCAAATTTAGCGTAAGCTTCTACCCCATATTTATCACTCAATTTATTCAAACGAATAAGCGGTGTATTTCCTTCATTTAAAGTAACATTTGGAGTGTTTTCAGTGACTGGTAAATAGTCTTTGTATGTTTGAATTAAACCTTCCCATTTTGCCATATTACTTGTCCTCTCTTGTGATTCGATAAATTGCCGCCACATCCGCTTTTTCAAGCAAAGCCTCTTTTTCTTTAGCAGCTAAGGGATTTGTTTGAATGGTGAATGCGTGATTTCCTTCGAACACATCATATTCAAGCTTTAAATCAGCAAGTGTTTTTTGAGCATTCTCTTTTTCTTCATTAAACCTTACATAATAAGGATGCCTAGTAAATTCGTCAGTAATGGTCGCTGCTTCTTTAGGTATTCGATTTGGAACAAATCCGAATTCAGCAATTTCCATGACGTCAGATACAATGGCCGAGGCCGTTTCTAAACTTCCTGCACCTGGCCCATAAAACATCGTTTCTTCTACAGCATTTCCATTTACAAAAACAGCGTTCATTGCATCATGAACCGCCGCTAATTGATGCGTTTGCGGTAAAAATGTTGGCTCCACACTTATCTCTAGTTCTTTGCCGTCGAATTCGCTTAAACCTAATAATTTCATCACGTAACCGTGTTCTAGTCCGATTTCAATATCTTCCACTGCTACTTCACGAATTCCTTGAACAGGTACTTTTTCAACAGAAACTTTACGGTTGAACGCTAGGCGGGAAAGCAGGGTAATTTTTCTTTGGGCGTCAAAACCATCCACATCATTGGTAGGATCCGCTTCAGCGTAGCCTTTTTCGCTCGCTTCTTCTAAAGCCTGGTTAAAGTCCATTCCCTCTTGGGTCATTTTGGTTAAAATGTAATTCGTTGTTCCGTTTAAAATCCCTAGCACTCGCGAAATTTTATTGGCTCTTAATGTATATTGTAAATTGTGAACAATTGGAACACCGCCAGCGGATGTCGCCTCGTAAGCCAATTGCACTTTGTTTTGATTGGCTATTTCAGCTAATTCATCAATGTGTAAAGCTAGCATATCTTTATTTGCACTGACGACATGAACGCCTTTATTTAACAACTTTTTATGCACATCATAAGTGAATTCAATGCCACCTAAGACTTCTACGGCAAGATCAAAGTCTTCTTCTAATAGCTCGTCAATTGTCTTAATTTGTTTTATACCGGATAAATCACAATTGTGTAGATTCAAAAGGGTTTCACCAAAAACGTGGGTGACTTCAATCGGTTCTCCAATTTGCTCTTGAATATGGGTTTGATTCTCTTGAATCACTTTCAATACACCACTACCGACAGTACCTAATCCTAAAATCGCTACTTTCATTCAATACCCTCCTGAAAAATATAAAAACATTTTATTTATGTACTATTATATAGTTCATTCTAACAATTTATTAATAAAATAGCAATACTGTTCACCCTTTATTCATTAAACTCTAATCTTTAAACAACATCCGACCCACTCGCACCATCGTAGCTCCTTCTTGAATGGCTATTTCATAGTCATTAGACATCCCCATACTCAACTCTAGACAAGGAGCGTAATCTAAGTTCAGTTTAGCTACTTCTTCTTGTAACGTTTTTAATGCGCTGAAATGCTCTCGCAGTTGCTCTTCGGATTCCTCGTGAGGAGCCATTGTCATTAAGCCGACCAGGTATATATTAGGAGAATTCTTTAATTCTTCTACGACTGACAGGACTTCTTCTGGTTTAAAACCAGCCTTTTGCTCTTCCCCACTCACATTGACTTGGAGAAAACATTTCACAGGCTGTTCCGCTCTTTTATTCACTTCTTTAATCAAAGACATCCGGTCAAGGGAGTGTAAGTAATCAATCTGATTGATTATTTTTCGGACTGGACGTGTTTGCAGTCGACCAACAAAGTGCCACTCAATCGATTGAGACAACTCACCCAACTCTTCTTGTTTTTCAAGGAGGCTCTCCGTACGGTTTTCCGCTACTTTACTTATTCCACTGTCAACCATTTTACGAAGAACGTCACTTTCAATGTATTTGGTTACTGCGATCAGGTCTACGTTTGAATTTTCTGGGGCATTTTTTTCGATGGTTTCTTGTACTTGCTGGATATTGGCTTGTAGAATTTCTTGATTCATTTGTTTTCAATCCTTCTTCTTTTGATAGATTGATTATAGAGGATTCACTGGCGTCGAACAACTTAAAAAAGCCTTGCACCAAATGCATGGTACAAGGCTAGGAGTAGTTCTTTATTCAGCTTTAGGGATAATAACGCCGCCGAGTTGACGATCGCCTGCATCTCCTGTTGGTTGAGATTTGTTTACTAAATATAGCATAATTCTTCACTAAACAAAAACGAGAAAAGGCATTTATTTTTTCGACTCTAAGTCATAAACAAAAAGACCACTTAATAATTTAGGCTCAAACCAAGTTGATTTTGGTGGCATTGTTTTATCTTCATCTGAAACGCCCAAAAGCTCCTCTTTTTTAGTCGGTGCGATCGCAACCGCAAAATTCGCTTCTCCTGCATCCACAGCCTCTTCTAAAACATCTAAACCTTTAATCCCACCGACAAAGTCTAAACGGTCGTCTTCTCTTGGATCGGTAATCCCAAAATGCTTCGCAAAAATAAAATCTTGGGCAATCGATGCATCTAAACTCTTGACTAAGTCCTCGCTAATAATCGCTTCTTTTGCTTTCAAATGGTACCACTGCTTATCTAGATATAGCGCTAATTTATACTTTTCTGTGGTTCGGCGGTTCTTCGCATCCACCTTTTCAATGTCGAAATCTTCCGCTAGTTGTTCCATAAAATCTGTAGGTACTTCCGTATGAACTAAACGGTTATAATCATAAATTTGAAGCTGATTAATTGGAAAAACAACACTTAAAAAGTATGCGCCTTTATCACTTAATCGGCCTTCTTCTGCACGTTTCTTTGAAATTTTAGCCGCACTCGCCGAACGATGATGCCCATCCGCAATATAAAGGGCCGGTACTTCTTTTTTGAATAATTCTTGGATTTTTTCATTAACGGCATCTTCTTCAATTACCCAAACGCGATGCGTTGTCTCATAATAACTTTCAAAATCATAAATCGGTTCATGCTGCTCTTTCCAAGTATCGACCAATTCATCAATCGCTTGTTCATCTCGGTAAGTAAGGAATATTGGACTTGTTGTCGCATCCGCAGCATCCATATGATTAATGCGATCGATTTCTTTGTCGTAGCGTGTAAACTCATGTTTTTTAATGCGATTTTCTTCATAATCATTGACACTCGCTGCTACAACCAAGCCGGTTTGCGTTCTTCCTTGAAAGGTCAATTCATAAATATAGAATTTTTCTCGCGACTCTTTTTGCAACCAGCCTTTCTCAAGGAAATCTCCCAAGGTTTCTGCCGCTTTTTGGTACACTTCTTTCGCGTACACATCCGTTACTTCCGGCAAATCCACTTCACTTCGGTCAATTCTTAAATAAGAATAAGGATTATCCTGTACCAGTTCTTCGGCTTCTTTTCGATTCATAACATCATAAGGCAAACTTGCCACCTGATCGACTAAATCTGCTTTGGGACGAATGGCTTTAAAAGGTTGAATATTTACCATTGTATAACTCCTTCTTAAATATTAGTTTTAATTAAACGTGCACTCAATATGTTTTCAGTTTTTCGAATATTTTGAACAAGGTCTTCAAGTAAGGCAGGGTCTGTTTCATCAAGTTCAATTAAAGTATAGGCATACTCCCCTTTTGATTTATTCATAAAGTGAACAATATTAATATTGTGTTGCCCGATTTCATCCACTAACAAACTAAGCATATTGGGTACATTTCGATTCACAATAGCTATACGTGTGTCTGTTTCGATCTCCATTTCAACATTTGGGAAATTGACCGCATTTTTAATATTCCCTGTTTGGATAAAATCACTGAGCTGACTTGCTGCCATAACTGCACAAATCTTCTCTGCCTCGATGGTTGATGCCCCTAAATGTGGAAAGACTAAGCAGTCCTCTCTTCCAATCAATTCAGCTGTGGGGAAGTCTGTGAGATACATAGTTAGTTGCCCAGCATCCAAGGCTTTTACAACCGCTTCATCATCTACCAGCATATCTCTAGAAAAATTCAAAAGGATAGTGTCTGTATTCATCTGCTCAATGGCTGTTTTATCAATGAGGTGATGATTGCTTTCAATCGCAGGCACATGGACCGTTATAAAATCTGACTGTTCGTAGATTTCTTTCAAATCTTCGACCCGTTGCACATAGCGGTCTAATTTATCTGCTGGATCTTTTTTCAGATAAGGATCGTAACCAATCACCGTCATTCCTAAATCAATCGCCGCATTGGCCACCAGATGACCAATTGAACCTAATCCAATTACACCAAGGGTTTTTCCTTTAATTTCAGTCCCTTTAAATTGCTTTTTCCCTTTTTCAACTTGCTTTGAAATGTCATCACCGGTTAGATTTCCTGCCCAAATATTAGCGGGAATCATTTGACGAATGGCGACAATCATCGAAGCTAGGACTAATTCGCTGACCGCATTCGCATTCGCACCGGGTGTGTTAAACACGACGATCCCATTTTCTGTCATACGGTCTACTGGAATATTATTAACCCCTGCTCCCGCACGCGCGACACCTACAAGGTTCTTTGGAATTTCCATTTCATTTAAATTTTCACTTCGTAAAATAATTGCTTCTGGATTTTCAGCGTCTGTTAAAGTGAACCCTTTCTTTTCAAGAATCTTTAAACCCTCTTCAGCAATCGCATTATATACTTTTACCTCTGCCATCTTAATTCTCTCCCTTGGTTTTTTCAAAATCTTTCATGACTTGAATTAAGGCTTCTACCCCTTCAATCGGCATTGAATTATACATTGAAGCGCGCATTCCACCAATTGAACGGTGGCCCTTAATATTTTTAATGTTGCGGTTATCTGCGTAAGCAACGAAGTCTTTATCTAAATCGTCATCACCGGTTATAAATGGAATATTCATTAACGAACGGTCTTTTCCAAAAACGGTTGCGTTAAACAGTTTTGAATCATCTAAATAGTCATAAAACAGTTCAGCTTTTTCTTTGTTTAATTGATACACAGCTTCTAAACCACCTAAATCTTCCATCCATTCTAAGACAAGGTTTGAGATGTAAATAGCATACGTTGAAGGTGTATTATAGGCCGATTCCTTTTGAGCATGGGTGTTGTAGTTTAAATAAGTGGGTAAATCTGGATTTAAATTAAGCAAATCTTTTCGAATAACAACAATCGTCAAGCCCGCAATCCCTAAGTTCTTTTGCGCTCCCGCATAAATTAAACCGAACTGATTCACATCGATAGGCTCTGATAAGATATTTGAGCTCATATCTGCGACGAGTGGGACATCTTGTGCCTTCGGGAATTTTGTGAAGACTGTTCCTTCAATGGTATTATTCGTTGTGATATGCACATAATCATAGCTTTTGAAATCTGCGGGCCATTCTGGAATATAAGAGAAGTCTTCGTTTTCACTGGATGCTATAATATCAACCTTTACATCCACTTCTTCAGCAGCTTCAATGGCTTTTTTCGACCAATTTCCCGTGTGAATAAAAGCGGCCTTACCTGCCTTCTTTAAATTCATCGGTGCCATTAAAAATTGAGCACTAGCTCCTCCTTGAAGGAATAAAACCGCATAATCTTTGGAAATATTCATGACCCTTCGTAAGCGAGTCTCTGTTTCTTCCATAATTTTTTGATACTCTTTCGATCGGTGACTCATTTCCATCACCGATATCCCTGTGTCCTTATAGGAAACGAGCTCTTCCTCTGCTTTTCTTAACACTTCAAGTGGTAACTGTGCCGGTCCTGCTGAAAAATTCCATACGTCTCTCATCTTTCTTCCTCCTCATTTTAGATAACAAAAAAGCGCACCCTTCCCAATAGTCTTCACTATTGAGACGGATACGCAATAATTTTATATATTCGTGGTGCCACTCAAATTCGATCAAAAGATCGCACTCAAATAGTTTTTAACGGAACTAAGCCGGAATGAATTATCTCCATTCAATTTTAGTGGGGTGGAATTCCTTCCTCTTAATGCTAATTCACATCAACCATTAGCTTTCTGAAAATAATGAGAAGTACTAGTCCCAAATTGATTGTTTTATTTGATTTCATCTATCATAGCATGCGAAGGAATTGAACACAAGAGAAAAATGAAAGAACTCTCACCTTTTATTCATTAAATTCTGATAAAGATGTCTGAAATGGCATATTAGATGATTTTCAGATGAGATAGACGTCCTAACACGCGTATAAATTATTTTATGCGCGCGATAGAACGTTAAAATGAGAATATCATTAATTTATCAGTGTTTACAAAAAAATAGCCCCTAAAATCTATCACAGATCTTAGAGACTATTTGTTGAATTAATTATTTATCTAAAGCAGCTTCACCATAGTAACGCTTGTATTGCCACTGGGTAATAATTGGCGTAAGTATCGAGGTAATCACACATACTAGCATGACTTGCGAAGTCGCACCTGATACATAACTTGCGGCCATTGCTGGAAATAAAGCTCCAATTACAGCGGGGGGTAGAAGTAGATACGCCTGCAACATTTAATAAGGCAAGCCCTACAACCCCATCATTTTTCATAATTTTATTGTCTAATACGAATAAATAAGAATTGATTGCTAGGAAAATAGCAGTTAGCAGAAGTCCTGAAACACCTGATTGTAAAGCAACAACTAGGTTCATTCCCTGACCTAAGTTCCAACCTAATAAAGGTAAAATAGCTCCAATACCTGGTGTAAATACTTTAGCGAAATCTGTATCAATATTCCCTAAAATAATTCCTACAATAAGTGGAATAAGTGTGGTGATAACAGGTGACCAGTCTACGCTTCCACCTGTCATCATCAAATCAGGTGCAATTGTGTACACAATCATACTTAAAATCATCGGTACTAAGAATAAACCAGCAGGCAATTTTTCTCCTTTAAACTATACTATATTCATCTTATCATATGCCGAAAGATAAACAATGGTTGTAAAACGTTATCATACAAGTATTTAGAGTCATTTAGAGAAAAAACGAATAAGCAACTTAAACTGCTCCCCCTACTCACTAATCTCTAAATAAGTTTTGACAGTTTTTAAAGGCACCATGTAACGTTCTTGATTTTTATATAGAGCCACTTTAGCCACACCATGTTGTTCTAATAAAGCAATCATATCTGCAAAACCGATAAAATGTTCGCTCGCATTATGGGCATCTGACCCCAAAGAAAAAATGGTTCCCCCTAATTCTATATAAGTAGGAATCGCCCATTTATAGAGTTCAATCGTTCCATATTTAACGATACTTTTACCATTCAATTCAAACGCAAAGTCATTTTCAATCGCTTGTTTAAACACTCGTTTCAAAGGTTCTTTAAAGGCTTCAAACAATTCAGCTGTCACATCATGTACACGAAAGCCATAATCAAAATGCGTCATAATTTGACAATCCGTCATCGTAGTCACAGCCTTGTAAAGTTGTTCAACGTAACGCCTCATCATTTCATCCGGTGTATCTTCCGTTTCTTCATCCATATAATCATAGCGGTCATTTTGATGGCAAGACAACAATTTAATATCAAAGTCATAACTGGATAAAATAGACCGTAATCGCTCTTCTTGTCCGGGAACATAACCGACTTCTACTCCCAGAAGGAGATCGATTGTGTGCTCATTTTGAAAGGCGCTTTGCCACTTCACGATTTCATCAAAATCAGGGATATCGTCGCGCTTATCAAAAATAGTATTATCAAGATCAAGATGTTCTGTAAAAGTTAGGACTTCCGTTTTCTTGCTTAAATAAGCTGTCGGGTCTTCTTCAGAATCAAAAGAAAGATACGAATGCATATGGGTATCGTAAAACTTCATTTCATTCACTCTCCTTACCATTCGTCGATTTCTGAACGTACAGAATACTCTTGTTTTTCACCGTGACGTTCATTTAATTTTGCCTCTACATCCGCTAAAGTGACGCCTTGGTGTTGAAGCAAGACCAAAAAGTGATACAACAAATCACTCGACTCAGAAATAAGTTCATCTTTATCGTTGTTCTTAGCTGCTATAATCACTTCGGTCATTTCTTCGCCATTTTTCTTAAGTATTTTATCCAAACCTTCAGCCATTAAGTACTTCGTATAAGAGCCTTCTTCTGGCTGCTGAATTTTCTTTTGAATAGTCTTTTCCAATTGATTCAAATTAAAATACGCATCTCCAAAACAACTTTGTGTCCCTAAATGACAAGTCGGACCTTCTGGGTGAACCCTAACGAGCAGCGTGTCATTGTCACAATCTAACTTGATGTCGATGACTCGCTGAATATGTTTGCTCTCTTCCCCTTTCATCCATAATCGTTCTTTTGATCGTGAATAAAACCAAGCCACTTTATCCTTCAATGTATATTCTAACGCTTGACGATTCATATAGCCAAGCATTAAGACTTGGTTTGTCTTGGCATCTTGTAAAATCGCAGGAACCAACCCCTCATTCTTCGAAAAATCCACATCATCTATCTTAAAATCGATCACTCTAAATCAATCCCTTCAGCTCGTAGCGACTCCTTCAAATCCTGAATATGTACCGTCTCTTGATGAAAAATCGATGCGGCTAGGCCGGCTTCTACAGAAGTTTCTTTAAAGAGTCGTACAAAATCTTCTACTCCACCAGCACCCCCACTTGCGATGATAAAAGCATCCACTTCATTTTTCACTCGCACTAAACTTTCTAAATCAAAGCCCTCTTGGACTCCATCGCGGTCAATGGAAGTAATGAGTAAACGCCCAGCCCCTCGGGAAATAACTTCCTTCGCCCAGTCTACTAAACGATAAGCTTCTTTTTGTTGACCTGCTTGTGTATAGATGAAGTAATCGCCTGCTACTTCATCAAATCCCGCATCAATCGCAATCGTCACCACATCACTACCAAATTGTTGGCTTGCTTGATTAATAAAGTCTGGTGTTTTAACAGCTTGCGAAGCGATGGCTACACGATCGGCCCCTGCTTCAAGTAGTTTTTCAATATCTTCTAAGGATTGCACACCACCACCAACTGTGAGTGGAATAGAAATCGCTTGTTTTACTTTTTGAATACTATCTAAAAGCAACGAATTGCCTTCAGTTGTACGAGTGATGTCTAAAAAAACAAGTTCATCCGCACCAGCTTCACTATATTTTTTGGCCAGTGTGACCGGATCGCCCATATCTCTTAGGCCTTCGAAATTAATCCCTTTGACCACACGCCCATTTTTAATGTCTAAACATGGAATGATCTTTCTCATAACTTTTGAAGTCCTTCCCAGAACGCATCCGTATTGGCTGCTTTTCCAACAATCGCTTCTTCTATTCCATTTTCGGCTAACTTATCTAAGTCTGTTTGATTACGGACACCCCCACTAGCAACAACGACATGTTTTGTACTCTTTTGGAGTTGAGCCGTTCGTTCCACATTCGGACCAGCTTCCATCCCGTCTTTAGCAATATCGGTATAAATAACTCCCGCGATATCCAAAGCCTCAATCTCTGCCATATATTCATCAATTTGGCGACCACTGTCTTTGGTCCAACCATCGACATAAATATTTTCACCCTTGGCATCGATTCCGACAAAAATACGGCCAGGATACTTTTCAACCATCTCTTTTAACCAATCCACTTCTAAAATAGCGCGTGTCCCTAGGATGAAATAATCAATCCCCAGTTCATCATAAATCGCAATCGTTTCTTGATTTCTTAAACCTCCACCAATTTCAAGCGGGATATCTGTCATCTGTTTCAATTCACCGACAAGGTTTGACTCTCTAGCTGCTTGTTCTTTGGCTCCAATTAAGTCGACCACATGGATACGTTTAACCTGTTCATATTGTTCGTAAAATTTGATCGCTTCTTCAGGTGTACGAGGCATTTGACTCTTCTGTTCGTAATCCCCTTGAACTAAACGGACACTTTCACCATCGATTAAATCAATTGCTGGAATAATTTTCATTGTTTTTCTCCTAACTAATAAGTCCTTTTGAAGATGGAACGCCTCCATCAACTGGTTGCAGAGCTTCTTTTAATGCGCGGGCAAAGCCTTTAAAAATGGCTTCGATTTCATGGTGGGTATTGCCGCCTTTGAGTAAATCAATATGCAAGGTCATTTTACTGTTCATCGCCATTGCCGTAAAGAATTCTTGAACCAATTCCACATCAAAAGAGCCCACTGTTCCTTTTGAAAATGTGGCTTGCATATTTAAATGCGGACGACCCGACAAATCTAGAACAACACGGGCGAGTGATTCATCCATGGGTAAATACATCGAACCGTAACGAAGGTAGCTCTCTTTTTGTTTGTATAAATCTCGAATCGCTTCCCCCAGCAAAATCCCAACATCCTCAACTGTATGGTGCCCATCCACTTCTAAATCCCCATCCGCAATCACTTCGATATAAAGCGCCGAGTGAAAACTGAATAAGGTTAACATATGATCAAAAAAGCCAATCCCAGTATCAATCTTCGATTCTTGGGCAGCTTTCTGATCAGACAAAGCAATCTTTATTTTTGTTTCTAACGTATTTCTCTCTTTATTAATCAAGGGAATTCCTCCAGTTTGAAATAGCCGTTTCTAATAATTCATAATCTTCGAGTTTAATAATGGAATAGCGAATCACATTTTCTAACCCTTTTTCTTCGTAAAACCGAGCTAGAAATCCTTGTTCTTTTAAGTAATTACCTAATGGTATCGCCAAATCACCTGAAGTAAAGATATAGTTTGCATGACTCGGAATCACTTGCATTAAATCCGACACCCCAGAAAAAATGTTATCTAATCGACTTTTACTGTCGAGTTGATAATCCATAAAGGCTTGAACTTTTTCTTTATTTTCCAAAAACGAGCTGGCTAAATTAAGGGTTAAATTATTAATCGGGTACGGATGGTTAATTTTAGTTAACTCTTCAAAGGTTTTCCCTGTCGCTTTAATAATCCCAATCCGTAAACCAGCCATTCCATAAATTTTACTCATGGTACGTAAAAGAATGACATGATCACCTTGTGGTCGCACATAATCTTCACCAAATTCAATATACGCTTCATCAATGGTGAAGTAGCCTTCAATTGTTTCCATCGCATCCGCAATCTTTTGTAAGTCTTCTTCTGAAAATTGGACACCCGTTGGATTTTGAGGATTCGATAAAATAAATAATTTGGGTTTGATGTCTTCAATGGCTTGAAGTATTTTTTCGACAGCAAAAGAAAAGTCTTCCTCGGCTTTAACAAATGAAATTGGGCAATTTAATTGACCCGCATACTCCTGGTACATAAAGAAGTCTGGATCAAGAACTAACACACCTTCTCGTCCATAAGTAATCATTAATTTTTGAATCCATTCATCTGCCCCATTGGCTAACTCAATGTTTTCGACCAGAAAGTCCTTATTTAATCGATTGTAATTTTCTTTGAAACGTACGATTTCAACCTCTGGGTATTGGTTTTCAGCCGTTGTTTGATAAGCCATTTCATAATCTTCTTTTGTAAACGGCGAAATCGGACTCGTATTTCTATTCATAATAATCATGCTTAGTCTTCCTCTTTTCTAACACGTAATGAATCATAATGCGCAAATAATTGTTCCCTATCTGCGATCAGCATCGCTGGATCAACAATCTTTTGATACGTCTTTTTATCTAATGCAATCACTGCATGGCTTGTTTGAAAATCATTCGCATTTAATCCATGTGTAAAGCGCGCCGTACCATCTGTAGGTAACACATGCGAAGGACCAGCAATATAATCTCCAATGGCTTCCGGTGTATATTTTCCTTTAAAGACGGCACCGGCAAAGTCTATACCTTCAACAATCGCATCTTGATCGGCATGTTGGATCGAAACATGTTCAGCCCCAATTTCATTTAAAATAGCAAGCAAGTTTTCTCGCGTGTCTACAATGGCATAGTGGTGATTTGCCACTGATTTTTTAATGATTTCTTTTCGAGGTTGTTCATCCAGTAACTCTTCCATACGTTGGGCTACTTTATCGACAACCCTTTGATCTTCTGACAGTAAAAAAGTGCGCGCATTTGGATCATGTTCCGCTTGCGCAAAAATATCATACGTAACCGCGTCAATATCTACTGTATCGTCAATATAAATGAGGATTTCGCTAGGACCTGCAACGCCATCAATCCCAACATCGCCAAAAACCAATTTTTTAGCTGCAGCCACATAAGCATTTCCTGGTCCGACAATTTTATCCACTTTAGGAATCGTCTCTGTTCCGTAAGCAAGAGCTGCGATTGCTTGAGCACCTCCGACTTGATAGACATTTTCAACGCCCAGTAAATAAAGGGTCGCAAAGGTTATATTGTTCTTTTCAAACGTGGGAGTCGTGACATGAATTTCATCTACTCCAGCTACTTGCGCTGGAATGACAGTCATTAAAACACTGGATGGATAAAGTGCCGTTCCACCTGGTACGTAAACACCGACTTTTTCAAGCGGACGATAGACATATTTAAACTCACCGAGGTCTCTATCTTCATATAAAATACTTTCTTCATAAGCTTTAATGCGCTCGCGTGCGATTTGTAACGCTTCTTTAATCTCTTGATCAAGATGGTCATAACTTTCTTTTAGCTGTTCGACCGGCACTTTAATTGTCCCTAATTCCTGCTGATCAAAGTCTTTTGTATAGTCAATAAGCGCTTGGTCTTTATTTCGACGAACGGTCTCTAGAATGGTTAGCACATTTTGCATCATGTCTTCATTCATATAAGATTCACTTTTGCTAAATTTAGCTCTAAATGCTTTTACATCCATTTAAATCACTCCGATTTCTTGGATAAAGGAATAAATTTCTTCTTCCTTTAAATAATACGTTTGTTTATTTGCGATTAATTGGGCTTGGATATCTGCGATTTTCTCGTATTCGATGAGCCCGTTCTCTTTTAAGGTTGTCCCTGTTTGTACGATATCAACAATCACATCTGATAGATTTAAAATAGGAGCCAACTCAACGGAGCCGTGAAGATGCGTTAATTGAATGTCTTGTCGCTTTTCTCGGAAATAATTAAACGCAATATTCGTAAAAGAAGTAGCGACTCGTTCAATTTTTTTAACCCCTGGAGGACCCGCTACTGCGATGTAACAGTGACCAAAAGGGAGCTTTGAAACATTTAAAACGTTTGCGGGATTTTCCATTAAGATGTCTTGCCCGACAATGCCTAAATCCGCCACGCCTTTTTCAACGTAGACAGGCACATCTGGGCCCTTCGCAAATAAGAACTTCACATTGTTTACAACAATATACAGTGAACGATTGCTGTCACTGAGGCTTTCTACATAATGTGGAAGACCGTTTTCTTCTAAGTATTCTAAGGTCGATTTCATTAAACGACCTTTCGTCAATGCTACTGTAATCAAAAAATCCCTCCATCCGTTAAATTGATTGCTAATCCAAATGCCGTTTTATCGTATTGTCCACCTGTTAAGACTGGAAGATTTTTATCTAAAAAGACTTGGCAATACACCCCATCATAATAAGATTGTGGCGAACGAAAAGATAAATCTAGGATAAACTTTAGGTTATACGCTTGTATAGCCTCTTTCAACTTTTGTAAAAACTGCATCTGTTTGGTCTCTTTTAATTCTTGTTCCACTAGTGCATATTGTTGACTGACAGGAATGGTCATCACTTTGTATAGCGGGTGGTCTTTTCCTACAGATTCAGCAAGACTGGAAAAATTCTTATCAAAAATAGACTCTTTCAAGGCCGGGTCATCTAGTTGATATTTTTCAAGGTACAAATCAATTAACTCCACATCATTGACTATAATAAGATGCGCAGAGCCGTTGTTTTCCTTTTTAATAAAATCTAAATGATCCGTTATGATTGCAATGATTTCAGCTTCCGTCGCATCAAACAGCTCGACTCCCGCTTGATAGACAGTTTGGTTGTTTCGAATAACTGGTCCAAAGTAACCAAATTGATTACTTAACAGATTGTAAAGGTTTTTATAATTCAAGATACTTCTTGTCCAATCACTGCGAATGGCCTGCATTTCATGATTGCGTTCAAAAACAATATTGGAAGGCTGATATATTTTATCCTCAAAATAAAAGGGTTCTATCATATTTAAATCGAGTAATTCGATACCTTGTGCTGTTAACCGCTTTAAATAGCGACCAACGAATTCTGTTCTTCTTAATACAACATTTTGATCGACCATACACTCTCTCCTCGTTTTATAAACCCCCTCCATGTGAACACTTAAAGGGATTTAGCATCTTATTTCTGAACGTTATGTTCACTAATTCTAATCGTTTTTTAATAAAGTGTCAATTAAACTTTTCGAGAGCATTTGTTAATAAAAAAACCGCCACTTCTAAGTGGCGGAAACCGTTTAATGGAAATCGGGTAGTTCATATATTTTATCTCGAATCGCCCGTAATTCGCCTAATACTTCGTCATAAGACTCATTAATTAATTGAGTTGTAGAAAAAGCAGACATCGTATAAACCATCTTATTGTCTTTAAAAACGGGGATGGCAATACTTGAGTACCCATCGCCTAATTCATTTCGTTCAACCGAAATATCTTTTTCAGCAATTTCTTTTAGTTGTTCTTCTAACACCTTGCGGTCTAAAATGGTATCTGAACCGTATTTTTCCCAACGTGCTTTATCTAAAAGATCTTTACGATGCGATTCATTTAAATGAGCTAATATGAGTTTCCCTGATGCCGAAGCATACAATGGAAAATCTGTTTGTAGATGAATCGAAAGGAGATAACGCGAACGGCTTGGACTTCTTTCCAGTAGGGTTGTAATCTTTATATTTTCAACCGAATGGAAGCGAGAAGTGACAGAATATTTATCGGCAATTTTTTGGAAGTCGCTACGAATCATATCGATAATCTTTTCTGTGTAGTCATACTGCGCAATTTCAGCCTTTTCTAAGAAGACGGAACCTAAGCGATAATTTCGATCTTCTTGGTCAAAAGATAAATAATTGTAGTAAACCAATGTCTGCACAAGTCCGCGAGTGGTGTTAATATTTAAAGCCACCATGTCACTTATATCATTCAAGGTTAATTCTTTGTGTTCTTCATCAAAGCAATCGATAATTGCGAAGGCTCTCGATAAAGATTGGATGAGTCTCTGATTTTTTTCATTTGCCATTTCCTTTTTTTATATAGTTCGAAAGATTGATTTTTTCCAATCCTTTACATCTTTCAATTTACCCTTGCCATAAAGCGGTGATTCCACTCAATGATTGAATCCCAAGATACAGGGTAGCAAAGATTGCAATCACACCTAAAACGGTTAACCACGTTGGGTGTTTGTAATCTTCTCCCACAATATTTTTGCGATAAGCAGCTATTAAGATGACACCTAATGTTAATGGTAAAATTAAGCCGTTTAATGATCCAGCTAATATAAGTAAAGTAACGGGCTGTCCAATAAAAGCATAAACAAAAGTTGAGAAAGCAATAAACGCTACAATTACCATGTTATTATACTTGTCAA
>DAIOTF010000023.1:0-18587 GCA_036752165.1 Atopostipes sp.
CCACCCTATCTTTATTTAATAGAAAAAAGATAAAATAAAAAAAGAGATTTAAGTATTCGCCTTACAAGCAGGATTCAATACTTAAACCTCTTTTTATTTTCAGTTTATGAAATTATTTACTCTTCACATATGGTCGTCCAAGTGCTTCTGGCGCTTCAGACTTACCAATAAATGCAACTAGTACAATAATAGTTAAAACGTAAGGTAAAATTTGTAAATAAATGGTTGGTACATCTTGAACATATGGAATATAGTGTCCTACTCGAGCTAAACTTTGAGCAAATCCAAAGAAAATCGCTGCAAAAGTTGCTCCAATTGGATGCCATTTTCCGAAGATCATAGCAGCCATCGCCATGAACCCTTGTCCACTAATAACTAACACACCAAACTCGTTTGAAATAGCTTGTGCTTGAATGGCTCCACCCATTCCACCTAATAAACCAGAAATCAAAACACCCGCATATTTATACAAGTAAACGTTAATTCCGACAGTTTCTGCAGCAACTGGATGCTCTCCAACTGCACGCATGCGTAAGCCAAATGGTGTTTTAAACATGATGAACCATCCGACAATACCGAGGAAAATCCCTAAATAACCCAATGGCGTAACGTTTGTAAAGAAAATTCGTCCAATTACCGGAATATCTTTTAAGACCGGAATAGATCCAATCCCGAATGATATAGGTAGAGGGCCTGTCTGCGCGCGCCCATAAAGAACTCGAACAAAGAAGACACCTAATCCTGGTGCAATTAAGTTTAAAGCTGTACCCGAAACCACATGATCCGCACGTAAGTTTACTGTAGCGACTGCATGAAGTGCAGCGAAGATAATCCCAATGAGTCCACCAAACAACATAGCCACCCATGGAGTTAGATCACCAAATACTGCTGCATATTCAATATTAAACACCGCAGACGCAAAAGCACCCATAACCATGATACCTTCTAATCCAATGTTTACTACACCACTTCGTTCTGAAAATGCTCCAGCGATAGCCGTTAGAATTAAAGGAGCAGAATACATTAACGAACTTGTTACAATTAGTTGTAAAATTCCAACTATATCCATTACTCTCCGCCTCCTTCAACTTCTGCTTGAGATGGACCTTGTGCTTGACTATGTCCAAATTTTTCAAATAACCATTCAACTAAGAAGTATGCTCCAACAAAGAATACAATCGCACCGATTACAATTTGTGACATTTCATTTGGAACTCCCGCACGTGATGCCATAGCTGGCGCACCTGTTTGTAAAATACCAAATAATAAAGAAGATAATACAATACCAATTGGATTACCTAAACCGAGTAGCGCAACTGCGATACCGTTAAATCCTTCAGCTGGAAGAACCCCAACTACGAAAATGTTACGGAAAGTTCCTAAACCGTTGATTGCTCCACCCAAGCCAGCAAGTGCTCCACTGATTAACATCGAAAGAATGATGGTTCGTTTTGCACTCATTCCTGAATATTCAGCCGCATCCGAGTTCATACCTACTGCTTTAATTTCAAAACCAGTAGTAGTATAACGCATGAAGACAGAGTATAAAATAACAACGATTATCGCAATAAATAATCCAATATTCAAACGCGAATTGTTTGTTAGAGTTGTTAACCACCCTAAAGCTAAACTAGCGTTTTCAGATACTCTTTCAGTTCGACTACTTGTTCCAATCACAAAGTTAGTTAAATAGTTCGAAATTTGTAAAATTGTATGGTTTAACATGATGGTAACGATTACTTCACTCGTTCCAAAATATGCTCTTAAGTAACCGGCAATACCTGCATATAAAGCTCCTGCGATTGCTCCAACAATTAAAGAAGCTGGCACTAATAGAAGTCTTGGCCAGTCACCAAATTGTAAAGCGAAAGCGATAGAACTTAACCAACCAATTAAAAACTGACCCGCAATACCGATGTTAAAGAAACCACCTTTATTCGCTACGTCAAAAGCTAAACCGGTAAAAATTAAAAGTGTAGCTGAGTTTAAAGCTTCTCCGATGGAATAAGGATTTCTAAACACTCCACCAATCATTTCCGAATAAGCTGCAATCGGATTATAGCCAAATACCAACATGATTAGTGCTCCAACTAAGAATCCAAATAAGACAGCTAATAGAGGTACAGATAACTTTTTCAACCAACTATCCGATTTTACTTCAACCATTGATTTCCATCTCCTCTCTATTTTCTTGTCCCTGATTCTCTGGTTTTACACCAGCCATGAGTAGACCAAGTTCTGTTTCAGAGGTATTGTTTGCATCAACGATATCAATGATTTTTCCGTCATACATAACAGCAATTCGATCTGAAACGTTCATAATTTCATCTAATTCGAAACTCATGAGTAGAACGGCTTTCCCATTATCACGTTGTTCAATTAAACGTTTATGAATAAACTCAATCGCACCAACGTCTAATCCACGGGTAGGCTGAGCGGCAATCAATAAATCTGGATCACGGTCCACTTCTCGGGCAATGATCGCTTTTTGTTGATTCCCTCCTGAAAGAGAACGCGCGAGTTCTTTTTCTGATGTTGTTCGAACATCATATTCTTCAATCAAACGCTTTGAGTAATCTTCCATTGCGTCATAATTTAAGATACCATTTTTACTAAATGGTTCCTGGTAGTAGGATTGCAGTGCCATATTATCTTGAATTGGTAAATCTAAAATCAAACCATGGCGATGTCTATCTTCAGGGATATGTCCAAAACCAGTTTCGGTAATAAATCGAGGTCGTTTATTAGTAATATCTACGCCATTCAAATGAATTGATCCTGAATTTGATTTAGTTAATCCACTGATTGCTTGAATTAATTCAGACTGACCGTTTCCATCCACCCCTGCAATACCTAAGATTTCACCTTGGCGCACTTCAAAGTCTATTCCATCAACTGCATTTAAACCACGCGTGTCTTGAACAACTAAGTCTTTGACTGATAAAATTACCTCTTCTGGATGAGCCGGAGTTTTATCTACAGAGAAACTTACTTCTCGCCCAACCATCATATCTGCTAATTGTTGTTGAGAAGTATCCGCGACATCAACAGTCCCGATACCTTTTCCTCGACGAATAACCGTACAACGGTCAGCTACTGCTTTAATTTCATCTAATTTATGAGTAATTAAAATAATTGCTTTTCCTTCATCCGCAAGCGAACGAATCACTTTCATTAAGTCATCAATCTCTTGTGGCGTTAAAACTGCCGTTGGCTCATCTAAAATAAGGATATCTGTCCCTTTGTACAGAACTTTAATAATTTCTGCACGTTGCTGTTGTCCAACAGATATATCTCTTACTTTTGCATGAGGATCTACTTTCAATCCGTAACGCTCAGATAATTCTAAAATTCCTTTTGCGGTAGAATCAGTATCAATGACTCCTGCCTTATGTTCTTCATTACCTAACATAATATTTTCTGCCACTGTAAATTTATCAATTAACATAAAGTGTTGGTGGACCATTCCAATACCTAATTGATCAGCGACATCTGGTGAATCAATTTTTACAGCTTCACCTTTGATTCTGATTTCACCTTCTGTAGGCTCAAGCAAACCGGTTAAGACATTCATTAATGTCGATTTTCCTGCACCGTTTTCTCCAAGTAGTGCATGGATTTCACCTTTTCGAACCTCCAGATTGATATTATCATTTGCCTTGAAATCGCCAAATTGTTTTGTAACATTTCGCATTTCAACGACTACTTCTGATGTGCTCAAAACGAACTCCTCCTTTTTAAAACTAAAACAAATTATAGCATAATCCATACGAATTATCTTTCCGTTTTTCGTATATTTAACTAAATAATATATTTGTTTAAAAAAGCGCTAGTCTTTTAAGACTAGCGCTTTAAATATATCTATTCACTTCATCTTAGATCTTCTATTTTATTGGCTATAAGTGAATTCTGGTACTTCAATTTCACCGTCAATGATTCCTTGACGTGCTTCTTCAATTTGGTCGATAGTTTCTTGTGGCATTTCTTCGTGGTATACAAAGTCAATACCATCTTCAGCTAAACCGTAAGCAATTGTTTCGCCACCAGCGAAGTTTCCGTTCATTGCATCTGTTGCTGATTGACCTACAGCAGCACCAACGTTTTTAATTGTTGATCCTAAGGTTAAGTTACCTTCGTCCCATTCACCTTCATCAGATTGGTCACGGTCAACACCGATTACCCATAATTGAGTATCTGAGTCAGCGTTCATACGGTTACGAGCTTCCTGGAATACACCGTTACCTACTGCTCCAGCCGCGTGGAAGATTACGTCTACTCCACTTTGGTACATTGCTGATGCAATTTGTTGTCCAATACCTGCGTCACCAAAGCTTGCTGCGTATTGAACGTCTACTTCGATATCTGGATTTACATAAGCAACTCCAGCTTCAAATCCAGTTTGGAAACGGTCGATAACTTGGCCTTCAATACCACCGATGAATCCAATTTGGTCTGTTTCTGTTGTTAAAGCAGCTGCCATACCTGCTAAGAATGAGTTCTCATGGTCACGGAACGTTAATGAAACAACGTTTGGCTCACCTGAAATCTCATCAACTAAACCATACCAGTTATCTGGGTTTTGTTGAGCTACTTCGTTAATTGGGTCTAATAATAGGAAACCAATACCATAAATAACATCGTACCCATCTTGAGTAGCTGAGTTCAAGTTTTGAATATACTGATCTTCTGCTTCAGATTGGTAATAGTTAATTGCATCGTCACCAAAACCATTTTCTTCTGCCCAAGTCTGCATACCTTCCCAAGAAGACTGGTTAAATGAACGGTCATCTACCCCACCCGTATCTGTAACCATTGCGATTGAGAAATCAGAAGTTTCTGAATCTGTTTCTGCTGGTTCTTCCGTAGCGTCACCAGTATCTGTATCTGTTCCTGCATCGTCGGTAGTATCACCGTTTCCACATGCAGCTAATAGTAAAGCTGTTGACCCAAATAAAGCAATTTTCTTCCAGTTTGCCATAATATTACTCCTCCATTTTTTACATAGAAAATCACTATGTAAATATTCTGTGTCTTTTAGTTCAAATATACTATAGCATTGTTTCTTGAAAAAATAAAGTATTAATGTGAATTTTGTAACCGCTTATCTTATCAGAAAAAGTTATGGAAACGATACAAAGGCGTACACAATAAGATAAATTCTCATTGTGTACGCCTTTTGCGAACAAACATTAATTTTTCTTTAATCTAATTCTAAGTAAAATATTATTTTAAATATTTTCTTCAACAATTGTTTCTTCTAACTCGTCGTCTTTTTGGATTAAAACATCTCTAGGTTTTGAGCCATCTTGCGCACTGACTATCCCATTTGCTTCTAAATCATCCATAATATTCGCTGCTCGATTGTATCCGATCCGCAACCTTCTTTGAAGAAGTGAAATAGAGGCTGTTTCTAATTCACTCACGACATTTAAAGCTTCGTCATACAACTCGTCGCTGCCGCCCCCACCATTTGCAGTAACTGGTCCTTCATCAGGAATCATTTCCTCTACATAATTTGCATCTTGCTGATTACGAACATAATCTGTTATGGCTTGAACTTCTGAATCTGAAATAAATGCTCCTTGGACACGTTCAGGCTTATTCGCACCCATTGGAAGGTATAACATATCCCCTCGGCCCAGTAATTTCTCGGCACCATTTGCATCTAAGATGGTTCTTGAATCCGTTCCACTCGATGTCGCAAAAGCTATCCTGGAAGGAACGTTTGCTTTAATTAATCCGGTAATAACATCCACACTCGGTCTTTGAGTAGCCAGAATCATATGGATACCAGCTGCTCGCGCCATTTGGGCTAAGCGAATGATGGAGTCTTCTACTTCTTTTGCAGCAACCATCATTAAATCTGCTAACTCATCAACAACTACAACGATATATGGCAGGTTTGCTGGTACATTTTCTTCACCTGAATCTCTTAAAACTTTAAGGTTCTCGTTATAAGATTCTAAGTTTCTTGTTCCACTCATAGCAAACAATTCATACCGTTTTTCCATTTCTTCGACTACATTTTGTAAAGCACGTGCTGCTTTTTTAGGCTTTGTCACGACTGGTGTTAATAAATGTGGAACGCCATCGTAAATATTTAATTCAACCATTTTTGGATCAATCAGCATCATTTTTACTTCATGCGGCTTTGTTCGCATGAGTAGACTTGAAAGAATCACATTAATTCCGACTGACTTACCTGAACCTGTTGCTCCTGCTACTAGTAGATGGGGCATTTTAGATAAATCCGCAACTGCTACGTTTCCGGAAATATCTTTTCCTAAAGGCACTTCCAGGGTATGGCCTGATTTCGTATGTTCTAAGTCTCTCATCACTTCATTAAAGTAGACCGTTGTAATTTCAGAATTCGGCACTTCAATTCCGATTAAGGCTTTACCTGGAATCGGTGCTTCCATTCGAATATCTTTAGCAGCTAAAGACAAGGCAATGTCATCGCTTAAACCTACGATTCGGCTGACTTTTACACCTGTGGCTGGTTGCACTTCAAATTTTGTAACGGCTGGTCCAAGGTTTGCTTTCACAACTTTTGCATCTACGCCAAAACTTTCAAAAGTTTCTTCTAATATTTTAATATTTTGTTCAATCAATGCATATTCACTCGATTGATCAGGTGCAGTGGCCGTGTCTAATAAGGAAAGTGGAGGTAAATTATAGTCTTCATTTTCATCGTCTGAGACAAAATTAATCGTCAGCTCTTCGCTTTCTTCTTCTGCTTCTTCATTCTCTATTTCTGGTGTACTAGGTTGAGAAAGATCCCCAATAGGTAAAGAAGTTTGTTTCATTCCTTCAATAGGAACAGGTACGCTTCTTTCTCTCTTTGGCGCTTCTTCTATAGTTTGCTTGTCTTCAGATACTTTAGATGCTTTTTTCTTCGTTTTTCTGGAATTTTTCGTTCCTGAATCCTCAAATTGAATATTGTTTTGAATTTGATCTTTTAACTTCACAAAAAGCTCTTTCGTCCAATTCCATACAAAACTCAGACCGTCTTTGATTTTCTTAAAGAGGTTGCTATACGAAAAGTTTCCAATACTCATGATTCCTATAAACACGAATAAATTAATTAATAAATATGTTCCTATATTTTCGAAGAGGAAATAACTAATTGCGTAAAGAACCGCTCCAATCATTCCACCACCCATTGATACGTTTGTCGTGGTGGGTTGAATGAGACTTGGGAATCGTCGGAAAGTCGCCGAGATAATGTTGACGTCAGCTTCCATAATGGGTTCAAATAGGCGCATGTGCATCCCGACAAGTACTGCACTGAAAATGAGTGCGCCTCCGATGAAACGATTTGTTTTAAGTGTTGGGCGGTTTCCTAAAAATAAGTAATTGGCACCCAATAGTATGATAAAGATTGAAAAGAACTGAAAGGTTTCTCCTACAAAAAAGCGAAGGATATTGGCAAAAAAGCGACCAACAAAACCGAATTGGCCGATTGCAAGAATACTTATGAATATTAAAATGATTCCGGTGATTTCAAGTGAATAACCTTTTTTCTTTTTGCGTGTTCGTTTTGCTCGTTTACTCATATAAATCTCCTACTCTGTCTGAAAAGTCCTTTTTAATTATAGCACGAATGTTTGGATATTTTTAGTTCTAAAATGGGCACTTTAAAAATTAGGTGAATTCTTTGACCCCTTCTTACAATTCCGGGTAAAATAAAAGAAATTAAGGGTGCGAGGTGTTAAAAATGAATTCTTTATTTAATCAACTGTTTAGAAATAATCGAGACGGTGGCAAACCTGGCGAGATTGAATATTTAAATGATAAACCTAGAGAACAAGAAAATCTTAAAATTACAGCGGTAATCGAAGGACTTGTACAAGGAGTAGGTTTTCGATATTCTACTTACTATTTAGCGAAAGAATTAGGAATAGCGGGGGTCGTAAAAAACCGGGCGGATGGGACGGTATATGTGGAAGCCATCGGTGAGGAAGATACGATGGAACAATTTATTCGCCAGTTGGCTAAGGGCCCTTCGAAAAGTGCAAACGTTGAGAAAGTAACGATAAAATACGACAATTCCATTCCAGATTATACAAGCTTTTCTCAAGACCGTTGAAAAAGTCGTTGTCTTCATGTATCATTGTACAAGTAAATATTTGAATAAGATAAGATAGGATGAACAATGTGAAGACTCGTAAAATAACAACAAGAACAAAGAAATTTATATTAACCGGAGGAATGCTGAGTGTATTACTCTTTCTGTCCGGATGTGCAAGGTTTGATGTAGATGGAAATCCTCAAGGGGCTTTTTCAGAAATGGTCTATCGGTTTTTAGTCGTTCCATTGGATGGGATATTAACGGCAATGGCTGATTTTATAGGGAATTATGGTGTAGCGATTATCATCTTTACCATTCTCTTCCGATTAGTTTTACTACCATTTACACTCAAACAACAAAAAGGCGCAATTGAACAGCAAGTGAAAATGGCTGCTGTCCAACCTGTTGCTCAAGAAATTCAAGCTGAAATTAAAGCAACAGATGATCCAGCTGAACAGCAAGCTTTGAATATGGAATTAATGGAAGTTTACCGCGCGAATAATATCAGTCTAACTGGTCAATTAACGGGTTGTTTACCATTACTCTTGCAAATGCCAATATTTATTGCGATGTTGCAAGTACTCCGTCACTCGACACAAATTTCTGAATCTACTTTGTTTGGAATGAACCTTGGAGAGCGTAGTATTATTTTAGCCTTATTAACTGCGGCCGTTTACTTTATTCAGTCACGCATGATGATTAGTGCAATGCCTGAAGAACAGCAAAAAACTGCTGGTACTACAATGTACATTACTCCAATTATGATGGGTATGATTGGATTCTCAAGTCCAGCAGGTGTTTCGTTATACTGGGCCATTTCAGGAGTATTCAGTCTAGCTCAACAATTCTTTAATAACTATTACTATAAGCCAAAAATTCAAAAACAAGTAAAAGAAGAATTAGGCGACGTAGAAGTTGTTCAACGTAAGAAAAAAGCAATGAAAGATGTTACACCAAAAAATAACGTACAAATTCATGAGAGAAAGAATTCAAATCAAGGACGTAATCGTAACCGCAACCGAAACAGCGGGAAACAACAAAGAAAATGATAATTTAATTGTATAAATAAAAAGGAATGCAGACTTAATTGTTTCTGCATTCCTTTTTATTTTGTCTAACTTTTCATGTCTACATAATAATCCTTTTATTTGAAATTCCACGAAATTTTTAAAAAAACAAAAAGATGCCCATAAATGTTTTAAAACACTTATGAACACCTTAAATTGTTATTCTGCTTCAGCAATTGGTAAAAATATTCTAAATACAGAACCATGATCAAGTTGACTTTCGACAGATACGCGTCCTTCATAGGTTTCTACCAGTTCTTTTACAATGGGTAAACCTAGACCTGTTCCACCTTTTTCACGGCTTCGGGCTTTATCGACTCGATAAAATCGGTTAAAGATTCTTACTTGATCTTCTTCGGATAAGCCAGCACCAAAGTCTTGGATCGCAATGTGCGCTTCATCATTTTGGATACTTAATGATATATGCACTTCTTTGCGATCTAGCGAATATTTCACTGCATTATCTAAAATATTTACAAGCACTTGTTCCAAATGGTTACGGTACATTTTTACATCTAAATAATCTTTGATTTCATTATCGAATGTAAATGTGAATTCTGGATACAACATTTTGAAGTTTGTCATTAACTGTTCCAACAATTGCACGACATCTGTTTTTTCATTTTGATAATGCACTTCCGCGTCTTTTGCCCTTGATAAATCAAGCATTTCTTGTACCAAAGTTTTCATCCGTTTCGTCTCCTGAAGGGATGCGGTGATGGATTCTTCTAGAATCTGCGGGTCATTCTTACCCCAGCGATTTAACATTTGCAAATGTCCTTCCACAACTGCGACCGGCGTCCGTAATTCATGAGAAACGTCTTCTACGAATTCTGTTTGGTTCCGGATGTTGGCTTGCATTAAGTTGACCATTTCGTTGTAGCGATTTGCCAATTTAGAAAATTCATCATTCCTTGTTCCTTCATCCAAACGAACATCGGACTCTGGATTTTCACGGATAGACTCCATTGCTTTCGTTAGGCTTGTAATTGGCTTGACAAACGAATTGATGAGTAAACCACCAATAACGGCGCTGAAGACTAATGCAATCAGACCAATAATTAGACTGGAACCAACAATCTCTTCTGTCATCATATGATAGCCTTCCAATGTCTGAATCACTTGTACATAACCAATTAACTTATTATTATACGTCGAGTAAATAGGATCAATTACAGAAAGCGCCATACCATAAGGACCGTTAATTTGTGAGACACGTCTTTCACTGGTTGGATAAAACTGAAACTCATCTCTATCCGTCTCATAAATAACATCTTCGTCAATATTATAAATTTTTACAAC
The DNA here is from genome assembly GCA_036752165.1 of Atopostipes sp. GTDB lineage: Bacteria > Bacillota > Bacilli > Lactobacillales > Carnobacteriaceae_A > Atopostipes. Next base: position 10,441 of record DAIOTF010000023.1, read on the forward strand.
AATCCCACCCTTTGTCAGAGAAACGGGTGGCGAATATTCTTCTGAACGCTCGATATAATTTTTAGGCGCAGGAATCGGTCCAAGTTCAATTTCGGGTTCTTCAAGCATAAAACCCGCTGATTTCTCAGTTAACGGATAATAGTGATTACTTAAACGATCTTCTAACTCATCGGATAGTTCAACAATATCATCTTCCTGATTTTCGAGCATTACACGTTGAAAGGTATTTAGAAGAATATAGGAAAAAATTGTAAAAGTCAGAAAGATAACTCCCATAGTTAATAAGGTCCAACGAACGCGAATCGTTGAACCTTCTCTTTCCCTTTTTTTCCAATATTTCATCATGTGCGCATCACATACCCCATTCCTCTAACGGTTTGGATATAACTATCGCCATTTGGCTTATCCAATTTATTGCGGAGGTAGCGGATATACACATCTACAATATTTGTCTCGATTTCCTTTTCATATTCCCAAACACTGTTTAAAAGAACTTCTCTTGAAAGAACGACATTCAAATTACTCATTAATTCAACTAATAATTCATATTCACGCTTCGTTAATTCAATGATTTCATCGCCACGACGGACCACACGGTTTTCTTTTTCAATTACTAAGTCACGATACTGCAATGTCGTTTGTTGGACGTGATTCTTTTCATTTTCAATATCGATTCGGCGTCCTAAAGCACGTACACGGGCAAGCAATTCTTCAATTTCAAAAGGCTTCGTAATATAATCATCCGCTCCATGTTCAAATCCAGAAACTTGATCAATCGTAGAATCACGTGCGGTCATCATAATAATTGGAATATTACTGTGCTGACGAATTCGACGCGCAACATCTAAACCATTCAATTCAGGTAACATTAAATCAAGTAAAATTAAATCAAATTTTTTATCTTTATCTAATGCAGCTTCTAAACCAGAACGACCATCATAACAAACCTCTGGTTCCATTCCTTCATGTTTTAATTCCAACTCGACGAAACGAGCTAAATTTTTCTCATCTTCAATTACTAATACTTTCTTCATCATATGTTGCCTCCAAAAATCTATATTCTTTTCTAAATATTTTCTCTACCCAGTTAAATGTGCCTCTATCATAGCATAATTTTACCCATTTAGTGAATAAAGCGTTCATTATTTTCTCACAATTATTATTATATTATCATAGTTTTAATCCAATTAAAACAAAAAATGAGAATTACTCTATCGAATGAGTAATCCTCATTTTGTTCTATCTTTCTATAATAAAAATTTAGTCAATTTTTTCTTCGCCGTTGTCTCCATACCAGTCAAAGTGGAAAATTCCTTCTTTATCAACACGTTCATACGTATGCGCTCCAAAGTAATCACGTTGCGCTTGAATAATATTAGCTGGTAATCTTTCTGAACGGTAAGAATCGTAGTAAGAGATTGCAGACGAGAATGCTGGGACTGGCACTCCAGCTTGTACAGATAAACCAACAATATCACGCACGGATTGTTGATACTTTTCTGAAATATCTCTAAAGTAATCATCTAATAATAAGTTTGCTAAGTCTGCATTTTTATCGTAAGCATTGGTAATATCTTGTAAGAAACGGGCGCGAATAATACAACCTGCTCGCCAAATTTTAGCAATTTCACCGTACTGTAAATTCCAGTCGTATTCTTCTGAAGCCATACGCATTTGAGAAAAACCTTGTGCGTAACTCATAATTTTACTGAAGTATAGCGCTTGACGTAGTTCTTCAATAACTTTTTTGCGGTCAATATCTAGATTTTTCTTTTCAGGTTGAGCAATGACTTTACTTGCTTCTACGCGTTCATCTTTCATTGCAGAAATGTAACGAGCGAAAACAGCCTCAGTAACGGTCGGAAGAGGTGTGCCTAAATCGAGCGCATTTTGCGAAGTCCATTTACCCGTTCCTTTATTTCCCGCACGATCTAAGATAACATCGACAACGTGTTTACCTGTCTCAGTATCAATCTTCGTTAAAGCATCTGCGGTAATTTCAATTAGGAAACTATCTAACTCGCCTTCATTCCATTCTTTAAAAATATCTGCAATCTCATCATTTGATAAGTCAAGCAAATCACGCATGATATGATAAGATTCAGCAATTAATTGCATATCGCCGTATTCAATTCCGTTATGAATCATTTTGACATAATGTCCTGAACCATTTGGACCAATATAGGCCACACATGGAGCATTGTCTGCTGGTGCTTTCGCTGAGATTTGTTCTAAAATAGGAGCGACTAAATCATAAGCTTCTTTCTGTCCACCTGGCATAATTGAAGGCCCTTTAAGCGCTCCTTCTTCTCCACCTGACACTCCTGTACCAATGAAATTAATACCTGACTCAGCAAGTTCTTCGCTTCGTCTCATTGTGTCTGTAAATAATGTATTGCCTCCGTCAATTAAAATATCGCCTTCATCTAATAATGGTAGAATTTCTTGAATCACTGCATCCGTTCCAGGTCCAGCTTGAACCATTAGCATAATTTTACGAGGAACCTCTAATGAATTGACAAAGTCTTCAATAGTAGTTTGTAAATGTAAATTTTTATCCGGATATTCTTGGATGACAGCTTCTGCTCGAGAAGTTGTTCGATTATAAATGGCTACTGAATAACCGCGGCTTTCAATATTTAAGGCCAAGTTTTTTCCCATAACAGCCATACCGATAACACCAATTTGTTGTTTGCTCATACTAATCTCTCCTTTTTCTTATACTGCATGTAAATCATAACAAATCTAAGATCTAAATGAAAAGATTTCTCAAATAATCTTGACAAGAAAAAATAGGTCACTTACAATTCTAGTTGAAAAGGAAAAGGTGGGTACATGTCAAGAAATAAAAAGAAAAATCAATTTGCGAAAATTATCATTATATTAGTTGTGATTGCAATGGTCGTACCATTATTTGCTGCATTACTAAGTCTATAACATTTATAAAGTGTGCGAAATCAGAAAAATGATTTTGCACACTTTTTGTTTTTATCTATTGAATCGTAATTCTCTTGCTGCCTGTAATGCTCCGCTCGTCATTTCACTACCTGAAAGCATCCGCGCAATTTCTTCCACGCGCTCTGCTTCTTCTAAAATGACAGCCTCGGTAGTCGTTCGTGTTTCTAACTGGGCTTTTTTAACATATAAATGATTATCAGCAGCTGCTGCTACTTGCGGTAAATGCGTAATACAAAGCACTTGAGAATAAACTGAAATCGCATGAATTTTTTCAGCAATCGCTTGTGCTACTCGTCCACTGACACCCGTATCAATTTCATCGAATATAATACTAGTAATTCCTTGAGACTGCGCAAAGATTGTCTTCATGGCTAACATGATACGAGAAAGCTCTCCTCCAGATGCAATCTTAGTTAAGGGTTTTAAAGGCTCACCTGGATTGGTCGAGATGAAAAATTCAACTTGATCTAGCCCTTGAGAATTCGCCGTTTTTATCGTTAAATTCTCAATCTCATCACTAAATTTTACAACAAATTCCACTTTTTCCATATAAAGAGCCTGTAACTCTTCATGAATTGCTTCTTCTAATGCAAGGGCTATTTTGCGTCGTATTTCTGAAATCCCTCGTCCTTTTTCAACTAGCCGTTTTTCTAATCGTTGCAATTTATCTTCTAATTCTTCTTTCGACTCCGAACGATTTTCGATCTCTGATAATTCTTTCATCGAATCTTCGTAAAATATTAGAATTTCAGCGATAGAACTTCCATATTTACGTTTCAGCTGTTGGATTAAGTTTAAGCGACTTGCTATCTCATTTAAACGTTCCTCATCATATTCTTGCTTGTCGAGTTGATTATAGATGGAACTTGCTACTTCTTGTAACTGAAAGAAAGCACCTGTTAATTCCGATGAAATGTCTTGAAATTCATGGTCCACTTCAGCAATGGTTTCCATCTCATCCATTGCCTTTCCTACAAGTTCCAAACCACTCGGCTCATTGTCTTGGAGCAATTGGTAGCTAGTTGATAAAGCTTCCATAATGGACTGAAAATTGGCTAAACGTCGCTCTTCTTCTTCTAATGCCTCTTCTTCATCCGGTTGAAGATTAGCTTGTGCAATTTCATCCGTTTGAAAACGTAAAATATCTAACTTTTGTGCTATTTCTTGTTCTTTGTCTTGCCAATCCCGAAACCTTTTTCGCGTCGCGCGGTACTCATTGTAATCTATTTGGTAAGACTCTCTTAACTTTTCAATCGCTTCGCCACCAAAATAATCCAGCAAATAAATATGATTATCTGATTGCATCAATTCTTGATGCTCATTTTGACCATGAATATCAATCAAATACGTTCCAATTTCTTTCAGCAAACCAATTGTGATGATTGATCCATTTACACGACACACACTTCGTCCATTTTGATAAATCTCTCTTTGAATAATTAGAATTTCTGGATCAAATTCAAGTGCCGATTTTTCAAACAACTCAACCAGTTTTTGGTTTTGAGGGGTTTCAAAGTGGCCTTCTAACACACACTTTTTAGTCCCGTGACGGACATAGTTGGACGAACCGCGCCCACCAGCTAGTAAGCCTACAGCATCAATGATAATCGATTTCCCAGCACCCGTTTCTCCTGTCAAGACGGTCATTCCTTTGTCAAATTCAAGCGAAATATCTTCGATAATCGCAAAATTATGAATATGCAATTCGTGTAACACGATTTTTCCTCCTCTATCCTACAAATCGACAATTTTTAGGCCTCATTAAGACGGTAAGAGGCTTGATTTAAAACTTCTTCAATTTGCTCGTCTTTATTTTCCATACTTTTTACATCTTTTTTAAGATGAGCGAGGAACTCAATGTTACCTTTTGTTCCCGTAATTGGAGACACCCCAAGATGTAAGACACCAAAAGAAAGGCTTTCCGAAAAGTTCAATATGTGTTTTAAAATTGCACGGTACACTTCAAAATCTTTTACAATTCCACCCTCGCCCACATCTTCTCGGGCAGCTTCAAACTGCGGTTTAATGAGGGCAATCACCTCGCCCTCCTCTTCGAGAATAGGGTAAAGTGGTGGTAAAATAAGCTCTAGTGAAATAAAGGACACATCAATGGTCGCAAAATGAGGCTTACCTTCTTTAAAGTCATCAGGAAGACTATAGCGAAAATTGGTTTTTTCCATGACTACGACTTGATCATGGTTACGTAGTTCCCAAGCCAACTGATTAGTCCCCACATCCAAGGCATACACCAGTTTTGCACCATTTTTTAAAGAGACATCCGTAAATCCTCCAGTTGAAGCCCCAATGTCTAGAACAATTTGATTATTTAAATCTAAATTAAACAAACGAACGGCTTCTTCTAATTTCAGACCCCCGCGGCTGACATATTTTTTCTCTTGACCTTTAATATAAAGTTCAGTATCTACAGGTAGTTTTTCACCAGCGGTAAGAACTTTTATTTCTTTCGTCGTAAAAACATTCCCAGCTAAAATATGAGACAAGGCTTCCCCTTTGCTTTCAACCAATCCTTGTTCGACTAACAAGTCATCTGTCCGTTTCTTCTCCACTTACTTATACTCCTCTAAGGCTAACATACTTGCAAAATTAGAAAGTAATTCAGGTTGGAAATCCTTATCCAGTTCTGCAATGGCTTGAATCGCTTGAATCGCATTGTTAAGTCTTTGATCTAACGCTTCGAACGCTCCCTCTAAACCTAATAAAGAAGGATAAGTACTTTTACCTAGGGCTGCATCTGTCGCGACGCCTTTTCCTAACTCTTCTTCCGTACCCACCACATCCAAGATATCATCTCGTATTTGGTAAGCAATCCCCACTTCATCCGCATATGAAGCTAATTTATCTAAAATTTCATCTGATTTTTGGACAATGATTCCACCAGAAAGCATAGCCATTTTAATCAAAGCTCCCGTTTTTCGAAGATGAATTTGTTCAATTTCTTCTAAAGAAAGGTCGGAATCTTCCCCATCAATATCTGCTTGCTGGCCACCCACCATGCCCGTATAACCAGACGTTTGCGCCAGAATTCTTGTAAGTTGAATTTTAATCTCTGCGGGTAAATTCCCTAAAGTGATCACTTCAAAAGCTAAAGTTAACAGCGCGTCTCCAGCTAGTATTGCTGTCGCTTCATTGAATTGGATGTGATTTGTAGGATTGCCACGACGCAACTCATCATTATCCATAGCAGGTAAATCATCATGGACTAGAGAGTATGTATGAATCATTTCCAAAGCAGCTGCAGCCGGAAAACCTAATTCAACATCGGCACCAAATGATTCTAAAACAGCTAGAAGTAAAAGCGGGCGTAATCTTTTGCCCCCAGCACTCAAAGAATAGTTCATTGATTCTTCGAGTTCCGTCCCACTTACGGATTCAATATGACTTAGCATATATTTTTCGAACGACTGAATGTTGTTTTTTTTAAAGGTTTCAAATGCTTGATTGGTTGTCATTAGCCCTCTCCTTGTTCAAATATTTCTTCTTCGCCATTTTCAGTCACTATTTTAGCTAAAGATTCTTCAGCATCTTGAAGTGTCTTTTTAAGCTTACGACTTAAAGTAATTCCTTCTTGAAATTTATCTAGTGCTTCTTCAAGTGGAACATCGCCTTGTTCCAATTGTTCGACAATTTTTTCTAATTCGTTTAAGGACTTGTCAAAGGTTTGTTCTTGTTCTGCCATTTAATCGTTCTCCTTTTTTTCTAATAAAATGACCTCTGTCGTTATCGTGCCATCATTTAAAATCAGATTTAGCCTATCGCCTTTTGACACCTCTTCCACTGAGCGGATAACGGTATCGTCTTTTTCAATCACTGCATAGCCTCTAGCTAATATTTTCAGTGGAGACAAATGCTCTAAAGCTTGAATGGCTTGTGTCACTTTAAAATTCTTTTGTTGTAATTGATTGCTTAGGCTCTGTTGTAATTTTTTTGTTAAATAATCTATTCTAGTGCTCTGTTCTTTTACATAAGGTCGAATCGGGTAACCTTTTAAACGTTGCGTTAATAAATCAGCTTGTTGTTGATTGGTTTTTAAAATAGTTTCCATTCGATTCATTAACCGATTTTCCAATTGATCGACATTTTGTAAGTACCCATCATACAAGCGTTCAGGTTGGCGGAAAATAACGGAGTTTGTTATTCGATACAACTTTTCTGATAAATGTTGAATTCTTGCCTGAAAAGCACGAAACATCCTTTGATTATACTCTTCTATGCGTATTATTTCTTCCGTTAATACTGGTACGGCTAATTCAGCGGCAGCGGTCGGTGTCGGGGCACGCAAGTCAGCAACTAAATCCGTCAATGTTGTATCTGTTTCATGACCAACAGAGGAAATCACTGGAGTTTTAGCCTCTGCAATCGCTCGAACAACCTTCTCTTCGTTAAACGAAAACAAATCTTCAAAAGATCCACCACCACGACCGATAATCATCGTGTCAAAATTTCCAATCGCTTCCGCATGCTTGATATTTCCAACTATGGAATCGGCCGATTGATTCCCTTGAACGACCGTCGGGAATAAAACAACTTCAGCAATTGGATAACGACGCTTGACAGTTGTCAAAATATCTTGAATAACCGCGCCGCTCGGACTTGTTATGACGGCGATTCGTTTAGGATACTTAGGGATAGGTTTTTTCAAATCCATAGCAAATAAGCCTTCTTTAGAAAGGGCCTCTTTTGTTTGTTCATAGGCTAAATAAAGCGCACCTAAGCCATCCGGTTGCATGGAATGAACGATAATTTGATAATATCCACCAGCTTCATAAACACTCACCCGCCCAGTGACCAATACACTCATACCATTTTCTGGTTCAAACCGAATATTTCTCGCATCACTTGGGAAAAGGACGGCTGAAAGAATCGAATGTTCATCTTTTAGTTTAAAATATTGTATACCTGAGCGTCTTGGATTATAATTTGAAATTTCTCCCTTTAAATACACTTGATCTAAATAAGGATCGACTTGGAATTTTTTGGAAATATATTTTGTTAACTGTGAAACGGTTAAATATTGTTCCACTTCATCACTCCTGTCTACTCAACACCAATTGCTTAGCTAAAACTGCTGCAATTTAAAAAAGAAGCCCTGATTAGGCTTCTTTTGTATCTAGAATTCCTTGAAGCACTCCGTTAACAAATTTACTTGCTTTTTCATTATTAAAGGATTT
>DAIOTF010000024.1:0-18206 GCA_036752165.1 Atopostipes sp.
TATTCATGGAGGTTTAAAAAATGAAAGTAAGACCATCAGTAAAGAAAATGTGTGAAAATTGCAAGGTTATTCGCCGTAAAGGTCGAGTACATGTAATCTGTAACAACCCGAAACACAAACAAAGACAAGGATAAAAAGCAGGAGGTGCAATAGATGGCACGTATAGCTGGAGTAGATATTCCACGAGATAAACATATCGTCATTTCATTAACTTATATTTATGGAATCGGTAAAACAACAGCACAGAAGATTTTAGCTGCTGCTGGAGTAGAAGAAGACATTCGCGTAAGTGACCTAACTAACGAACAATTAGATGCAATTCGTGCAGAAGTTAACGAATTAAAGATTGAAGGAGACCTTCGTCGTGAAGTTTCTCAAAATATCAAACGTTTAACTGAGATTGGATCTTATCGAGGAAACCGTCACCGTAGAGGATTACCTGTACGCGGACAAAAAACTAAAAACAACGCACGTACTCGTAAAGGTGCAAAATAATATCTAATTAGATAGGAGGAAAAGATTCTAATGGCAAGAACACCAAGAACACGTTCACGTAGACGTCAAAGAAAAAATATTGAGCATGGAGTTGCTCATATTCGATCAACATTTAACAACACAATTGTTATGATTTCAGATGTACATGGTAATGCAATTTCATGGTCATCTGCTGGAGCCTTAGGTTTCAAAGGTTCACGTAAATCTACACCATTTGCTGCTCAAATGGCTGCTGAAGCTGCTGCTAAAGGAGCAATTGAGAATGGCATGAAGACAATTGAAGTATCGGTAAAAGGACCAGGATCTGGTCGTGAGTCAGCTATTCGTTCATTACAAGCTAATGGATTAGATGTTACTGCAATTCGCGACGTAACACCAATTCCACATAATGGTACCCGTCCTCCAAAACGCCGTCGCGTTTAATAAGGAAGTGCATTTTAATTTTATTAAAAACCGTTATGAGCGCTAAACGTTTGAAAGGGGTAAACGGATTATATGATCGAAATTGAAAAGCCTGTTATTGAAACAGTTGAGATCAGTGATGATGAGAAGTTCGGTAAGTTTGTCGTTGAGCCATTAGAACGTGGTTATGGGACAACTTTAGGAAATTCAATGCGTCGTATTTTGCTTTCATCACTACCGGGAGCAGCGATTACAAGTGTACAAATCGACAGTGTATTGCATGAATTTTCAACAATCGATGGTGTTGTAGAGGATGTTACTGCATTAATTTTAAACTTGAAAAAAGTTGCTTTAAAAATTCATTCTGAAGATGAAAAAACTTTAGAAATAGATATTAAGGGTCCTGCAACGATTACAGCTGGCGATATTATTCACGATAGTGAAGTAGAAGTTAGAAACCCTGATGTATATATTGCTACTGTTGCTGAAGGTGGCCATTTTCACGCTCGTTTGAGTGCGCAAAGAGGTCGTGGCTATGTAAGTGCTGAAGATAATAAGCAAGACGAAATGCCAATTGGAGTTATTCCAATCGACTCAATCTATACCCCAATCACTCGAGTAAACTATCATGTGGAAGATGCTCGTGTTGGTGAAAGTGATCAGTATGATAAATTGACACTTGATGTATGGACTAACGGCTCTATTTCGCCGGAAGATAGTGTGAGTTTAGCAGCTAAAATTCTAACTGAACATTTAAATATCTTTGTTAACTTAACCGAAGAAGCTCGTGAAGTCGAGATTATGGTTGAGAAAGAAGAAACTAAGATTGAAAAGATGCTTGAAATGACAGTTGAAGAACTTGATTTATCAGTGCGTTCATACAACTGCTTAAAACGAGCAGGTATTAACACTGTTGAAGAGTTAACGAACAAAACAGAACCAGAAATGATGAAAGTTCGTAACTTAGGTAAGAAATCATTAACTGAAATTAAGCAAAAATTAAATGAATTAGATTTAACATTAAAAGAAACAATTTAAAACACTGAATTTTTTGGTAAGGAGGATTTCAACTAAATGGCAAACCGTAAATTAGGACGTACAAGTTCTCAAAGAAAAGCTTTATTACGTGATTTAGTTTCTGATTTAATCATTAACGAGCGTATCACTACTACAAAGGCTCGTGCAAAAGAAACTTCTAAATTAGCTGACAAGCTTGTAACTTTAGGTAAACGTGGAGACTTACATGCACGTCGTCAAGCTGTACAAGTATTACGTAACGAATTAGCAACTGTTGAAGAAACAGAAGACGCAATTGTTGTTGAATCTGTTGTTCAAAAATTATTTAACGAGATTGCTCCTCGTTTCGAAACACGTAATGGTGGTTACACTCGTGTGTTAAACACAGAAAACCGTCGTGGAGATGGAGCACCAATGGCAATTCTTGAGTTTGTTGAAGAAGTAAATTTCGATCAAACAGAAGAAGAACCAGTTGTTGCTGAAGAAGAAACAGAAGCAGAAGAAAACGAAGAATAATCGTTTTTGAACTGAATAGTATACAATGACTCACTTTTTATGATGTATAGAGAGCGTTATGATGATGGATAAAACCAAGTGTCTAGCTCTAGTTTCTCCTGGGAGCTCTCTCCTAGGAGAAGCGTATATATCGAAAAGTGATTTTTTGTTTATACTTGACGAAAAGCAATCTGACTATTTATAGACGTACAGGAGTAAAGACAATGAGCTTAATCTCACTAAAAAATATTTTTTATCGTTACAGTCAAAATCAAGAGAATTACGTTTTGAACGATGTTTCTTTAGATATCGAAAAAGACGAATGGATTACATTAATTGGAGCGAATGGCTCTGGTAAATCTACTCTTGTTAAAACTTTAAACGGGTTAAATGTTCCTGAAAAAGGAACCGTATTCATTGATGGCCTCGAGTTGAACGAGGAAAACATTTGGGATATTCGTCAAAAAGTGGGGATGGTTTTCCAAAATCCAGATAATCAGTTTGTAGGATCCACTGTTCAAGATGACGTGGCTTTTGGACTGGAAAACATTGGATTACCCCGAGATGAGATGATTATACGCATTGATGATGCATTAAAGCGTGTAGGCATGGAAGATTTTAAATTAATGGAACCTTCTCGTCTATCTGGTGGACAAAAACAGCGTGTGGCTATTGCTGGTGTCTTAGCTTTGCGCCCACAAATTATTGTGTTAGACGAAGCGACCAGTATGTTAGACCCTAAAGGACGCCAAGAAGTTTTAAACACAGTAAAATCGATTAAAGAAGAAAGTAAGATGACGGTTATATCAATTACTCATGATATAAATGAAGCCAATGAAGCAGACCGTATATTTGTGATGAATAAAGGTAAGATTCAATATGTTGAACGACCAGAAGTAATATTTAAGCTTGGAGACGAATTAATCGATCTAGGTTTGACTGTTCCTTTTGCTGAACAACTTAAAAACAAGTTATCTACGCGTGGCTTAAATGTACCTGATGAATATATGTCAGAAGAAAGGTTGGTGGAATGGTTATGGAAATACAATTTAAAAATGTAAATTACGTTTACCAACCAGATACTCCTTTTGAAAATCATGTCTTACATGATATAAACTTTACCATTAAAAAAGGTAGCTATACCGCTATTGTTGGCCATACGGGGAGTGGTAAATCGACAATTCTTCAACATTTTAATGGTTTGAAAGTTGCTTCTTCTGGAAGTGTGTATATTGGGGACATCGAATTATCTAAAAGTAATAGACCTAAAAATATTAATGATATTCGTAAAGAGGTTGGTGTTGTATTTCAGTTTCCGGAAGCTCAACTTTTTGAAGAGACCATTGTAAAAGATATTGCTTTTGGTCCTCAGAACTTTGGAATGTCAGAAGAAAAAGCTTTAAAAAAGGCCGAAGAGATTTTGCCTGTTGTTGGTTTAGATGCATCATTTATGGAACGCTCTCCTTTTGATTTGTCCGGCGGTCAGATGCGTCGAGTAGCGATTGCGGGTGTTCTAGTAATGGAACCAAGTGTATTAATTTTAGATGAACCTACTGCTGGTTTAGACCCTAAAGGGCAACTGGAAATGATGCGCTTATTTAAGAGACTTCATGAAACCAAAGACATAACCATTGTTTTAGTTACACATCAGATGGAAGATGTGGCTAATTATGCGGATCATATGATTGTCCTTGATGAAGGTAGAGTCGTTGAGCAAGGGGAACCAAGTGAAGTATTTAAACGCTCAGATTGGCTGCAGTCGGTACAATTAGATGTACCGAAAACAGTAGGGTTTGCAGAAATGTTGTCGAAAAAAGAAGGTTGGGCATCTGAAAATGTTCCGCTTACTTTAGATGATTTGACTGATTTCATTATGGATAAGGTGGGTGACCATAATGGATAAAATCGTACTTGGTCAATATATACCGGGAGATTCGTTCATTCATCGATTAGACCCAAGAGCTAAACTCATTTCAGCTGTATGGTTTATCCTATTAATTTTTATGGCTAGTCATTGGTGGACGGTTGGCTTACTATTAGCTACAGTACTTATTGCGGCAAGTTTTTCTAAAGTGCCTTTTAAGTATTATATAGATGGGCTTAAGCCCTTGGTTTTCTTAATTTTAATTACAGTAACTTTTCAACTGATATTCTCTCAAGGAGATACTGTTCTTTTTGAAGTCGGTTGGTTACGGATTACGCTTGAAGGCATTTATAATGCTATTTTAATTATGTTACGCTTTATTATGATTGTCCTTATGTCAACCATATTGACCTTAACGACTACACCTCTGGAAATTGCAGATGGGATAGAAGCTTTGCTTAATCCTTTGAAAAAATTCAAAGTTCCTGTGCAAGAAATTGCTCTAATCTTATCCATTGCTTTGCGTTTCGTGCCAACACTATTACAAGAAACAGAAAAGATAATGAATGCGCAAAGAGCTCGTGGTGTTGATTTTAGTTCTGGAAGTATCATCGAACGAATGAAAAAAGTCATTCCTTTACTTATTCCTCTTTTCATTAGTTCAATTGATCGTGCGGATCAATTAGCTGTAGCGATGACAGCTCGTGGTTATCGCGGAGGGGATTCCCGCACAAAATTAAGACAATTGATTTGGAAAAAAATGGATACATTTGTCATGTTATATTTCTTAACTTTGACTGTGCTGTTATTTGTCGGAAGATTTGTCATCCTTTAAATGGGAGAGAGAAAAATGGATACTGTACGCTACAAAGCAACAATCGCTTACGATGGAACGGGTTTTGCAGGCTTTCAGATTCAACCGAATGCTCGCACTGTCCAAGGAGAAATCGAAAAGGCCTTAAAAATCATTCAAAAAGATACTCCTGTTCGTATTCATCCAGCGGGTCGTACGGATTCTGGTGTACATGCCAAGGCAATGGTGTTTCATTTTGATTTTTTAAAAACTATACCTCAAGAAGGTGTGTTCAAAGCTTTAAATGTACTTACTCCACCAGATATAACATTGAATAAACTTGAACGTGTAACTGATACCTACCATGCACGTTACCATGCGATTAAAAAGACTTACACATTTCGAATTGATAATAACCTTTTACCAAATCCATTTACTCGAAACTTTGTCTATCATCATCCTTATAAAATGGATAAAGAAAGAGCTGAAGAGGCGTTAAACTATTTAGTAGGCGAACATGATTTTACTAGTTTTTGTTCAGCTAAAACAGATAAAGACGATAAGGTTCGTACAATTTACGAAGCAAGTATTGAGGTAAATGAAGAGAGGAAAGAATGGATATTCACTTTTACGGGTGACGGTTTCTTATACCATATGATACGAATCATTATGGGTACAGTTTTACCGATTGCAGATGGAAGAAGTGAACCTATTCGTATGAAGCAGATTTTAAAATCAAAAAATAGGGACGAAGCTGGACAAACTATTTCTCCTAATGGTTTATGGTTAGAAAAGATTTACTATGAAATGGATGGTTTTCTACTCAAATAAACTGATTATTTTTTAATTAAAATCCACTCAGACCATTGACATTGTGCAATATTCGGGGTAATATTATCAATGGTATTGTTTACCACCATGATAAGCCCCGTAAACTTATTATGATAAAACAATTATCTTATGATATTTTATAAAATGATTTATAACTTTTGGGACAAGATATAAATTGTTTTTACTAAAAAAAGAATCTAGACATTATTTTGGAGGGAAAACTAGTGCGTACTTATATGGCTAAAGCAGCTGAAATTGATCGTAAATGGTACGTTGTAGACGCTACTGACATTTCATTAGGTCGTCTATCAACAGTCGTTGCATCAATTTTACGCGGTAAAAATAAACCAACTTATACACCACATGTTGATACTGGTGACTACGTTATCGTTATTAACGCTGAAAATATTCAATTAACAGGAAACAAAGCTTCTGATAAATTATACGCTCGTCACTCAGGTCATCCAGGTGGATTAACTCAAACATCTGCTGGAGAATTGCGTGAGAAGAATTCACGTCGTTTAATTGAAACATCAGTTAAGGGAATGCTTCCTAAAAACTCTCTTGGACGTTCAATGATTAAAAAGTTACATGTTTATTCAGGTCCAGAGCACAAACATTCAGCACAACAACCAGAAAACTTAGACATTACAAACTTGATTTAATCTTAAGGAGGGACATACACATTGGCACAAGTACAATATTTTGGAACTGGTCGTCGTAAAAACTCTGTTGCTCGCGTTATTTTGACACCAGGAACAGGTAAAATCGAATTAAATGGTAGAGATATTGCAGAATACTTACCATATGAATACTTACACACAATTATTAATCAACCATTTGTTGCAACGGACACAAAAGGTAGCTACGATGTTCGTGTAAACCTTCACGGTGGAGGATATGCAGGACAAGCTGGAGCAGTTCGTCATGGAATTGCACGTGCTTTATTAACAGTAGATCCAGATTTCCGTGCACCATTAAAAGCAGCTGGTTACTTAACACGTGATTCAAGAATGAAAGAACGTTACAAACCAGGTCGTAAAAAAGCTCGTAAGTCACCACAATTCTCAAAACGTTAATTGGTGGAACCGTTGCGTATTTATACGCTTGCGGATACAATATGGAATAGACATTTCGGAAGAAATTGAGTCTCATCCATTGATTTACTACAACTTATATCAAAGCATTCACTTCCAAGTGGGTGCTTTTTTCATTGCATTCCAAAGGGTCAACGTGTCTTAAAATTAGAATTTATGCAGTATGATTGAAGGGATAATTATACAAAATTGTTTTATTTACGTCTTTGAAGTTACTTCACCATAAAAATGTAGCTAGAATATTAAGTACTTAAAGGGATATAACTTCGGTGAAAAGGAGAAAATTTTGATAAGCTCCAAGTGGCATTAAATATGTAAATTATTCAAATGAAGCTTTGCATCTAGCATCACTTAAGGCTATAATCAGGTGGTAGATTTTGACACTAGGAATCACTAAAAGAACCTAAAATAGTTTGTATGAAACGAGGAGAAACAGTGGCGAAGTTAAGATTGGGTACAATAGGCACTAGCGACATTACAGAACAGTTTATTGAAGCTGCAATAAATAGTGGTAAGTATAGTTTAGAGGCTGTGTATTCACGTACGCAAGACAGAGCTCTTTTATTTAAAGAGAAATTTAAAGCTTTAAAAGCCTATACGGATTGGGAAGTTTTTTTGAATGACCCTGAAATTGATGTTATTTATATTGCCTCACCCAACAGTCTTCATTTTGAACAAGCCAAACAAGTACTAATCCATCAAAAGCATGCAATTGTAGAAAAACCAATAGTAACTTCTCTACCTGATCTAGATAGACTTATCGATTTGGCTAGACAAAATAATAAAGTGGTTGTTGAAGCAGCTCGACATTTATATGAGCCAAATTTTATGACTATCTCAAAATGGATTAAAAACTTACCTCGGGTGTATGGTGCTTCTTTAACATATAGCAAGTATTCTTCACGCTATGATGAGGTATTAAAGGGAGGAGAACCTGCGATTTTCTCTCCAAACTTTGATGGTGGGTCAGTGAATGATTTGGGCATATATGTGGTCTATGCGGCTATTCATTGGTTTGGTAAACCTCTAAGCGTCCACGCGTTCACTCAAAAAGTTGAAACTGGAGTCGATGGTAAAGGAATGGCCCTGTTAAGATATCCAGACTTTGATGTCACTTTGAATTTCGGAAAAATCAATACTTCACTTCATTCTACCGAAATATATGGTCCGGATCAGACACTAATTTTAGATGGAGTAACAGGACTTTCAGAAGTGACTTTAATTGATGCACGTACAAAAGAAGCTCAAAAGTTAAATTTAGAGGAGCCGGCGGTAAATCCATTATCTTGGGAAGCGAATGAATTTGCGGACCTGATACTCAATTTTCAAAAAGAAGAAAGTAAAGTTCTTTTAAATAAGCGGCTAACTCTCTCTCGAAATGTTCATGAAGTACTGGAACAGATCAGACGTCATACTAAGTGAGATTGAACAAAAAATGCTAACTGTGTATAATAGATTAAAGACATTGGGGGAATTTTGTATGGAATCACAGAAAAATCAATTAAAAGAATATATGGAAAATCCCTTTGAATTGGAACTAAACGCTTCGTATACGTTAAATTTTCTAATTTATATTCAAAATATTTATTTAAATCAAAACAAAGATGACTTTAAGTTTCCTTACCTTTCAAAAAAAATTACATTTAATGAATCCTTTGAAAATAACTATCGCAAATTATGGAAAGAAATAACCGAAAGTTTAATGGGTGACGATCCGACGGCAGATATTAAATACTTTTTTGATAAAAGAGAATTGTTCTACAAAGAACTCATTGTAGAAGATGAAGATAATTTTGAGGTATTTAAAGAAGTTTATAGAAGATTTGAAACTTGGTGGGATAGTGTTGTAGGAAAATATACGATTGAAAAATCAGTAGATAAAGAAGCAAGAAGTCTTTATTCAGATCTAACAAAATGGTTTATTGAAAATAAAAAGCTACCAAATAAGAAACTTTGTATCCAGTTAATCTATGATGAATGCCTGTTAACACGTGACGCAAAAGAGTGTCATGTTACTATAATTCCAATCTTAGATTTTTCGGTAAGATATAAAGAATTACTTCCCGAAATACTTAAGAGTATGGAATAAGCAAATTACATAGAGATTTTAATGTGCTTGAAAAGCAAATAAAATAGATTGCATGGATGCTCTTTTTTTGTTAAGTTAACCGCATGATATTTTGTAAGGAGCATATGAAATGAATTGGTTGTTACTTGGACAAATTTTTCTAATTAATCTAGTCTATATTACTTTGAACACTTTACGTGTTATTTTTACTATGCGTGGCTACCGAAAAGTTGCGCCGATTATAGCTATTGTAGAAGTGATGATTTACACGGTAGGACTTTCAATAGTAATGCAATACCTTTCAAACCCTATCTACTTAATCGTCTACGCTTTAGGATTTGGAGTAGGTATTTATACGGGAATGATGATTGAAGATCGGCTAGCACTAGGTTACTCAGTCATACAAATCATTACGGATAGTTTAGACCATTCATTGGCAGAAAGCCTGCGTAACCTAGGTTATGGCGTCACGATTGAAAGAGGGTACGGAAGAGATGGAGAACGATTAGTCTTAACTGTATTGTCGCCTCGAACGACTGAACGTCAGCTCTACAAAGCAATTGACCAATTAAGTCCAACAGCTTTTTATTATTCTTCGGAAGCTAAGTATATTCAAGGTGGTTTCTTATCTAAAAAGATAAACAAAGAAGAAATTGCGGATGCACCATCTGCTGAAGATATTGTACCGATAGAGGCGTATATTTCAAAACAAGATTATCAAGAAAATAATTTGTAAAAAATGGATGACTAATATTATAAATAACGACTTATAAAAGACTTTCTAGCGTAATTATGCTAGAAAGTCTTTTATTATTTCAAATAACCTCTTATATTGTCCTAGTAAGTAAAACAAATAATTGAAAATTTTAAATATTATCTTGACTTCGAAGTATTCGCATGATAATATATGTCTTGTATTCAAGATATATTTAAATAAGTAGAGGAGAATATTAATGTCTAAATTAACAGAACTAGTAAAAAATCGTCGTACACAATATGTGATTGGAAAAAATACAGAATTATCAAATGAGGAAATCTCTGAATATATTACAAATATCGTTAGAGAGGTTCCAACAGCTTTTAATAGCCAAACAACACGTGTAGCTATCGTTTTTGGAGAAGATAATGTAAAACTGTGGGACCACATTTTAGACGTCCAAAAAGATGTCTTACAAGGAGAAATGTGGGATATGATGTCTGGTGTTATGCAAGGTGCTAAAAATGGGGTAGGAACTGTGCTTTTCTTTGAAGACTTAGATGCAGTAGAAACAATGCCAGTAAATGGTACTCGTGGTGAAGCTTACAAACAAAATAATAATGCAAACACACAATATGCAACATGGTTAGGATTAACTCAATTAGGTTTAGGTGGAAGCTTACAGCACTTTAACGTTGGTTATGAACAAGGATTTGATAAGTCTGTAAAAGAATTATTAAATTTGCCAGAACGTTGGGAATTACAAGCACAAATGCCATTCGGTTCAATTGAAGGCGAAGTTGCAGAAAAAGAATACATCACAGATAATGAACGTGTACGTGTAATTGGTGCATAATTTATAATAAGAAAATACTTTATCCCTTTTACTCATTATTTATAGTAATATTATGGGAGTAAGTCCATCAATTATTGGTACATTATTTGGTGTTGATCGATCAGTTGAGACGTTTACAGATTTATGGATGTGAGCTATCGCAGATTACTCAAAAAAAGACCAAAAAATGGGAAATTTAATCCATAGTTAAAGCGTGTATCTTTACCTGTAGGTATTACAAGAATGTTGATGTACAACATTCTTATTATGGACTGGTCAATGACAACTAAAATTATTTATATGTTTATCTCTTGCATTGGGTGCTTTAACAGCAGCTTACTTAGCATATACTTTATGGTTGAAGAACGTGTAGAAGAAAGAAATCGAATTCTTGTCTCACGTGAAAAATAAATAATATAAAAAAACTTTCTAGAGAAAATTCTAGAAAGTTTTTTTGTTGGATCGATCAAATTAAAAGGCAAATTCTTCGATATATTGTTGTTCTTCATCCACATCTTGTTCTGCGAGTAAACCTTTTGCCGCTTCAAGCATTGGCGGTGGACCACAAACATGCCAGTTCGCAGTGTCATAAAACTCTTCTAAGCCTTCACTGCGGATGAAATCATCATCAATAAAGCCTTCTGGGTAACCTTCTACTTCTTCGCCACTGAAGATTAAGTGGAAACTAAAGTTCTCATTTTCTTCAGCCAATTTTTCAAGTTCATCAATATACATCATATCGTCTTCGACATTTAAGCCCCACACAAAAGCAATTCGCCGGTTAGAGTTAAGCGTCATTTCATGCCGTAAAATACTAAGGTTTGGAGTGACACCAATTCCACCTGAAAGTAAGACTAAAGGCGTATCAGAATGTTCGACTTCTTTTGGATAAAAGCTACCATACGGTCCTTCAATGGTTACTTTATCTCCAGGCTTTACTTGATCTAGTTCACTTGTCCAATCACCAGATTCTTTCACCATAATTTCAAGGGTGTCTGAAGTATGGCTGAGTGCACTTGAGAAAGAAAACGGATGGGCTTCACCCGAAATCTCAGAATCCACAAAACGGAAAAAACCATATTGACCAGGTTGATAGCTCAAAACTTCACTTTCGCTCGATTTCAAATGAATTTGATAAATATCAGGTGTAGGCATAGTAACTTCAGCAACGTCATATTTTGGTAAACGGTAAATTTTGAATTTATAATAGAAATACCAACCTAACGTTAGTACCGTATAAGTAGTTGTTAAAACACGCATTGGAATATTATCGGATAGGTAGTATACATTATAAATATGGAAGTGTATCGCTAGGATACTAACAATTGCTAGACGATGAATCCATAAATGAAAATTTCGATTATAAGCATTTTCTTTCAAGTCCATTAATTTTTCTGATTTTTGAATAATCGTATCTGACAAAACGAAAATTCCTGTAACCATGACTAGAAATAAGGTAATGAGTCCCCCATATCCCCAAATCGAAGCTTGTGAAATATCAAGGGTGAATATACGCTCCAAGCCACTCCAACGAATAAAAACGTGGATAAACAATGTAACAGGCAGCGCCATAGCCATCCAAGCATGAATTTCATACATATCCGTTAAGCCGAGTATCTTCTCAAGAGGTTTAGGCCTAACAGCAATAAGAACAAGGGTTAGCATAATTGCAAAGGATAGCATCCCCATCGTTGTAGATAAAAATACCTCAAGTGTGCTCGGTACAAAATCAATTAATAATGAGATTAAGAAGCTAGCAAAGATAAAGAGGGCTACGCCAGGATAAAACCACCGCATAACTTTTTTATTTTTCATTTTGTTGCTCATTCCTTCCTAAATATAGTCTTTTAACGAATCAACAGGTTAATTTTGTTTAAGTTACTAAAAAACGTAACATACCTTTAAAAAAACATTCAATTATTAAGGCTTGATTCAGCAGTTTTTTTGAAATAGAAAAATTGTGGTAAAATAAATAAAAGAGTTATTTGAGGTGAAAAAATGAAAATACGTTTAGCAACAGCAGAAGATATTTTGGAAATGAAAAAAGTTTTTGATACGGCTCGCTCTTTTCAATTAGAAAATGGAATCATTCAGTGGGCAGAAGGTTATCCTTCAAAAGAAGTCATTCTAAAAGATATAGCACTTGAGGCAGCGCATGTAGCTTTTAATAAAGAGAATGAGTTAATAGGCGTTCTCTCTGTTTTTACAGAACCGGATCCTACGTATTTTAAAATTGAAGGAGAATGGTTAAATAAAGAACCTTATGCAACGGTGCACCGAATTGCATCAAATGGGAAAGAAAAGGGTGTCGGACAAAATTTATTAAAATGGGTACAAGAAAGACACTCGAATATTCGAATTGATACGCATAAGGATAATCAACCAATGAAACATATCTTAAAGAAATTAGGTTTTCAGTTTACGGGTGTGATAAAGATTGAAAATGGTGAATTCAGAGATGCTTATCATTATGTAAGGAAAGAAGAGTAGCGTAAAATAAACCTATCGGATAGGCCAACTGACGTGCTAAAGGGAAAGGAAGAGAACGATGAGTAAAATTGTTCCCCATTTCTGGTTTACTACAGAAGTAGAAGAAGCAGTCGATTTCTATATCTCACTCTTTGAAGATTCTAAAGTAATTACTGTTCAAAAACTGGAAGGGACCCCATCTGGCGACAATGCGATTTCTATTGAATTTGTTTTAGCCAATCAAAAATTCGCGGCGATCAATGGTGGCCCTTATTTCAAGCCAAACCCTTCTATTTCTTTTACTGTACTGTGCGATTCAAATGAAGAAATAGATCATTTATGGAAAGAATTTGCGGATGGTGGTAGAGAAATAATTCCCTTACAACAACAGCCATTTAGCGCTTACTACGGATGGATTGAAGACCGATATGGGTTCAGCTGGCAACTGATTCATTCAGAAGCGGAGGCCTATGATCAAAAGGTTATCCCGTCTTTAATGTTCTCTGGCAACGTAACAGGTCAAGCGGATGAAGCGATTGACTTTTATGTGAGACTTTTTCAAAATGGAAAACGGCTTGAAACGTCTCTATATGAAGAAAATCAAGCCAGTCCGTCAAAAGCAAAAGTTTCTCATACAACTTTTGAATTAATGGGAACAGCACTCATTGCGAGTGATAATGTAGGAATGACTGATTTTAATTTCACATTTAATGAAGCCGTTTCTCTCATGGTATTATGCGTAACGCAAGCAGAGATTGATTATTACTGGGAGAAATTATCGGCAGATCCGGATGCTGAAGAATGTGGCTGGTTAAAGGATAAATATGGTGTTTCTTGGCAAATTATTCCCCATAGACTTACTGAGTTATTAGAGTCGGGGACTCGCGAGCAAATTAATACAGTCACGCAAGCTTTTCTGGAGATGAAAAAGATAGATATAGGTAAATTAGAAGATATTTGGCAAAGAGAAGGATAATAGAAGAAAAGACTTCCGCTTATTTTGCGGAAGTCTTTTTAAATGTTCATTTTAACGAATCGATTTCATTGCTTTTGCCCAAAGCACGACACTATCAATAGTAGCTTGGATGGATTCTGCATGGTGGTCACCAGGCTTGAATTCTGACATGTTTTCAAAATCTGTAAATAAGCTTAACGCTCCAAAAGGCGCAACAATTGCAATACCTAAGTTCGATAAAATTTGACGAAGGGCCATTGTAGCACCAACACCTAAAGTCGAACCATATGAAACTGAACCAGCTGCTTTATTTGACCATTCTGGCCCTAGGTGGTCAATCGCATTCTTTAAAGAAGGTGAAATATCTTTATTGTATTCAGGAGTAATAAAAATAAAGCCATCTAAAGAATCTATTTTTTGTGACCATTTTGTTACATTTTCAGAGTCATATTCTCTATTCATCATTCCTGGTGGCATACTATTAAATTCTTCGAATTCGTAATCTTTAATATCTATAATTTCAAATTCTGCTTCTGTATTTTCTTCAGTAAATGTAAGTAACCAGTCAGCAACTTGACTACTTAAGCGCCCATCACGAGTACTCCCGATAATTAATCCAATTTTTAACATTCACATTTCCTCCATGAATATACTAAAAGTTTCTAAAAACTTTACTCTTTTATTATACCTCGAATTCAAGACAAAGGCAAATGCCTCTATGTAAAAAGAAAACTTTGCAAAAGAGCTACCTTTTACAAAGTTCTAAAATTATTTATTTAAAAATCAAATTCATCTGTATTTTCCTTTTTACCCTCATTTGAAGATGCGCCACCGGTATTATCTGGTTTATTAAAAGCACTACTCCACCAAGAATATAACAGATAAATAATGACAGCAGCACCAGCTACAGTAGCTACTGGAATCCATGGGTTTGTTTTAACGTTCATAATTCGGTCGGCGGTATCACGGAAAGCCTGCGCATAATAAGCGGAGTCTTCAAGATCACTATAATAATGATAACCTAAATAATCATATAAAATATTTTCAGCTTCGTCGTCCATCAAAATATGTGCATCCGACCCTATCACTGTATGGAAGGAGAAGTCATAATCGTAAGACTCCCAATTATCAAAGTGAACGAGTAGTAGGTGAGCCTCATCTGTAAATAACTCATCATATAATTCACTAGCAAATGCATTAATCTCTTCCGGATCAGGGTTCGGATTACCGTTAAGATTATCCATGATGTAAACAAATGGTTGAATGTTTGTTTTGTCATAGAAATAACGTAGACCATTTTCTAACTCTGATGCATTACGAATTCCGCCTACTTCATCTTGAAAATAAGACGTTTCATTTACTAAACCTTCTCGAATAGGTTCACGTTCAATCGTTGATTGAGTAATCTCTTGTGTTTCTCCAGTTGGGGAATGATTCATATTAGGCGTTCTTGACCCGAAAATACTAAAAATCATCATGATGGCAAATAGGAGAATGATACCCGTTAAACAACCTCCACCTCCACAACCGCCACCACCACAGCCACCACGTCCGTATGGTCTACGTCTTCCGTAACCATAACCACCGCCCCAGCCGCCGAAAAATGGTCGAGGTCCAAAGAACCCACCAGGCCTATACCCACCGAATCCACCTGACCTACCAGGCCTTTGGCTACCAGTAGAAGGTCTACTTGGTCCACCACCGCGGCCACCACGTCCCAGTGAACCGCCGCCACCTAAGCGTTGGCCACCACCACGACTACCACCAAAAGAACTACCACCGCCACGGCCGCCACCAAAGCTCCCGCCTCCGCGACCGCCACCGCCAAATGAACCACCGCCGCCACGTCCACCTCTAGCCATATCATCACTCCTCATGTAAATTTACAATTTAATTTTACCACAGGTAAGAAAATAATTTAAAGAGAAGGGTTATTTCTTTAAAAAATAGGGCTTTAGTAGTATTGTTGGAACAAGAAATCGATAGATTAAGAGATTCTAATTTAATAGTAAAAACGCTTGCAATTATTTAGAAATAGGACTATAGTAAAAGTGGATGAACGAGCTTGTATATACAAGTAAGAAAAAGCCATACAAGCTCAAAAAAAATTAGGAGGAAGAAATATGGCTGATTTTAGTCAAGATGCAAAGAAGCTCTTGGAAGAAGTTGGTGGCAAAGAGAATATCAATGCTGTTACACATTGTGTGACTCGTATGCGCTTTGTATTAAATGACACAGATAAAGCGAATGTGAAGGCAATTGAAGATATTCCATCGGTAAAAGGAACGTTCACTCAGTCGGGGCAATTTCAAGTCATTATTGGTAATCAAGTGTCGGACTTTTACAATGAGTTCCAAAAACACTCAGGAATTGAAGGCGTATCCAAAGATGCTGCAAAAGAAGCTGCGAAGTCGAACCAAAACTGGTTCCAAAGAGTTGCATCAGTTATGGCAGAAATCTTTACACCGCTGATTCCCGCGCTTGTTGTTGGTGGTTTGATTTTAGGTTTTCGTAACGTCTTGGAAGGAATTGAAATACAAGCCTTAGGTCAATTAATCGTGGATGGTGTACCTGAAGTTACGGCATCAGGCGCTCCAGTATATAACACAATTGTCGATGTGAGTCAGTTTTGGTCAGGAGTCAACCACTTCTTATGGTTAATTGCAGAAGCGATTTTCCACTTCTTACCAGTAGGTATTACTTGGTCCGTAACTCGTAAAATGGGTACGACTCAAATATTAGGTATTGTTTTAGGACTTACTTTAGTATCACCGCAATTATTAAATGCTTATGGAGTGGCCGAGACCGCTGCACTTGGAGAAATTCCGCAATGGGACTTTGGATTCTTCCAAATTGATATGATTGGTTATCAAGCGCAAGTTATTCCAGCAATATTAGCTGCCCTTGTACTTGTTTACCTTGAGAAATGGTTACGTCGTGTGATACCTGAAGCAATATCGATGATTTTTGTTCCATTATTTGCTTTAATTCCAACGGTTCTTATTGCACATACTATTTTAGGTCCTATTGGTTGGCAAATTGGTTCGTGGATTTCAGATGTCGTTATGGCAGGATTAACAAGTAGCTTTAACTGGTTATTCGGAGCATTATTCGGAGCCGTTTACTCACCACTTGTTATTACAGGATTGCACCACATGACAAATGCGATCGACTTACAATTAGTTTCTGACTATGGCGGAACGATTTTATGGCCAATGATTGCACTGTCCAATATTGCACAAGGTTCAGCTGTACTTGCGATTTGGTGGATGCACCGTGGAGACAAGAAGGAAGAACAAGTGTCATTCCCTTCAATGATTTCTGCATATTTAGGTGTAACAGAACCCGCCATGTTTGGTATTAACGTGAAATATATTTATCCGTTCATTGCAGCAATGATTGGTTCAGGACTAGCTGGTATGTTTTCAGTTGCAACTGGAGTAACAGCCAACTCAATTGGTGTAGGTGGACTTCCAGGATTTCTAAGTATTCAAACAGAATACTGGTTAATGTTCTTTATTGCAATGGCAATCGCAATTGTAGTACCATTTGTATTAACAGTAGTCTTTGAAAAACGTGGAATCTTCGTACAAGAAGGCGTTGAAGAAATCGATGCAGACATCCCAATGATGGGTGACAATTAATAAATTATTCAGAAAAATAGGTGGCTGGGTGGAATACACCTAGTCACTTTTTTTACGAAAACTGTAGAAAGAAATTAAAAAAAGGAGAATGAATAATGAGTTTTAAAGACAAAGTAATTTATCAAGCCTATACGAAATCATTTAATGATACGGACGGGAATGGTCTGGGTGATCTAAAAGGGGTTACTGAAAAGCTACCTTATCTTGAAAAATTAGGTATCGATATGGTTTGGTTAAATCCTTTTTATCCGTCTCCACAATATGATAATGGCTATGATATTGCGGATTATACAGCGGTAGATCCGATGTATGGAACAATGGCAGATTTAGAAGAAATGATTGCTGAAGGTGAGAAACATGGCATTCAATTTATGTTAGATTTGGTATTAAACCACACGTCAATTGATCATGAGTGGTTCCAAAAAGCGTTAGCAGGAGATAAAAAATACCAAGATTACTATATTTTAAGAGAGGCACCTGAAGGTCAAGAACTTCCAACGAATTGGGAGTCGAAATTTGGTGGCCCTGCTTGGAATCAATTTGG
>DAIOTF010000025.1:0-17736 GCA_036752165.1 Atopostipes sp.
GAAATGTTTGTCAACTCTTTTTTAAAACTTTTTAAAAGAATTTTTCATTTCGTGACTCCACAAGCTTTTGAGCTATTTACGAAGTGAAGTCGGTTAATTAAAACAGAAAATCACTTGATTTAAATGTTGCTTGTCAAGTGACGAAACAAATCATTTGTTTTCCTATCTCGACTTATAATACTACAGTATTTCTTTTTAAAATGCAAGAGTTTTTTTGAATATTCTATATGTTTTTTTCATCTAACATACCAAACATTAATCTAATGATGTTTTGCAAGATTATTTATTTAGTATTTACCGCCAAAATTTTTCATACCCTTTTTTATCTTCGATATTATACTCGATCAACTCTTTAATTAAATTGTATGGGATAGAATCCTCCCAGCGAATTTTAATGATATTATCCGTATAAGAGAATCCTGTTTCTTCTATATAATCCTTAAATTTTTTGATAGCCTTTGTTTCCGGAGCAACTGCAATATGATGTTTTGAATAGCTAAAACCTATAATATATGTGCCTTCATGTAAAAACATCGGTTGATTCCATTTTATACGAGTTTCTAATTCTGGATAACTTTCTTGTATCCAAGTTAAGATTTGATTCATTTTATCTTGTTGGTCAGCATCATCAATTGCATCTAAATACTCTTTAAAATCTCCCATCGGTTTCTCCTTTCAACTCTGCGCTTATTTTCTCCAAGGACCTACACTCTCTATTTTACAGTATCTCTCACTTAATCGCATTCTTTTTTTCCGTATTTAGTATATACTCAATTAACAGTAAATATTTCAATAGGAGTGTAATATATGAAGATTGAATTTTATCATGATGTTATATGTAGCTTTTGCTTTCCAATGTCTTATCGAGTACGTCAACTCGTTAAAAAGTATCCTAAACTAGAAATTATTCACCGTTCCTTTGCTTTAGCTTGGGAAGAAGAACAGATGATTGAAATGTTCGGCACACATGAAAATGCTAAGTCTGAAATCATGACTCATTGGGCACAAGCCAATCAACAGGATGAACTAAGACGATTTAATATTCCTGGAATGAAGGCAAAAGATTTTCTATTCCCAACTTCAAAAAATCCTCTGAAGGCTGCTAAAGCTGCTAGTATCGTAGGAAATGAAGATATATACTGGGAAGTTTTTGATGCTCTACAAGAAGCTTTATTCATAGAGAATCAAGATGTTTCAAATGTCGATGTGATTAAAGAGATTGTCAAAAAAACTTCCGTTGACTTTGACTTATGGAAAGAGTGTTTTCAACACGATGATACTGAGCAAAAGACTCTTGAAGATATGATTCGAGCACAACAGTTTGGTCTTCAAGGTGTGCCTGCACTTGTCATTGAAGAAAAATATCTAATTAGCGGTGCTCAAGCTCCTGAAATCATTGAACAAACACTTGAAGCCATATCGGAGGAAGAGAACCTCCCTTTAAAATAATAAGAAACCCACAAGTGAAAATTGTGGGTTCCTTTATTTTATTATTGTTTTTTAAATGCTTCTTTTGCTTCTACTGCTTTATCTTTTACTTTATCAACTGTGGATTCAGCAATTCCTTTTGAGCGTTCCCGAGCCTGTTTACCCGTGTCAGCTGCTTGTTTCAAATTGTATTTTGCAGGTTCTTTTAAGCCGTCATCAGCTCGATCCATTGCGCGTCCTACTTGGTTACTCATTTTATGAATAGCTTTTTGACGATTTTGTTTCATATCAGATCCAGCCTCTTCGACTGTACCTAACATATCAGAACCTTTTTCTTTAGCTACATCTACATAATCTTCTGCAGTATCTAAAGCTTTATTTGCTTCACCTTTAATGTCTTTGCGCAAATCTTTACCCGATTTAGGTGTAAATAACATCGCTGTTATCGCACCAACAGCAGCACCGGCAAGTACACTTAGTAGTAAATTTCCTTTATTTTTTCTCATAAAAATAAAACCCCTTTCGACTTTTCTTCTATATATACCCTAACGCAGATAACCAAGAAATTGCAATTGATTGAACTGGAGAGCTATAAGATTAAAAATAAAAGGGGTTGATTCATCTTTACACTTCGTAACGTTCGTCGATTAAAGTATACATACCTTCCGCTTCTACTTTTTTAGTTGTATCCCTTAAATCTTCTACACGAACGACTAACGTTTTATTCCCAAAGCCAATTTCTAACTCATCACCTACAGCTACTTTTGTTGAAGACTTTGCCGGACGTCCATTTACAAGTACACGGTCTTGATCGGCAATCTCTTTTGCAATGGTCCGCCTTTTAATAATTCGAGAAACCTTTAAAAACTTATCTAATCGCATCTTATAATTCACTATCCTTTCTTTCTTCTTCTTTAATCTTTTGCCATAAAGCATCGACTTCTTCTGGCGTATTAGCTTCAACACCATCGAATACATGAGGATGTCGGCGACGCAACTTCTGGTTAATACCGGCTAATACTTCTTCGAATGAAAACATACCTTCCGCTTCACCCACAGCTGTTTGATAAAGGATTTGCATGAGTAAATCTCCTAATTCTTCGACTACATTATCCATATCATTATTTGCATGCGCCTCTTTTAATTCATTCAATTCTTCTTGGAAATAGTTTAAAAAATCTTTTCCACTTTGGGCTTTAGCCCATACATCACCATTTTCACCAAAAATGTCATCCACATAAGATTGCGTGGTCGCAAAGGAATGAAGAGCTTCATCTCTTGAAAGCGGGGGAATGTAGACAGATCTTAAGTTGTTCACTTCATCAAAATAATCTAATTCAAATAACGGCAACCAAGTCGTTTTTTCATCTTCACCGCCTGCGGAATCTATAAAACACACCTTATGTTCCGGTGGGTAGATTTCCATAAGTGCAAGTTTTACTTCACTGGCAATCATAGAATGAAAGACTTGCATGACGATTAAATGGTGGCCTGGATAAATTTCATCCGCATTCAGATCAAAGGAATCAACTAATTGAAAGCCTTCAATGGGATCAATTTCTACCGCCGCAAATAAATCATCAATAAAACTTTTACCCCCAATGATTTTAGTTGATGCTTTCGACTCTAATAAAAGCTTCACTGACGCTTCAGCAACTGCCGGATGCCCAGGAACCCCGTAGTATATATCTTCCTTCTCAGCTAATTTAAGTAGTTTTTTTACAATTGTAGGATAGACTTGTTCGAATGCCTCGTCCATTTCTTCATAAACAGTATCAAAGGATTCAATAGTTAATCCTTCAGCACACAACTCTTTAGCTGCAGGATGTTCCATTGTTCTTAAATAAATTTTGTTCTGTTTTTTAATTGTTTCATAAATATTTTTCGGCATTTGACCTAAATGCGAAGGCCCTAAACCAAATATATAAATTGTTCCCATACAAAACCTACTTTCTTTTCAGTTTTTCTACTATTTTTGTGAATGGTATTTGCTCAAGGGTTTGATTGTCAAGTAACTTTGTATAAACAGCTCCGATTAGGAAGAAGAGAGCCCCTATGGCTACTCCAACTAACGTCAATAATAAACTGCTCATTCGTCCGGAAATAATGAAAGAATTCTCTATAAAAGTTAAACCACCATTCACTATAATATACATACCCAGGAGTAAAGTTCCTAATTTCAGGATAAAATGGTCTGAAAAAATTCGTTTCCATAAAGTACCTGGAAGCAATTGTGCTTTCAAAATTAATATAATAAGTAAAGACAGTATGGTGATAGCACTCGACCCTAAAATTCCAGTCCGGCTCACTATAAATTGATTCATTACTAATTTAAATATCAATCCTGCAAGCATAATCAACAAGCTATTCCCAACTGTATTTGTACTTTGTAAAATCATATGAATCGCATAGATTAAAGAAGCTAAAAAAACACTTATGATTAAAAGTTGCAAAGCCTTTGTTCCTGTTCGATCGGTAAAAAGTGTTTCATTCATCCACGGCATCACGGCAATTAAACCTACTGCTGCAGCACTTGAAAGGATGGTCGTTATCTTAATGACTGATGTTGCATTTTCTAACCACTCTTCCCAATGATTCGCTACTGCCCATTTACGAAGAACAGGTAAAGACGACATGGAAAATCCCATTCCGACGACTAACCCTAACTGAATTAAAGGTTGTCCACGGTCATAAACACCCTTCATGGCCATGGAGAGTTCTCTTCCCCAACCCGCATCAATTAAGCCGTTATAGACTGTAAAAGAGTCAATGAACTGGAGCAGAACCATTAAACTACTGACAGCTACTAACAGAAGTCCTTCAGAAAATAAACGTCGTCCCATTCTAATAGAGCCTCGTAGTTTAAAGGTCTCAATCAGTCGAAGGGTAGATTTTTTTCTCCTTAAAAAGAGAACCAAAGTTAACAAACCGACTAATCCTGAAATCCAAGCGGAATGATACGCATAAGCTCCCATTTCATAAATTGTCCAATTTTTTTGGGTGAATAAAACAGCTACTCCCAGTAAAATAAAGACTCGAATAAGTTGTTCGACAACTTGCGATACGCTTGTCGGCAACATATCTGACACCCCTTGAAAATAACCTCGAATAAATGCAAGGAAAGGCAAGA
The DNA here is from genome assembly GCA_036752165.1 of Atopostipes sp. Taxonomy (GTDB): domain Bacteria; phylum Bacillota; class Bacilli; order Lactobacillales; family Carnobacteriaceae_A; genus Atopostipes. The sequence goes on from DAIOTF010000025.1 coordinate 4,559, forward strand.
GTAAAAAGAAATAAGCAACCGACTGAATAACCACTCCTAATCCCGGATCTCCCATCGCTGTCGCGATAATTTCAGCACTGGATTGAAGGAAGATAAATAGCAATAAACCCGTAGATACCAACCAAGTATTCAATTCCTGCAAAGATTGTTCTAAGGATTTTTCATCTTGCGCTTCTGAGACAATTTTTGATACAAATGCTGGAATACCAGTCAATGAAAGTGAGGCAGCTAGACCATAAATAGGATAAATCTGCTGATACACGTAAAAGCCTGCATCCCCAGTCAAGTTTTGAAAAGGTACTTTGTAAAGAGCACTCAATAATTTAGCGATAAAGGAGCTGATTGTCAGCAACAGCCCCCCTTTTACAATTGAATTCATTGGTTTTTTCTTTACACTCATCATTAGCCCTCATTTTCTATAGGGGCTTTTTCATCTTTTTCTATAAATGAATTGAGCTTCTTCACAAATTTCAAGATATATTGCAACCACTCATAATCATGCATATTTTTCTTCAATAGAAATTGAACCGTTAATTTCTCACCAGACTCGATATCTACTTTCAGAGGAATATCCTCTAAAGCACGGAATATTTCTTGAGCGGGCCATTTACTTGTGCCTTTTTCAGAGAACGTAACATCTACTGATTTTGTTTCTTGTTTAATGGTCTCTATTAAAGTTTTTTCACTATAGTGTTTGATTAATGCAATCACAAGCAAGTCATCCACTTCTTGCGGAAAATCACTAAACCGATCAATAAACTCGTCTTGCAATTCGGTAAACTCTTCCTCGCTAGATAAAGCACGAATACGTTTATACAATTCAATTTTTTGGCGCTCATCCGCTACATAATGACTTGGAATATACGCATCCACATCCACATCTATTTCAACTTGTGTTTTTTCTTCTACTGGTTCTCCTTGTTTTCTAGCAATGGCTTCTTCAAGCATTTGTGAATACAAATCGAACCCTACCGAGTCAATAAAGCCACTTTGTTGCTGTCCTAATAAATTTCCTGCACCACGAATTGATAAATCACGCATAGCAATCTTAAAGCCACTGCCTAACTCCGTAAACTCCTTAATTGCTTGCAGTCTTTTTTCACTTTCTTCGCTCAGTATCTTATTAGGTTCTGTCATGAAATACGCATACGCAATTCGATTGCTTCGTCCCACGCGTCCTCTTAGTTGATAAAGTTGAGACAGCCCCATTCGATCCGCATCTTCTACTAATAAGGTATTGACGTTTGGCATGTCAATGCCCGTTTCAATAATGGTTGTTGTGACGAGGACGTCATATTCTCCTTGGATAAAATCGTACAAGATGTTTTCTAGCTGGACCTGAGTTAATCGTCCATGGATATAAGTAACTTTTGCATCTGGAACAAGTTCTTGAATATCCTGTACACGTTTTTCAATCGTATCTACACGATTGTGGAGGAAAAATACTTGTCCGCCTCTCCCTAGTTCCCGTTCTATAGCTTCACGAATGACTAAACCATTCATTTCAAGTACGTAAGTTTGTACCGGATAACGGTTTGCTGGCGGTGTTTCAATCACCGATAAATCACGTGCACCTACTAAGGACATGTGTAAGGTTCTTGGAATTGGCGTTGCAGTTAAAGTCAACACATCCACGTCTTTTTTCAGTTGCTTAATTCGTTCTTTATGTTTAACTCCAAAGCGCTGCTCCTCATCAACAACTAATAGCCCTAAATCTTGGAATTTCAAGTCTTTAGATAGGAGTCGGTGTGTACCGATAATAATATCAATCTGTCCCTTTCGGAGTCCTTCCTTGATTTCATCGGTTTGTTTTTTTGTACGGAAACGACTTAACATATTTACTTCGACTGGGAAGTCGCTGAATCGTTCAATAAATGATTCATAATGTTGTTGAGCTAAAACAGTTGTAGGCACTAGGAATGCCACTTGTTTGCCATCTTGAACAGCTTTAAACGCTGCTCGCATGGCTACTTCTGTTTTTCCATATCCTACATCCCCAACAACTAAACGATCCATCGGTTTAATTTTTTCCATATCCGCATTCACTTCTTTGATTGAACGTTCTTGGTCAACGGTCTCGGTGTAAGGAAAAGCTTCTTCAAATTCACGGTAATAACTGCCACCTTTTGAAAAAGCAAATCCCTTTCGACTCTCACGTTCTGCATATAATTCAATCAAATCATCCGCAATGTCTTCTACTTGTTTTTGAACACGTGTTTTCGTTTTGGCCCAAGTTGTTCCACCAAGTTTATGCACGCGTGGTTCTTTTCCTTCAGCTGATACATATTTTTGAATGAGGTCTAATTGTGAAACAGGGATTAAAACACGATCATTTTTCTGATATTGAACAGAAAGATAATCTTGATGGACCCCTTTAATTTCTAAGGTTTCCATTCCAACATATTTTCCAATTCCATGGCTTGAGTGAACCACATAATCTCCAGGGTTCAGCTCATTATAATTCTTAATACGTTCAGCGTTTGTAATATTTAACTGACGACGTCGTTTTTTGGGTTGACGATTAAACATATCGCCTTCTGTTAATACAGCTACTTTTTCCTCAATTAATTCGAATCCTTTTTGAACCGAATAAGGCAGTATTTGAACTTGGTCTTTTTGGATTGAATCTTCACTATCTACTAACAAAGCTTCAATTTGGAAATCTTTAAAGGTTCCCTGTACTTGCCGTGCGCGTTCCTTATTTTCAGTCATAATAATGACGGTATATCCTTTTTTCTTCCAGGCATTTACTTCTGTTTGAATCAGAGGCATCTGGTCAAAAAACTTCTGCATTTCACGGTAATGGAAATTATGAATAGCAGATAAACGTAAACTACCCACGCCTTTTTGAAACAGTGAAAAGTAAACACGGGGGTGTTTTAGTTTGCGTTGATTCTCAATAAAGTTCTGACTAAATTGCTGATTTTCTAATAAACGATGGTGACGTTTTTGACTTTCAAACCAATCCAACTCTTCCTCTACAAGTTTTTGATGATTTTCTAAAATCCGAGGATATTCATCATATAACACAATCGCATCTTCTGGAATATAGTCAATAATTGAATGGGTTTCCTCATATAAAAAATGCATATAATGCCCAAAACTTTCATGCCACGTGTCATTTTCTAAAGCTTCAATCGCTGGCATTATATTTTGAGCTAAAAGCTCTTTATCTTCGTCTTTATCAAGTATTTGGTTAGTTCTTTCATAAGCGGCTTTTAATCGATCGGTCGCATCTATCCAAATCTCTCTTGGTAAAATAGCTTCTGTCACTGGAGGAATTCGAACAGCTTCAAGTTGTTCAATTGATCTTTGGGTATCTGCATCAAACGAACGAATGGAATCCACTTCAATATCAAACAACTCAATACGTACGGGGTATTTTTCCGTTAATGGATAAACATCGATAATACCTCCTCGAATACTAAACTCACCGGGCTTGGCAACAATCTGTTCTCGAACGTAGCCTATTCCTATTAATTGGCTTGTGAGTTCTTCAAGTTCTACATCATTGCCTACTTCAATCTCGAGATGTGCTTTCTGATAGGCTGATTTTGGTGGTAATAACCGGCGAGCACCGGCTACTGGAATTAAAATAATTCCAGGCTTTTCTGTTAATAAAAATTCTAAAGTTTCAATTCGCTCCGCTTGTTCTTCGGGTGATGCAATCGATAATTGCGTGTGAATCATATCGTTCACATTGTAAACATAGATATTGTCTTTTGGATACAATTCTTGCAAATCATTAAATAACAAATTGGCTTGATGTAGATTTGAAGTAAAAACAATTGTTGGACAGTCTTTTTCTTCCGCAATCGATGCAATCAGTGAAGCTCGCGCTGATTCCGCAATCCCAGTTACAAGTTGTGCTGTATCTTTAGCTACCTCATTTATAATTTGTTGGAATGATTTCTGGTTTTTTAAATAATTAAGCATACCTGACATATCAACTCCTCTCCTTTTTCTCTTCAGTTTAACTGACTAATTGTATTCATTCATCGTTTCAAGAAAAGTATGTCCATCTAACCAATACTTTATAGCGTCATAACTGTCTCTTACCGCATGTTCCATCTCGTCTACATCCTCTTTTGGAAATGCACTTAAAACATGTGAAATGACAGATTGTTTTTCAAATGGTCGACCTACACCCACTCGAATCCGATTGAATTCTTTCGTTCCAAGATGTTGGATAATACTCTTCATCCCATTATGACCACCTGCTCCACCTTTTATACGGAGACGAATCTTACCCACAGGTAGATCCATATCGTCATAAATAACGACGATATCTTTTTCTGTCAGATTAAAGTAGTCCATCCATGGTTGTACCACTTCTCCAGAGAGATTCATAAACGATTGAGGTTTAATTAAGATTACTTTTTCCGCTCCTACATTACCTTCTGCATAAACGGCATTAAACTTTGTTTTATTAAATGTTAATCCCAATTGACGGGCAATATAATCAACTGCAATAAAACCTATATTATGTTTCGTATTTTCGTATTTTACACCAGGGTTCCCTAAACCAAACACTAATTTCATAAAAAGTGCCTCCTGTTAGTTCGTTTTTTTAAGTATACATGCAAAAAAGCTGGGTAAGTTCCCTTACCCAGTCTAGCTTTTAATTAGTAAGATTATAGCACATTTTTAACCGAATGCATACGATAGGAACATTCAAAAAAAGAAGACAAGATTTTTCTTGTCTTCTTTAAACCTATTTATTCTGCTTCAGCAGCTGGTTCAGCTTCTTGGAATACAACTTTGTCTACACGATAGAAGTCCTCTTCTGCAACTTCATCCCCAGCTTGACCTAAATCATCTGGTGAAATTCCCACAAGATAAGTAGCGTCTGCAGATGGTGCATCTACTGTAAATTCTACCGCAGGCTCATTTGAAACAACCTCTGTGATTACACCATCTTCCACTAAGTACACATTGTATTCTTCATGTTCCGTAGTGACATCAGCCACAACAGTTGCTGGCTCACCTGGGGCATGCTCTACAACAATTCCGTCTTGTGTCCAGTTACCGTTCACATAAAGACCATACTCAGGGAATGCCTCTCCTGAATCTTCTTGTGCTTGCTTAATTAAGTCTTCAGTGCTTGTTCCTTCTCCGTCTGCTGTCTCATCTGTAGTTTCGTCTACTTCTTCAACTTCTTCCGTCTCATCTACTGTTGGCTCTTCTTCTGCAGTGTCATCTGCACAAGCTCCTAAAGCCAGAGCCGAAATGGCTAATAAACTTACTAGCTTTTTATAACCCATGTGCTATTTCCCCCTGTTTTGTATAATTAATAATAACGCCACTAAATTATTCTAGTTAGAGAATTATTAGAATATATTCAGTATAGTTTAATAATATCACAATGTTTATAATAAAACAATTTATTAATTATCTGTTTTACTTCGAATGATTTCAATAAATCGCTCCGTTAAGTTTGCTGTGAAGCCCCATAGAGAATGTTTCTCTATATCATAATACGGTATCTTATGTTTATGTTCAATTAATTCGAACTCGTACCCTTTATCTTCTTGGATAGCGAGAATATCTTCGTCGAAAGTGGGTTTCAAGTTCACAGAAAAGTGGGACGGTTTAGTTTTAATTAAGTAATCTAAGGGCAATGTATAGACGGTTTCTACTTCTATATTGGGGTTAATCTCTTCAACACGTATACCTACGATTTCACCGACAAAACAACGAATAATCATTCGTTCACTTACAATATAATCCATTTCACCAAACACCTGGATATTCTCGCGTTTAAGATTCAGTTCTTCCATCGTTTCGCGTACGGCTGCTTCTTCATATGTTTCGTCGGCTTCTACTTTACCTCCTGGGAATGAAGAATCCCCTGCTTGAGACACATGTCGGCTTCGAACTTCATAGAGTACATGATATTTTCCATCTACTTGAATAAGTGGCAACAAAACTGCACTCCGCCCCCGCTTCCCATAGATTTTTGGTATATAATTTTCCATCATTTTCTTTACGTTATCAATCATTATCTCGATACTCCCATCTATTTCTTCTCACTTATTATACCGAAATCGAGAGATTCTACAAATTTGTTGTCATCTTCTATAGGAATAGACACAAAAACAGCAGAACTTATGCCTGCTGTTTTTATGTCATTCTAGAAATATGTTGAGTAGCTCATTGGGGAGTATCATTATTGTTAAACAAACGGGGAAACGATACGCTACTCGATAACATTATGTTAAAGAAGCTATGTTAAAATAATACCCTTATTTATGTAAACTTTTTGAAAATTTTGTCATGAACATAGTAAAATTATTTGAATTTTGTTTTCTTTATGTAAGCATTTACATTACAATAGATATAAGGATATTTTAATGGCTTTAAACATGAAAGGATGGAGAAGAGATGTCTGAAATACGAATAAACGAGACTGTTTTACGCGATGCCCACCAAAGCCTTATGGCAACACGGATGTCGACAGATGACATGCTCCCTATCGTTGAAAAATTAGATCAAGCAGGATACTATGCCTTGGAAATGTGGGGTGGAGCTACCTATGATGCAGCTATTCGATTTTTAAACGAAGACCCTTGGGAAAGATTACGAGAAATTCGGAAGCGTACACCAAATACTAAATTAATGATGTTATTACGAGGACAAAATTTAATCGGTTATCGACACTACGCCGATGATTTAGTAGATAAATTTGTTGAAAATGCAGTTAAAAACGGGATTGATATTTTCCGAATCTTTGATGCCTTAAATGACCCTCGAAATCTTGAAGCTTCCCTTCGTGCTGTAAAAAAACATGGTGCACATGCTCAACTAGCCATCGCTTATACAATTAGCGAGATACATACCATCGATTATTATAAAAATCTAGCGATAGAATATGTCGATATGGGTGCCGATTCAATTTGTATAAAAGATATGGCAGGTATATTAACTCCAGCCATTGCCCGTGAATTAATTCCAGCCATTCAAAAAGTGATTAATGTACCACTGAATCTCCATACCCATTCAACAAGTGGAGTTGCAAGTATGACTTATCTTGTTGCAGCTGAAGCGGGTGTTGATATGATTGACACAGCCATTTCGCCCTTAGCCGAAGGGACTAGTCAACCCCCAACTGAATCTATCGCATTGGCTCTAGAAGATTTGGGTATCCATTCGAATCTAAACGTTACTATTTTAGAAGAGATTGCGGATTATTTTAAGAAAATACGTGATAAATATTTAGAAGCTGGAACTTTAGATCCAAAAATGATGTTTGTAGATCCAAAAGCTTTAATCTATCAAGTTCCTGGTGGTATGCTTTCAAACCTAAATTCTCAGATGCGAGAAGCGGGTGCTATAGACAAATATGATCAAGTCCTAAACGAGGTGCCGAGTGTTCGAGCAGATATGGGCTACCCGCCCTTAGTCACACCAATGAGCCAGATGGTAGGTACTCAAGCGGTATTTAATATATTGACCGGCGAGCGATACAAAATGGTTCCAAATGAAATAAAAGATTATCTAAAGGGACAATATGGAAAAACGCCAGCGCCAGTTGATGAAGAGTTTAGACACTCAATTATCGGAGACGATGAAGTGATTGATTTTCGACCAGCTGACCGCTTAGAACCTGAATTTGAAAAACTAAAAAAAGAACTTGCTGACTTAGCTAAAAACGACGAAGATGTATTAACTTATGCATTGTTTCCACAAGTTGGGAAAGAGTATCTAGAAAAGAAATATACTAAATCTAATGAATCAGATGAACCCATTCGTATTCAAGCGCGATACAAAAGGTAACCGAGGAGACTTTTTATAAAGGAGGAAAAAAGATGGAAACGATAAGTTTGATGGATGGTATTAACTTAACTGTTGTTTCAATACTAATTGTTTTTACAGTCTTAGCTTCTATTTGGGGATTAGTAGAACTTGTCGCAAAATTCATTCCTAAACCAGAAACGTTGAGTGAATCTAGTGTAAGTTCTCAACCACAAATTGACACGTCATCACTCAGTAACACCCTTGTTGAAAATTCCAAACATAAACTCGTCGCTGAACTTATGGCACTGACTTTAGCTTCAGAAGGCCAACCGAATAAAAAATTTGAAATCGTTGAATCCAAACGCGTCAGATAATAAGGAGGAAATAAGGATGAAGAAATACGAAATTGAGATTAATAATGAAGTTTATCGTGTTACAGTTAGAGAATTAGATGCGGATGTAGATATGAATACACATACTCATTCAGAAACAGAAACAAATATACAATCAAACCCAGTACCATCTCAATCCGTATCTAGTGGGGATGAATTAGAAATTAAAGCACCAATGGCAGGAAGTATTTATAAAATCGAAGTTGCATCAGGAGATAGAGTGTCTAAAGGAGACACGGTTATTGTTCTTGAAGCGATGAAGATGGAGAATGAAATTGTTGCTCCAGAAGATGGAGTCGTTGGTAAAATATTGGTCAATTTAAACCAACGTGTGGAGTCTGGTCAGTTACTTCTTACATTATAGGAATAAGATAGGAAGGATAGGATTGAAATGATTGATGCAATCAAAGAACTTATAAATACTTCTGGTCTATTGAACATGACCATTCAAGAAGGAATTGTTATCCTCATTGCACTTGTATTAATTTATTTGGCTGTTGATAAAAACTATGAGCCCTACTTATTAATTCCTATAGGATTTGGCATGTTGTTAGCTAATCTGCCTATGGCTGGGCTAATGAATGCTCCAACTGCTGAAGCTAATGGCGGGCTTTTATATTATCTCTATCAAGGAGTCGGTCTAGGTATCTTTCCACCATTAATTTTCCTATGTTTAGGTGCCGGAACCGATTTTGGCCCACTCATCGCAAATCCTAAAACACTATTACTAGGTGGAGCTGCCCAATTTGGTATTTTTGCAGCTTTCTTTGGAGCTATTTTACTTGGAATGACACCTGGTGAAGCTGCTTCAATCGGAATAATTGGTGGAGCGGATGGACCAACTGCCATACATACCACAGTTATTTTAGCAGAACATTTATTACCTGTTATTGCAATAGCCGCTTATTCGTATATGGCCCTGGTCCCTATCATTCAGCCACCAATTATGCGTGCATTAACTACAAAAGAAGAACGTGAAACTGTGATGGTCCAATCACGGGTCGTCTCTAAAAAAGAAAAAATATTATTCCCTATTATTGTTACAATATTTGTGAGTTTACTTATCCCTTCATCCACTTCTTTGGTAGGAATGTTAATGCTCGGAAATTTAATTCGAGAAAGTGGGGTAGTACCTCTTTTAGCGGATACTTTGGAAAACTCTATGATGTATATCATTACTATTTTACTGGGAGTTTCAGTTGGAGCTTCTACAAACGCCGAGATTCTTCTATCTAGAGAAGCATTAATTATTGTTTTCTTAGGTCTCTTTGCCTTCATAATTGGCACGGCGAGTGGCGTATTGATGGGCAAGTTGATGTACAAATTAACGGGTGGAAAAGTCAACCCATTAATTGGTTCTGCTGGAATTTCAGCTGTCCCAATGGCTGCTCGCGTATCACAAGCCGAAGGAATTAAAGCAAATCCGAATAATTACTTACTGATGCATGCGATGGGCCCAAATGTTGCCGGTGTTATCGGTTCAGCTATTGCAGCCGGAATTTTCTTAAGTTTCTTTGGATAAATTGCTACTGATCAAATATAAAGACCCCCTGTATTCTCATTCATTGATGAGATGGATACAGGGGGCATTTTTACTACGCGGTTTTAAAAGCCATATTTCTTGCTAAATACTTAGAAAATAAGGATAAAGAGAATGAAATGATAAAATACAATACGGCCATCGCAAGAAACATCGGTATAACGTATGAAGTATCTTGCCCATAAATGATTCGCGCATTATGGGTTAATTCTGGTAACGTAATTATAGTGGCGAGCGAAGTATCCTTTATTAAAGCAATTAACTGACTTACTACAGATGGTAAGGTATATCGGATAACTTGGGGAAGTAAGATTGATCGCATAACGTCATTACGAGTTAATCCAGAAGCCAAACCAGCTTCCGCCTGCCCTCTCGGTAAAGCTTTTAGCCCACCGCGTATAATTTCAGATATCATGGCTGATTCAAAAATTGTCATCGCAACAATTGTTGACCAAAAAGGGTTCAAGCTAATCCCCAGCTCTGGTAAAGCAAAGTATGAAAAGAAAATAATAAGTAATAGTGGTAAGTTTCTTATGGTATCGATAATTAGCCCCAAAATTTTTGATACTCCTGGGATATCAAAGTAGCGAATAACTCCTAAAACTATCCCTAAAATAATACTAAAGATAATCGTTAAAGCGGCAACCTGAACAGTTACGAGGAGACCCTCTAACAGAAATTTTATATTCATCCATGAAAAAGCTTCTAGAAATTCCATTTAATCTCCTCCTAAGTCGTTCTTACATTGAGTTTTTCTTCTAATCGCTTGGTTGCAAGACTTAATGGCACAGTGATTATTAAGTACATGAATCCTACAATAATGTAAGTATCAAATGTATTAAACGTTTCCATTGCCACAAAATCACCAAAATACATTAAATCTAACCCAGCAACCACCGCTAAAATAGATGAGTTTTTCACAAGATTTATTGCTTGGTTCCCCAACGGTGGTAATACAATTTGTACTGCTTGTGGTAAAATAATATGTCGCATCACTTGTGATTTTTCAAGCCCTTGAGATAGGCCGGCTTCCATTTGCCCTTTAGGTACTGTTAAAATACCGGCTCGAACATTATCGGCAATAAAGGACGAGGTATAAATTGTTAAACCAATAGTCCCAGCCCAAAAACCAGTGATATTTACGAAATACATCGGCACTGCTACGTAAAAGAACATAACGATAACTAACAAAGGGATATTTCTAAAAATCTCTACATAAATATTTGCAAGGGACCGGATAAATTTATTATCCGCAACTTGTAACATCCCCATAATCGTTCCTATAAGTAGACTAAAAAATAAAGCAATCACACTCGCTATTAGTGTATTGATAAAACCTTCTAGAAAAGCTGAGCCATAGTTTTGAATTAAATAACCCATTACTCATCCCCACTTTCGCCATTGTTTTGATTTGGATCAGCAGCTCCTGATGTTGAAGTACTTGGGCTTCCAGGTGAATCTGCAGGTAAGATATCTCCAAACCATTTATCATAGATTTCATCGTACACACCATTTGCCTGGATAGTATCTAATGCTTCTTGAAGCATTAGATGGAAAGTATCTTGATTTTTATTTACTGCAATTCCATAGGGCTCTTCCGTAAAACTTTCCCCAGCTAAACGATAGTCAGGATTTTGGTCAATCATCCCAAGCAAAATGGCATCATCCGTTGTTAAAGCATCTCCTTGCCCAGATTGTAAAGCAACAAAGCCTTCACTATAGTTTTCTAAATCTAACACATCTACCTGAGGAGCAAGTTCGCGCATATTTCGAGTGGAACTTGAACCTTTAATAGCTAGAACCGTATGATCACTTGTTAAGTCCTCAATGCCATTGATTTCAGACTCTTCATGTACAAGAAGGGACTGACCACCGTTGAAATAAACATCACTAAAGTCTACTTGCTTGGCTCGCTCTTCATTAATCGTCATTGTGGCAATAATCCCATCAATTTTTCCTGTTTTTAGTAAGGGAATACGTGTTTTAGAAGTAATCTCAATTACTTCTACTACGCCTCTTCCATCGGTCATTTCATCAGTCAAAGCCTTGGCGATATCAATGTCAAAACCTTGAATTTCACCTTCTTCAATATTATAGAAGCCAAATAAATTAGTATCCGCTTTTACACCAAATGTTAAAACAGGTCTTTCTTCATTTTCTAACCGGCTACCAATATCCATTTCTGCAACTGCTTGACCACAACCACTTGCTAATACAAGAATAAATAGTATCAGGAAACCAAATAATATTTTCTTCATTTGTTTCATCTGAATTCCTCCTTAGTAGGCAAAGACTTGATTAATGAAATTTTCTGCTCGTTTATCTTGTGGGTTATCAAAGAATTCATCCGTTGGTCGATCTTCGATAATCTTACCTTCTGCCATAAAAATTACTCGGTCAGCCACTTCACGTGCAAAACCCATCTCATGAGTAACAACAATCATTGTCATTCCATCTTTTAAGGCAATATCTTTCATAACATCTAAAACATCTACGATTGTTTCAGGATCGAGAGCTGAAGTCGGTTCGTCAAACAACATAACGTTTGGTTTCATCGCTAAGCCGCGTGCGATTGCGACACGTTGTTTTTGACCACCGGATAATGTATCTGGATAAGCATCTTTTTTGTCCCACATGTTTACGCGGGTTAAATAAGTTTCGGCACTTTCATTGGCCTCTTTTTCAGAAAGGCCTAAAACTTTTTGTGGAGCCAGTGTTACGTTCTCTAAAACAGTCATATGCGGGTAAAGTTCAAAGTGTTGGAAAACCATTCCTATTTTCTGGCGAACCAGACGGATATCAGTACTCGCACCCGAAATATTTTTACCTAATACGTTCAATTCCCCGCTAGTAATTTCTTCAAGACTATTTATGCAGCGTAATAAAGTAGATTTACCTGATCCCGAAGGCCCGATTAAGGTAGCTACTTCTCCTTCTTTAAAACTCACATTAATATCTTTCAGTGCATGTAAATCTCCATAATATTTATCTACATTCTTAAACTCTATAATATTCATCTTTGATTCTCTCCTTCGTAAAATCTCTTATAATTCCTATAAAAAAATGGCATTTTGTTAAATTATTTTATTAAGTATTTCATGAGAATATATTGGTTTATTCTAATTTTAAAGTTCAACCTTTCAATATTCTAGCACACTATTAAATATGAACACAAGTATTCGTTTCCGTTTTCGAAGAGGTTTCTTTGATTTATTAATTATCAAATCCTATGATAACGTTTATAAATCAACGTTTACAGACCTTATTTTACTAACGATATTGTAAAAAATAAATTTACAATGTAATTAAGAAAAATAAAAAGACACCTAAATAATTTATTTAGGTGTCTTTTTCTCATTTATTTCTAATTTTTATATTAGTATATTTCAAACCACTAGTGTTGCACTTAACTTTACAACTAAGGTAGAAAATAAAGAATCGAGATATGCAAATCTCGTTTTGTCTTTCTCTATAGATTAATGTAAAATAGATAAAATATATTGGAATTA
>DAIOTF010000026.1:0-17585 GCA_036752165.1 Atopostipes sp.
TAAAAATAAGATTCCAAGTATTAACCCTATGTCCACTGTTTTCACCTCGTTAAATTTTACTCTTCCATTATATCACGAATGAATCTATTCATAGAGTAAAAAAGAATAAAAGCATCCTTACTCAAAAAAAGTAAAGATGCTGAAAAAATTATAATAAATGCATAAATTTATGGAATAAAATAAGATTCGGGTTTTTCTTTAATCGTTGCAATCGCAACTCCACCTACACCAATGTGTGCGGCTAAAACTGCACCAAACTCAAAAATCATCGTTTGTGCATTCGGCATTTCTTTTTTAACAATTTCTTCTACTTTTCGTGCATTTTCTTCTTCGCCAACATGACTAATTAAAACAAGCTGATCGTCGTAAGCTTTCGATTCTTCTTTCATATTTTTGACTAAACGGCTATAAACACGTTTATTTCCACGCACCAATGTATCCGAATATAATTCTTCTTCGTTTACTCGTAAAATAGGTTTTACGTTTAATGCTGAACCTATAAAACCAGCTGTTTTAGATACACGCCCACCTTGTACTAACCAGTTTAAATTGTCTACCGTTAAGTTAATCAAGACATTCTCGGCATTCCATTCCGCCTGTTCTACAACATCTTCAAAATCATACCCCGCTTCAATCATTTCCATTGCTTGAATAGCAACTAAAGTTCCAGCTACTGAAGCGCTTAGACAATCAACAATTGCTACCTTGAAATCTGGATACTGTTCTTTATACTCATCCACGATACTCTTAATCACTTGGTAAGTTCCAGAAAGATTTTTCCAAATCGTTACAAAAATAACATCGTTGCCTTCTTTACGATTCTTTTCTAGGACTTCTTGAACTTGACCGGGAGAAGGTTGAGAAGTTGAAGGCATTTTGCCAGACTTCATTTCTTTGTGTAATTCTTCAAGTGTAATTTCTTGTTCATCGATATAGGCTTCATTATCGAGAATTACGCTCAATGGTAGAAAATCATAATCGTAATTATTCTTAAACCATTTATTTTGATCCATTCCAGAATCTACAATTACTTTGATCATATATTTCTCTCCTTATTCTAAATCATTGGTAAAGACTTATAGAATATAGCACATAATCCATCAATCTACAATATTCACTAATAACTCTTTATGCTTCTAACCAGTAAATTTCAATAATTTCAACTTCAGCTTGCTTGTCAATATAATTGATAACCGTTTGAAGAACTGTTTCAGCTTGCTTGCGACTATTCGAAACTAAGCCAAAACCTAAGGTGGCTCGTCCTAAATGATCCAAATCCGCTACTTCAGCTGCACTTATTTTATAGCGACTCCGTACATGATCGGTTATGCTTTTTACAATTCTTCTTTTCCCTTTTAGTGAGTCTACAGCGTAAAGATGTAAAATAACTTCAATTCCGATTAATACCATTTCGAATCTCCTGACTTTAGTCTTGTCTGATGTGCATTTTTTCAAAAACTTTTTTATAAGTTTTTTTAGTCTTCTCATCAAATACGACAAAAGAAACTTCTTGGATATATTCTAGGTGTGGCAATTTATTCTTCACTGTTTGAACGGCAATTTCCGTTGCTTCTTCTAGTGGGAAACCATAGACCCCTGTACTGATGGCTGAAAAAGCGATTGAATTTAGTTTATAGGCATCCGCAATAGCTAAAGCATTTGTGTAACAGGAAGCTAATAAGTCTTGTTCTTCTTGACTCCCCTTTCGGTAAATTGGCCCGACAGCATGAATCACATATTTTGCCGGTAAATTATAGCCTTCTGTTATCTTTGCCTCACCCGTTTTGGCACCACCTAATTGTTTCGTCGCTTCTAGTAATTTTGGACCCGCAGCTTTATGAATAGCTCCATCAACCCCGCCCCCACCTAATAGGGAACGATTCGCCGCGTTCACAATCGCATCTACCTCTAACGTGGTAATATCTGCTAATTCAATCTTCATCTGTTTTCCCAATGCTTTCACCCCAATTATAGTTTAATCTACTTAATCTAAAAATTCCCCAATTTTTTCGATTAGTTTATCTGAGCGATTAACAATTTCGCCTCTTAATTTAACAAGGCCAACCGTATATAAGTTAATATAAGAAAATTGTGATTCAGCTATTTCATCGAGCGCGTCAATTTTCTGTTGGTTTCCATGGGTTCCTTGGCGGCTATCCGTATATAACCCAAGAATTGGACGGTCTAAGGAATAATAGTATCCTAACTCAGCTGAAAGACCACTATCTGGTGTTACTCCGTCTAAGACGGCAATCAATAAATCCGCTTCTTCTAAATACGCATTATCGCCTTGTGCAATGGCTATTGAGTCAGCGAATCCTGATTTATCATTAATCGATGCATTTTCTTGCGGAAGATAAACTTCTACTTTATCCCCATACGTTTCACGGATTTTATTTACAACGTACGCATTGTACATTTGTTCCATTTCGTTAAAAAGTGGTGCTCCAAAATAAATTTTAAATGCCATATTCTCTCTCCTCATTTTTCTTCACTTCCTCCATTCTACTATAAATAAGTGAAGAACTATAATTATTTTCTCACCTCACTTATTTCTTCAGCTAATTTTCATATGGTATAATGAATACACAGAATTAAAGTGAAAAGGAAGGAGCTGGTCAAAATGTTTACTAAGCACAAACCATTAACTTCGCTCGTCTTATTGGCTTTTATTTTAGGAGGGTGTGGGTTATTCGACCGTACAGTTGAAGAAGAACCTACCCCAGAGGAACCAACTGAACAAGTTGGCGAAGAGCCTGCTGAGACTGATGATGAAGTAGATGAAGAGAAACCCGTGGAAGAGTCGGTGAATCAAGACCTCGAAGCTTGGGTGCCGAGAATTGAGAATGCTTTATATACGTATAATGGCGAAGGGAATGAATTCGCAAGCTTTACTCGTTACCCTCAGTTCAATCAAGAGAATTATTATCAAGTGGCCATCTCAAATCCGGGGACGACGGTCGTGGAAATCCTGGAGTACCGTGAAGATGAAATTGTGCGAACGTTTCAAATGGGGGAAGTTTACTATCGAGACAACTTCACAAGTATTGGAACAACCGACGGAGATACGGCTGAAGAAACTATTTTAAAATTACCAATCGAGGTTGGCACGAGTTGGTCGGGTACGGAGTCCACTTATGAAATTACGGCGGTCAATTATGAGGTTGAAGTCCCTGCTGGAACATATGAGACAATCGAAGTTACAAATACTTTTGAAGAGTCTGTGACGAAACGATATTACGCTGAAGATGTAGGCTTAGTTCTAGAAGTTACGGAGCTAGAAGATAGTGAAGTTTCTTCTGAACTTGAAGCGATTGAGACAGAAGTTGCAGAAATTATACCCCTTACTGTCTATGTACCGGATGAGCAAGCGATGGGAATGGATAAAATCGAAGCAGAATTAAGACTGATGACGAATGATCCTGCCCGCCTTGCGATTACAGAACTGCTTTCTGGAGAAGCTGAAGGCTTTGAAGCGGTCGATATATTACCTGAAGGTACAGAAATTAATTACTTATTTAAAAACAATTCAGGTGTGGTCGAAGCGGATGTATCAAGTGACTTTGTCGAAAACATGAATGCTGGATCAACTGGAGAGTTGTTCTATGTCTTCAATTTAGTCAATACACTATCTGAATATTATGGTTCAAATGAAGTATTGTTAACTGTGGATGGCAATCCTTATGAAGGTGCGCATATGGTCCTACAAGAAGGTGAAACGCTACTGTTTAATCAAGAAATGGTCAATGAATGAAAAAGAATAGGTTTCAGGGCGCATGTCTTGTTGCATGCGTCTTTTTTGGGTTTATTTTAGATATGAGTATGAATTACGTGGACGTTGGGGCTTCTATCGTCCAGCTAAATAAATTACATGGACGTTGGGGCCTCTATCGTCCAACTAAATAAATTACGTGGAAGTTGGAACTTCTATCGTCCAGCTAAATAAATTATGTGGACGCTGAAGACTATATTTCTCTTAGGAATAAAACTTTCTTCGAAATCAAAAAATCCATTGATGCATTTTCTCAAATGTATCAATGGATTCTTAAATTTTCATTAGTTATCTAATAAGTTTCGTTTGTAAAGCGCGTAAGCTATAGCTACTGAAATCAGCATGACACTTAACAAAATATAACTTTGATAGCTTGCGTAATTTGTAGCTCCTAAGAATAAATAAAGAGCAACTACAATTGTTACAGGCGCAATGGCTAATTTTTTATTGGATAAAAATTGTGGAATCGCAATGGCACCAAGTAAAGCAGGTGTAACGTTGTCGAATCCTGGCTTTACCGCTGGGTGGTTTAAAATAGGTACTAACCACGTACCAATTAAAGCCATTCCTATAAATAGAATAAAGGTTGTCACTAATGAAGAAACCCCTACCGCAATAATGGCGACGACATCCCCTTTTTCTGTTCCTGGTTCAACACCCACAATTTTTTGAGCTGAAACAACCACTGGTAACTTTAAGTTTAATATATTTCCTGTAATTGAACTTAGATACATGCCTCCAGCACCTAAAACCGAATAGAAAGAAATATTCTCAGCTACGGCCATCGGTACATAGATCGCTAGTAAACTAGTACTTGCAAGAAAAGCCTTTCTAAAACTAAATTCAACTTCATAATACCACGCAATTCCTAACGGCACCATGAACATTGCGATTAAAGCAATTAGAGTCGTTATAATGCCTAAATAGTTAATGGAATTATGAAAGGCCCATGCTCGTTCTTCCTGATTTAACTTTTTTTCATTTTTCATTTGCTTTTCCTCCTAAAATAGATTCGTGTAAACGATTACTGCACCAATACCTATTAGTAAAGCAATCGTAAACGAGAACTCTTTAAGAGCACTCTTATTCAATTTGTCCGCTAATTTATTCAAACCTAAAACCGCAAACCCAGACGATAGAAAAGCAATAATTGCTTCAATATTTTGAGTATTTAACACATAAGGCGTTGAAATAACGGCCAACATTGCAACTAATAAAGCTGCTGAAAAAATAGTTAAAAACCCTTTTGATCCAGTTCGCATCGCTTTGTTGCGGGCAGTAATTGCCGCTTTATCAATTTGTTTCATAAATAATATATTAAAGACCATTCCCCCGACAATTCCGATTGTCATAATAAAAGCAATGATGATAAAATGATCTGGGGTTAAATTGGGGTCTGAAATATCTTCTAAACCAACACTCTGCGCCCCAATATTGGCAGCAATTCCCTCATAAGCTGCTCCGCCTACTACGGATAATCGGAGCCACGGAAAATATCGACCGAGTGGCACAGATAATGCCAACATCAATACAATTACCGGTAGAGACGGTACAATAGATAATAAAACACTGTTTTTTATCGTTGGTTTGATGATACTCTCATCCATACCCAATTCTTTACCGCGTGAGATGGCTTTTCGTATAAAGATAATCGCTTGAAGAACCACGATTAAAATAACAATAGAACACAATACAAGCATGACTGTACTATTCGCTATTTTATAATATTCCATTTTACTTCACTCCAGTCATTAGTTATTTAAATAATCTTGTGCCACTTTTTGATAAAGATCGATAAAGTTTAAATAATCTTCAATCTCAACATATTCATCGACCTGATGTGCCACTTCCATGACACCTGGGCCATAAATCGCTAAGTCAAAGTCTTTTTCAATCCGTCCAAAGTTTGAAGCATCTGTCGCTCCTGTCATCCCTACAGGTTCGATTTCAACATTTGCTACATTTCTAAAGGATTGGATAAGATCTGTATCAAAATCACTTTCGACAGCTGGATTATTTTGCATAATATTTAATTCTAAGCGCCCTTCAATTTGATTATTTATTTCATCAATTGAAGCATTTAGTGCGTCTAAGAACATTTCATTGTCGACCTCAGGAACTGTTCGACCATTTCCTTTTAATTTAGTGATAGCTGGAATACTATTAATTTGGTCGCCACCATCAATGACTGTAAAAGCATTTAACATCCGACCTAACTTCTCATTTTCCCCTTTACTTGCCGCTTCTGCTATTTTTTCATTAGCGACTGGGATAAAGTCAACAATTTGCTGGATTGAGTTAATACCTAATTCAGGCATGGAACTGTGAGCTGAACGGCCGTAAGAAACAATTTCATATTGAACCGAACCCTTGTGAGCTGTCACAATCTTTCCATTGCCCATTTTTGGTTCACCGACAATTATCGCATCCGCATCATCCACATAACCTTCTTCAGTCATTTGTTTTGAACCATACATTCCAATCTCTTCGCCTACTGTTATAATGAAGCGAATCGTCCCAGCTTTTAAAAGGTCCTGTTCTTTAATTTCGATCATTGCCAGAGCTAAGGCAGTTAGACCAGCTTTCATGTCTGTTGCACCGCGACCGTAAAGCTTTCCGTCCTCAATCACACCTGCAAAAGGTGGATGTGTCCATTCCTCTGGATCGCCTGCAGCTACAACATCTGAGTGCCCATTAAAGATTAAAACTTTACCTGGCTTCTCTCCTTTGATTTCAGCCACTAAGTTCGCACGCGTCGGGCTATACTCTACAAGTTTTGAGTCTATTCCATACTCATTTAATAGATTTTTAAAATACTCTGCGACTGCGACTTCATTATCATTTACAGTCTCTATTTGTATAACATCTTGTAAAATTTTAATTTTCTTTTCTTTATTCATTATCGTTTCCTCCATATGTATTCGTTTGTTATTGGCTAAGCGTTCCGTATTCTTTAAAACCTGTTCTTATTATATAGGTTTTAAAGGTATAATTCATAGCTCAACCATTCGAAAGTCTCAAATGAAAAACAACGGCTGGCTAAACCGTTGTTTTAATTTACTTCTATTTAATTAATTCATAAATGGACTCCGCATAAATCGCCATAGCTTTCATCAAGTCATCAATGGCCATAAATTCATTGGCTTGATGCATTGTGTCAATACTATCTGGGAACATTGCACCAAACGCCACGCCACGTTCTAATAGTCGACCATACGTACCTCCACCGATTACCATTTCATGAGCTTCTAAACCGGTTTGTTTGTGGTAAACATTTAATAACGTCTCAACAAGAGGGTCTTCTTTTGGAACATAATGGGGTTCTTTTGAAAGCCCCACAATCTCAACTGAAACCTCTTCATCTTTTAATGTTTCCTCAAACTGGGCTAAGATTTTATCACCGTCTGTGCCTTGAGGGAAGCGCATATTAGCATTGATTAAGCCCTCTTCACCTTCGGCAAATTTAAAGATTCCGAAGTTTGAAGTTAACTCGCCCATTAACTCATCGTTGTGAGCAATCCCTAATTTCTGACCATCCGTATTTTCATGTAAATAAGTTGTGGTTACATGTAAGAAAGCTTTGGCATCTTTTTCAAAGGGCAACTGGTTTAAGAAAGCTGCTAGATAAGTAGCCGCATTGATCCCATTCGCTGGTTGCGCACCGTGAGAAGCTTGACCAATGACTACAATCTTCACTTGATTACCATCAACTGTAAGCTCACCCTTGACTGGATGATTAACTAAGAAGTCTTCAAATTGAGTTTGAACTTCTTCAGCATTCGGAACTTCTACAACTGCTTCTGCATCTTGTGGCACCATATTCGGACGTAAGCCAGAATCAAAAGAGACGAGACGCGTGTCACCGTCGTTTTCACCTTTGAAATTTAACTGGATACTGACGTTTCCTTTTTCACCGTTAATGATTGGGAAATTGGCATCCGGAGAGAATCCAAAATCTGGTGTTTCAGCTACTTTCAAGTAGTGATCCATACAGCCCCAGCCGGATTCTTCATCTGTACCAATAATGACACGGGCACGTTTCGAAACCGGTAACTTTAAGTCACGAATAATTTTCAACGCATAATAAGCAGCCATCGTTGGTCCTTTATCATCACTTGAACCACGCGCATAAATACGACCGTCTTTAATCACCGGGTCGAATGGGTTTGTATCCCAACCTGATCCTACTGGCACCACATCAACGTGACCGAGGATTCCCATTAACTCCTCGCCTTCACCATATTCAATATGTCCGGCCCAATTATCAAAAGATTCCGTTTCAAAACCGTCTCGTTTTCCGATTTCTAAAAAGGCATCTAACGCCTCTACTGGGCCTGGCCCGACTGGAAATTCTTCTGTTGCTGCGTCATCATCACGCACACTATCTATTTTTAATAAAGCAATTAAATCATCTAAAAAGTCATCTTTATAATCTTCGACAATTTCTTTCCAATTTATCTCTGTCATGTTTCTCCTCCTAGAAAATTAAAATCTGTAGGTCAATCATACCATTTTTTAGATAGATAAAAAAGGACTATGAAATGCTAGACGAGAGATTTTTGATATTTTCATTCATTTGACGGTATAATAGGTCTAACTAAATTCAAGGTGGGAGATTATGAATCAAATAACTAGAGAGCTTGTCTCTCAATGGTTCCCTGAGAGAGATCAAGAAACATACAAAAATAAAATGGGCCATATTCTATGTGTTGGTGGGAATGAAAACATGGGTGGAGCGATTACGTTAAGTGCTGGCGCTGCGCTCTATGCAGGCGCTGGTTTAGTAACTGTAGCTACGGACCCGAACAACTTATATGCTTTGCATGCGCGCCATCCAGAAGCTATGTTTATCAATATGTTTGATCAAGAGGCATTAACCAAAAATATTCAAAAAGCAGATGCGGTACTTATTGGACCAGGTTTAGGTCGTTCAAAAGAGTCTTTAGCTATTTTCCAAACAACTTTAAAGTCGGTAACGGAGGAACAGTGGCTCATTATCGACGGCGATGGATTGGCTTTATTCGCGCAAGAAGACATTCATCTACCAAATTCCAAAGTGGTTTTAACTCCTCATCTTGGCGAATGGAAAGCTTTGACAGGAATCCAGCCGTCAGCAGACAACATAGAAAAAAATCGAGTAGAAGCGCAGCGACTACAGGCATCTGTCATACTGAAAAAAGACCGGACTGAAGTTTATGTAAAAGATGAAATTTGGCAAAATACGGCCGGAAATCCGTCAATGGCCACTGGTGGGATGGGTGATACTCTAGCCGGCATTATCGGGAGTTTACTTGGCCAATTTACTGATAAAAAAGAAGCCTTATTAAGTGCGGTTTATATTCATAGCGCTGCTGCGGATGAATTAGCACTCACTCATTACGTAACTTTACCTACGCAAATTATCAAGCATCTTCCTGTTTTTATGAAGAACTTGTGATTTTTTAGAAGATTCCATGATTTTTTCTTCCAAATCCCTTATGATAAGAAGGCAGAATTTTTAGGTTGTATAGTTTGAAAGAAATGAGGATACTATGAAATGAAAAAAAGGACTAAATTCTTGTTTAGTTTGTTTTCCTTCCTTCTAGGGTTACTTTTAATGCAATATTTACGTCGTGTTTTTATGGTCGGATTATTTATTCTATTTATGCTGATTGTGTTCCAAACACCTAGTCAAAAATACGACCAAACAGGTGAAGTGAATGAATCAAATATTCAAATCTTAAAAATAATCGGTCTAAGTTCCCTTATGTATTTAGCTGGTGGTTACCTTTCGTTAATAGTATTTTAAACAGGGCTATAATTTATTTATAACCACTATTAAACGACTTAAACAAGGCCATAATATATTTATAACCACTATTAAACATGATTCCACTAAAAAAGCGCAATGAGGACTAACCAGTTATTTCTGATTGCTCATTGCGCTCGCTTTATTAATTAAGGTTGTAAAAGTTCCAATTCTTCTTCAGTTAAGCGACGGTATTCTCCGAGAGGTAGGCTCTCATCGAGTTTCAACTCATTCATCCGCACACGTTTCAAATACAGCACTTCTTTTCCTACTGCATGGAACATCCGCTTAACTTGATGAAACTTACCTTCTTGAATCGTGACGTTAATTTCAGATTCATTCGCATCTTCGTCTACCGAAACAATTTCTAGTGTTGCCGGCATCGTTGTATATTCTTCATCCTCTTCAATTAAGACAATACCTTCATTAAATGTTTTGATATCCTCTTCCGTTACAATTCCTTCAATCAAGGCATAATATTCTTTATCGACTTGTTTTTTAGGAGACGTTAATTGATGCGTCAGTTGACCATCATTTGTCAAAATAAGCAAGCCTTCTGTATCCATATCTAAGCGACCGACTGGATGAGGGTCTTGGACTGAGTCGGCAGGTTCTAATAAATCAATCACTGTTTCATGCATGTAGTCTTCAGTCGCACTAATGACGCCAGCTGGCTTATTGAGCATAAAGTAAACGAACTCTTCATAGTAAATCCGCTCGCCCCCTACTCGAATATCATCAATTTCAGGATCGACTTTCAACCCAACATTTTTTTGAATTTCACCGTTCACTTCAATATAACCATCTTTAATAATTTTTTTAACTTCTTTTCTTGTTCCAAACCCAGTATGTGCCAGTAATTTATCTAATCTCATCTTTATAACTCCTAGCTCATTATTTAATACGTAATTTTTTTCGTAAACTTGTAGCTTGTGGTCCGATTACACTTTCTGCAAGACCTGTTTTCAATGTTAAGTAACCATACACAACAACACCGACGACTCCCACAATTAACATTGCGATTAAAGATTGGAAACGACTTCCAAAATTAATGAATAAATCTAAGAAGGCACTCGTTCCATAAGTCATAACTCCCATAATTAATGACAAAATAAGAATTAATAACGTTCTTCTCGCAACGAAACTTAATGAGTACTTTGTAAACTTATACATTGCTCGCATCATAAGCCCTATAGTTACCGTGAGGGCTAACATTGTTGCATAGAGCATCCCAATTTCACCCATAACTCTCAAAAAGATGGGCTGTGTGATTAATTTGGTTACAATTCCAGCACCAAGGGCAAATACCCCAGCTCTTCGTAAATTCACGGATTGAATAATATTTCCTAATACCAGATAGGCCCCGATAAATAAACTTGTCACTGCATAAACTCTTGTCGCTACTACCCCAAATGCATTATACCCATAAAAAATGGTATAAAACGGTTCAGCTACGACAAACATTCCAATAACAGCTGGTATCATGATAAACATTAATAGTTGAATCGATTGTTCAAATTGATAAGCCACTTGACGGTATTGTTTTTTCGATACTAACTCGCTCATTAATGGTACGGAAGTAATCGCTAATGCTGACCCAAATGCTGCGATAATCGTACTCAATTTATAGGCATTTGCGGATATGATTCCGAAATTTTGTTGAATCGTTTCATCCGAAATGTTTTCGTTGAAAAAATGCATAATTGGACTAATCGTTTGTTGATCAATTAAGTTCATTATAATAATTCCTGTTGACATAATAACAAAAGGAATCGCCGTAATAATTATTTGTTTGAAAATCGAGGGTGTGGATACTTGAATGGCATTTTTACTTTCATCCACTTCTCGATTTAATGCGGTTGGTACTTGTTTTAAACGGATTAGTAAATAACCAAAGGAGAAAAGTGCTCCAATAAAGGCCGCAAACGTTGAATAACCAACGGCAGTAACTACTTCACCACTGAGTACTTGACGAATCGTATAGGCTGAGCCCAAAATAAATACGATACGCATCAGTTGTTCAATAATTTGCGAAATCGCTGGTTCGCGCATACGTCCGTGTCCTTGGAATAATCCACGAGTTACGGCTTGCGAGGGAATTAAAAGTAAAGCCGGAACGAGGGACCGAATGACGTAAGTAGCCGAATCAACATCCGCAATCGCACTTCCACCCGCAATTGTCGGGGCAATAAAATATAATAGAGCCGCCGATACGAAACCGGTAATTCCCATTAAAAAGAGGCCTTGTTTATAGATCTTCTTTGAGATTTCATATTCTTCAAGCGCATTAAAATGACTCACTTGCTTTGATATCGATGAAGGAACCCCTGCCGTTGCAATGGCTAAGAAAAAAGCATAAGGATTATAAGCCACCTGAAACAATGCATGGGCTGAATCCGCCTGTGCTTGTGTACCCATCCATGCCATCCACGGAATAATATATACTGCACCTAATATGCGCGAGACGATACTTCCTAGTGTCATCCAAGACGAACCCGTCACCATCCGATTATCTTTTTGTATTTCTTGTTCTTTATTCATTTTTAAAAATCCTTCTTTCACCTGTCATGAAATAGCTGTACAAAAAGAAAAAAGAGCATTTAGCTCTTTTTCCATCTTATCCCTATTTTACATTTTTAAGGAACATATAGCAACGACAGGATGCGACTTTAATAAAACTTCGTTCTTTCTTCACACCTTAGTTAGCTACGATATTTACTAATTTTCCAGGAATGACGATTACTTTTCGAACCGTTAGTCCTTCAAGGTGTTGTTGAATGTTTTCATTGCTGAGGGCGAGTGCTTCTAAATCCTCTTTTGAAATCGAGCGTGAAGCATTTGCTTTTCCTCGAACTTTTCCGTTGATTTGGAAGACGACTTCTATTTCATCTGAAACGAGTTTTTCTTCATCATAAGTTGGCCATGGTTCATATGAAATACTTTCAGTACTTTGTGTTACTCTTTGCCATAATTCTTCACCCATATGAGGTGCAACTGGCGCAAGTAGCTGAATAAAGCCTTTCACATAATCAACCGGTAAGCCATCTACCTTATACGCTTCATTCACGAAAACCATTAATTGAGAAATCGCCGTATTGAATTGCAATGTTTCAAAATCATCAGTTACTTTTTTCACTGTTTGGTTGTAAACAATATCTAGCGACCCATCGTTAAATGTCGTGATGCGGTCACGCAATTTACCTTCTTCATCAATAAATAGTCGCCATACACGGTCTAAGAATCGTCGAGCTCCTTCTACTCCTTCATCCGTCCAGTCTTTCGCAGCTTCTAGAGGTCCCATGAACATTTCGTATAAACGTAATGTGTCCGCACCATATTGATCCACAATTTCATCTGGATTAATGACGTTTCCACGAGATTTTGACATCTTGTCGCCATCTTTCAGAATCATACCTTGGTTAAATAACTTTTGGAATGGCTCATCTGTTGGAACTACATCAATGTCATAAAGGAATTTGTGCCAGAAACGAGCATAAAGTAAGTGAAGTACCGCATGTTCCGCTCCACCAACATATAAGTCCGTTGGTAACCATTCTTTTAATTTTTCTGGATCCGCAAGTTGTTCGTCATTGTGCGGGTCGATAAAGCGTAAGAAATACCATGAACTGCCTGCCCATTGAGGCATAGTATTTGTCTCACGGCGCCCTTTCATTCCTGTTTCAGGATCGACTACATTTACCCACTCTTCAATGTTTGCGAGTGGTGATTCACCAGTGCCTGATGGGTGGATATTTTCTGTTTTTGGTAAAATCACTGGTAATTCTTCTTCAGGAACAATTGTTGATGTTCCGTCTTCCCAATGAATAATTGGAATCGGTTCACCCCAATAACGCTGACGAGAGAATACCCAGTCACGCAGACGGTAATTCACTTCGCGGTTTCCTTTATTGTTCTCTTCTAACCAATCAATCATTTTACCAATAGCTTCTTCGTTATGAAGACCATCTAAAAACTCAGAGTTAATATGTTCGCCGTCTCCCGTGTAAGGCAATTCTTCACCTTCTGGCAGGTCGATAATTGGACGAATTGGTAGATCATATTTTGTAGAAAACGCATAGTCACGCTCATCATGAGCCGGTGTCGCCATTACAACACCTGTCCCATAAGAAGCTAGAACATAATCAGCAACCCATAGAGGTAATTGTTCACCGGTTAGTGGATGCGTGACGTATGCACCTGTAAATAAACCTGTTTTTTCATCACTTGTGCCTGTTCGTTCTAATTCACTCTTCATTTCTACTTTTTGTACATACGCTTCCACTGCTTCTTTATGTGAAGCTGGAACAAGACTAGAGAGTTCTTTATGTTCTGGCGCAATCACGACATAAGTTGTTCCAAACAGCGTATCTGGACGCGTTGTGTAAGTTTCTAAAACAATATCCGAATCGATCACTGGGAATTGAACAATTGCTCCTTCTGAACGGCCAATCCAGTTTCTTTGCATTTCTTTAATGCTTTCAGGCCAGTCCACTTTATCTAAATCTTCAAGTAAACGTTCAGCGTAAGCCGTAATTTTAAGCATCCATTGTTTCATTGGACGACGGTATACAGGATGGCCTCCACGTTCACTTACGCCATCAATCACTTCTTCGTTAGAAAGTACTGTATTTAATGCTGGACACCAGTTTACAGCAACCTCATCTTGGTAAGCTAATCCTTTTTCATAAAGCTTTGTGAAAATCCATTGTGTCCATTTGTAGTATGAAGGATCGGTCGTGTTAATTTCACGTGACCAGTCATAACTGAATCCTAGACTTTGAATTTGTTTTTTATAGGTTGCGATATTTTTTTCTGTAAATTCAGCTGGATCATTTCCGGTATCTAGTGCATACTGTTCAGCTGGTAAACCAAAAGCATCCCAACCCATTGGATGTAAAACATTATAATTTTGAGCACGTTTCATACGTGACAAGATATCTGTTGCTGTATAACCCAAAGGATGTCCGACGTGTAATCCTTCTCCGGACGGATAAGGGAACATATCTAATACATAAAATTTCTCTTTATCTGAATGTTCTTCTGTTTTAAAACTATTATTTTCTTTCCAATAGTTCTGCCATTTTTCTTCGACTTCAATATGATTGAAACTCATAAATTACTCTCCCCTTTTCATTTAAAAAGCCCTATAAACAATTCAATTGTGAACTGTTTATAGGGCGTTTAATCGCGGTACCACCTAATTTTAGAACAAAACGTGTTGTTCTCTCAGAATCCTTAACGCGGATAACGGTTGAAATTTCATGTATAAATCCTTTTCAACATTAAATAGGTGAGTTCAGTTCTCTTTTTGTACATTCACACCAACCATGTACTCGCTGAAAAAAAGATGCACTTACTACTCCTAAATCATTTTTATCGTATTTAATTCTTTCATCTCTAGTATTTTAGCATATTTCTATTATTAAGCAAACACACGCTTCTCTAAATCTTTAATGTTTGACCTACAAAGATTAAGTCTGTATTTAGATTATTTTTGGCTTTAATTGCTGAAACACTTGTTTTATTTTTTAATGCTAAATCATACAATGTATCGCCTGCAACTACTCGATGAGTATTAGAGTTATTTTGAGTATTTGCTGTATTAGTTGATGAAGCTTGTGTCGAACTTGAAGTTGCTTGACCAACCACTAATCGCTGGTTTACATGAATCAAGTTTGCATTTGCTAATTTGTTTAATGAAACGATAGTTGAAACGGATATATTGTATCGTGTCGCAATTCCGGATAATGTTTCACCCGCTTTAACAATATGCGTATTTGCTGTACTTGAAGTACTACTTGAATTAGAAGCACTTGTATCAGCTGAATTACTTGATGACGTCACTGATTTTGTACCCGCATTAACGACTAGATTTTGATTGACAAAAATCAAATCTGATGTTAAATTATTCAATCGTTTCAGTTCAGAAACGGTTGTATTGTAACGAATGCTAATCCCCGATAAAGTATCACCATTTTTTACAGTATGTGTTGCGCCTGATGTCGATGTCGACGATGGCGTGGTAGGTTTTGGAGCAGATGTTGATGATTGTCCATTAACTTTTAATGTTTGACCTACGAAAATAAGATCGGATTTCAAATTGTTTAAAGCTTTTAGTGCAGAAACACTTGTATTGTATTGACGACTAATCGCTGACAACGTATCCCCACTTTTCACTGTATAAGTAGCCGATGAGGTTGTTGAAGATGGTGTCGTCGGATTTGTAGGTGCTGGTGGTGTAGGAGTTGGAATAGAACTTTTCTCTTTCACTTTCAGTGTTTGCCCTACAATAATTAAATCTGAGCGTAAATTATTTAAAGATTTTAATTCTGACACCTTCATACCATATCTTGTAGCGATATGCGTTAGTGTATCCCCACTCTTCACCGTATAGGTCTCATTCGAAGAAGGTGCTGGCGTACTTGGCGTTGGTGTCGGAGTTACTGACGTTTCATTCGAAACTTCTTCAGCTTTATTTACTTTTAATTTCTGCCCGATAAGAATTAAATCAGAACGTAAATTATTTAGTGCTTTCAATTCTGAGACAGTTGTATTATAAATTCGAGCAATACGTGATAATGTATCCCCACTTTTTACCGTATAAGTTGTCGTGTTCGTATTTTCTGAAGGATTCGATTCCGCTGGTTTTTGGGTACTTGTTGAAGGTTTAACATCCTTTTCCATTTCCTCAACAATTTCTTCTACTAACTGATAAGGTGAGTCAAATCGTGTTAAATCATAAGCAGCAATTAAATTGTTTAATTTAGCTGCATATGTTGGATCAGTCGCATAACGACCTTGTAACCAACTTGTAGCATCTTGGAACGTTTTTGCGTTTTCTAACCAAGTTCCTGCATAAAAGGTTGAATCCCAAGAAGTCCCATTTCGAAGAATATACGCATTGTCTAATAGAGACTCTCTAAAACTTGGATACTTTCTAAATTTATCATAGATTGTGATCCAACCCGTACTATTGTAATATTCTTTTGTTTGCATTGTAACAGAATCGCCATTATAAGAACCTTTAATCCCAAATAAGTTATGGTTAGGTGCAGATGATAATGTACTCTTTCCAAAACCCGATTCTAACGCTGCTTGAGCGACCATTACTGAGGCATATAAATTATTGCTTGCTGCAACTTCTCTGGCATGTTCTCCAATGACATTAATAAATTCAGCATTTGTTAGCGGTCGATTTATTTGACTCAAATCTTCTGGACTATCTTTTATTAATAGTTGTTGATTCACTCGAATCACATTTTTATTGGCTAAATTATTTATTGCCGCGATATGATCAGCAGACACACCATAACGACGTCCGATTGCATTTAAAGTTTCACCGGATTTCACAGTATGTATAACTGTTTTTTCTTCAGCCGTTGTGGCCGTGCGACTCATCACTTGAGCCGAGGTAGCCATAGCATTTGCTGCTTCTGGTTCAGGAGTAGTAACTTCTAATGTTTCAGTAACTATTTCTGATTCTTCGCTATGTACTTCATTTGTTTCATTGGAAATTTCTTGAACTATTTCTTCAGGTTCTTCAGGCGCAACTTCTACCTCTCCTTGTTCAAATACTTCAAGAGTTTCAACCTCTTCTACAATCAATTTTTGATCTGCGACAGTTTTTTCAAAAGTTTCTTCTAAAGATACTTCAGTCGCTTCTACTTCTTCTTCAGTTTCATTCACTTCAAGAGTTTCTGCTTCTTCTACAATCAATTCTTGAATTGTTTTATCTTCTTCAAGAGTTTCCTCTGAAGATTCTTCAGCCTCTTCAATGTCTTCTACTTCTTCTATCTCATCAATTTCAACTTCTTCTGTTGATGCTACTTCTGAAGTCAGACGTTCAAATATTTCAGTTAAATCTTCAATTGTAAGGTTTTCAACTTGTAATTGGTTAGCTACCTCTGAATAACCAGCATTTTGAATGGTATCGATTAGAGATTGTTTAATTCGATTTAATTCTTCAGAATCATTAATAAATAAGTGATCTGTCTCATCTTGCGTTTGATAATCACTTAATAATGA
>DAIOTF010000027.1:0-17544 GCA_036752165.1 Atopostipes sp.
CTTGAAGAACGTATGATTTGGGATGAAAAATATCGAGCGTATTTAACTGCTTTAGATAGGGAAAAACCGGTGATTGCGACTGGAGACTATAACGTAGCACATAAAGAAATAGACCTAGCTAATCCAGATCGTAACCATTTGTCAGCAGGCTTTACGGATGAAGAGCGAGAAGGTTTTACGAAGTTATTAGATGCAGGATTTACGGATACTTTCCGTTATTTACATGGGGATGTTGAAGGAAAGTATACGTGGTGGAATCAGCGAGCAATAACAAGTAAAATAAATAACTCAGGCTGGAGAATTGATTATTGGTTAGTGAGTAATCGAATTGCGGATAAAGTTCTCACTTCTGAAATGATTGACTCAGGGGACCGCCAAGATCATACGCCTTTATTATTTGAAATTGAAATTTAGTTTTGTAAATACTATATAATGGGAGGATTCAAGTGAGATCAGATCAAGAGTTTATAGATACTATTTTATCTTTCGCACAAAATAGCGATTTAATTAAAGTTGTGGGAATGGAAGGTTCACGCATACATCCTTTGATAAAGCCGGATGCATTGCAAGATTTTGATATTACGTTTGTTGTCACTGATAAACAAGCATTTAAAAAAGATGATTCTTGGTTGGATATGTTTGGTGAACGAATCTTTCTACAAAAACCTGAATCAATGACGTTATACGCACCTCAATTAGGGAATTGGGAGGCATATTTGATGTTATTTGAAGATGGAAAACGTATGGATTTAACGATTGTGCCATTAGAAGAGTTAGATGTTTATTTATCGAGTGAATCACTCATTAAAATATTAATGGATAAAGATCAGTTGGTAGGAGATTTTCCCCTTCCAACCAATACTTCATACCATATTCAAGAACCTATAGGGGCTTACTTTGATGATTGTTGTAATGAATTCTGGTGGATTGCAACCTATGTCGTCAAAGGGATTTATCGTGAAGAAATGCCTTACGCCGCGAATTATCTAAATAGAAATTTACGGGAAGAATTGTATCGGATGCTTTCTTGGAAAGTGGGCTTTGAGACGAATTTTTCGGTTAGTATTGGGAAACACTATCGATTTTTAGAAAAATATGTAAGTAAAGACCTATGGGAACGAATATTAAAAACGTATAATCTAAATAGTTATGAAGAAACATGGGAATCCTTATTTGATATTATGCAATTATTTAGAGAAGTTTCTAAGGAAGTGGCTGATCATTTAGCATATCCTTATCCTGATTATGATGAAAATATCACAAAATACATAGAGGGATTGTATGCGAAATATAAAGAGTCTAAGTGACGGAATGTAAAATTTTAAGAATCAAAGTTAAAGGGGGATTACATGGACGGAAAAAATCGTAAGGACATACAAGTTGGACAGAAGGTTCAAGTCGTACAAAAACAAGATCAACGTTCTGGTGAGTTAACTGAAGGGGTTGTTGCTCGTATTCTTACCAATTCAGCTACCCATCCTCATGGCATTAAAGTGAAACTTGAAGACGGACGAGTGGGACGAGTAAAAGAAATCGTTGAGTAAAACTAAAAAGGATAACACCTGAAATTTTGGTGTTATCCTTTTATTTTTCTTTTTAAGAGGAAACCACTTGGTATTGGTTTTTATAAAATTGAATACCGGCATAACCGATAAGAACAACAAGACCTCCAATAGCTACTATTCCTAACAGACTATAATCACCCGTGTGTTCATTGAGTAAACTTTGATAAATTCCAAAATAAGCCCAAGCAACCGATAAAGGTAAAGCCGCATTTTTAACGGCAAGTGAAACCCCAATAACTAACGCAGCCGCTACGATTAGAATGATTAAGGCCCAGATATCATCTGAAAGGCCAAAACCATTCCATTCTATTTTGACTAGTGAACTTGCAACGTTTACTACAGTAGCAATCATTAACCAGCCAGTATATAGTCCAAACGTTAAAGGGAGCAGCCATCTATTTTTTTCATGCAAGCGCATCAGTTGCTGGCAAATTAAAGCTAAAACAATAGCATAGCCAAAAATAAATAGTGTTGAAAGTTCAACAAGTACGAAAGAAAATAAAACAATCCAAGCCATATTTAATATACATGAGATGATGAAATACGGAGTAATTTTATTGATTACTCGTTCATAATATTTTTCGTCCCGCTTTAAATACATCACCACTAAAGAGGCTATAAGTAAGCCGTAAATAACGGACCAGATACTAAATGTTGTAGAACTGGGTGTTATCAGTGTGAAATATTCATTCGATACATCCGATTGTGTAGTGCCGTTAATAAAGCCAAATGCACCAAGAGCATTAACGACAAGGGTTAAGGCTAAAAATAAACCGTTTAGACCCACTTTTTTCTTGAGTTTTTCATCCATTCCTATTCACTCCTATTCTTTTCATTAAATTAAGGATATCAGAAAGGAAAAGGTGACTACAAAGGTTAAGAACTAAGTTTTTATAATTTACAACTCCATTTTTCAATTTCATAAGCGCAAGCTCATGTTATCTACAAATTAGAGTTGTTCTTCTAATGCTTTCATGAATTCATCGAATTCAATTGTTTCTACAAAGGCCTTTTGACCTACAAAAATTGTTGGAATCAATTCGATGTTTGCTTCTTCGACTTCTTTACTAATTCGTTGAGCTTGCTTTAAGTTATTTTCTTGTAACTCAAAACCATTTAGGCTAGCAAAGTGAGGAATTTGAGTTAACCGATACTTGCCCCAGATGTCCTGGTTTTGAAAGAATACTTTCATTAATCGATAGGTCGCATCTTGTTTCTCATAATCTAAGTACTGATTTAATAAATTTCCTACTTCGAGAGGGTATTTTTCCTTGTCAAAATGTTTTAAAACTCTTTGAACCTTTCCCTCTATAATATATTCAAATAAGTGAGGAGCAATTTCTTCTTCGTAATGTTTTGAATCAGGGCAGCGTAAGTTAATATATTCTACTATTTTTAAAGGTGCATCATCAGAACCTACTTTTATACTATCTTTGAATGTTACTTTGGAATAATCAAGTGTCATGAGCTCACCTTCCTGTATGTTATTTTGTTCAGTATACTAGAAAAAAAGAAAAATCTTGATTGTATTGAGCCATAATTTAGAAATTTGTTCTAATTCAAGATATAAGGTAAGATAGAGGCTGTAAAGGATGTGGGCTATATGTCTGAAAGCAAGATTAAATTAAATAATGTGATAGAATTAAAAGGGTTAGAAAATATTGATTTGTCCGGTGGCTTTATTTGCGACCTTGAAACAGGTATTTGTGGACCGGAAGAAGAAATAAAAAATGCACAAAAAGCAAGCGTAGATGAGGAGAAAAAGAATGAAAATAACAATTTGGTCTGATTTTGTGTGCCCATTTTGCTACATCGGGGCAACACATTTAGAAAAAGCACTGAAGAATTTTGAACATGCGGATGAGGTAGAAATTGAGTATAAAAGTTATCAATTAGAACCGGGAGCTAAGTACGAACCGGGTAAAACTTATATTCAAGCAATGATGGATCGGAAGAATGCGTCTGAAGAACAAATAACGCAAATGACAGACCAAGTGACTCAAATGGCTAATCAAACGGGACTAAATTATAACTTTGAAGATATGAAATTAACAGATACTTTCCCAGCTCATCGCGTTTTTCAATATGCGAAAACAGAAGGAAAAGGGTATGCATTTTTCGATCAAATGTATAAAGCCTTTTTCTTAAATGGTGAATTGATTGATGATGTAGAATTACTTGTACAAGTAGGAGCGAGCGTTGGTTTAGAAGAATCACGCATTCGTGAAATTTTAGCGGATGAAAAAGAATATGATGCAGAAGTCGTCAATGATATCTTCGAAGCGTCACAAATTGGTGTTCAAGGCGTACCATTCTTTGTATTTAACAATAAGTACGCTGTTTCAGGGGCTCAGCCAGTCGAAGCTTTTGAACAAGTTTTAAATCAAGTATATGATGAGTTTGCTGAAAATTAAGAAATAGAAAAGCCTAAATTCAAATGAATTTAGGCTTTTTATTATTCTTTTGGTTTATTGAATGAAAGTTGCAGTGAATCGACCCCAAAAAAATTCTCGATATTTAATACAGTTGCACCATATAGGCTAGCATGTCTGGATACTTTTGATAACCTAACAGGAGTACCTTTATAAATTGTTTGACTCAATCGATCTTGAATATTTTCAAGAATGACTGGGAGAGCTCGGACGATTTCACTATTAATCAAAAGTATATCAGGCCCGTAAGTCCCCAATAAGTTTGCGATACCGATGCTTAAATTCTTAGAAAATTCATCTATGATTTTTAAAGCCACATAATCATTCTCCATGTAACCAACGATTAAATCATTTAAATTTAGCAACCCATCTTGATTGGCTTTTCTATAAAAATTCACAATTGCATTATGGGAACAGTACTGTTCAAAACACCCTTTGTTTCCACAAGGACATTGAATGCCACCAGGGTAAAGTGTCGTATGTCCTATCTCACCGCTTTGCCCTTGATACCCTTTATAAAGCTTACCTTCAATAATAATTCCCGCTCCAATACCGGTATGAATACTACAAGTTATTATATTTGTATGATTGACATCTAAAGCTGCTTCAGCCATAGCCGCTAAGTTTGCTTCGTTTTCGATTAAGATTGGGACTTTTAAACGTTCTTCCAATTCTTTTTGTAAGTCTATTTGACTGAGATCATAATAAGGTGTAAATACAATCTGATTATTTGAGATTATTCCATGTATTGCAATAGCAATACCAATAATTCCAAAAGGAGAGCTTGTCAACTTTTCTTTTATTTGTAAAAATATTTTCTCGATAGTGGGAACGACATTTTTACGATCCATATTTTTTTCAATGGAATTTACTTCTATAACATCACCATTTAAGTGATTAACCATATAACTAACCTTATCAAACCGAATGTCAAAACTTATTGAAACCCCGGATTTTTTATTGATTTTCAATAAAATAGGTTTTCGTCCTCCTGAAGTGGAGGCACTTCCTGTTCCAGTTTCTACAACATATGCTTGATCAATAAGCTTTTTAACAACCGCTGACACAGTGGCTTTGTTTATCCCTGTACTATGAGAAATTTCAGAGCGAGAGATTTCTGGATGATTGATTATTTCTGAGATGATTTCATGAACATTTGTATCGCTCATTAAAGCATGATTATTAATCATAAGGCTAATTCCTTTCAGTCGATCTAGTTGGTTTTAATTGTAAACTAACTGGTCTATTTTTGCAAGTTTATGATCTGTGTGGACAATAAATAAATTTTAAAATAATTATGTAAGCGCTTGACATTCTTTTATAACTCATTTACAATTTAGTTAGTTAGATAAATAAACTAACCAACCGAAAAATAGTTAAAGAAATATACAAGGATGGTGAAATAATTTGTCATATGTACTGGGATTAGACCTTGGAACAAGTGGATTGAAAGGTATTTTAGTTAATAAAGAGGGACACGTTGTAGAAACTTCAACTGCTAATTACCCGTTATTCACACCTCAAAGAGGGTATAGTGAGCAGGATCCTGAAGAATGGTTTAAAGCGAGTAAACAAGTAATTAAAGACATCATTCAATTGGTGCCGGATGCTGCTACAGAGATTGAGGGAATAAGTTTTTCTGGACAAATGCATAGTTTAGTCCTCTTAAACGAAGATGGAACACCATTAAGAAATGCTATCTTATGGAACGATGTTCGAACAACTAAACAATGCGAAATGATCACTGAAGTATTAGGTACAGATTTAATTAAGATTACTAAAAACAAAGCACTAGAGGGATTTACTCTACCTAAAATTTTGTGGATTCAGGAAAATGAACCTGAAGTTTGGGAACAGACCGCTCAATTTTTACTACCAAAAGATTATTTAAGATATAAACTAACTGGCACTTATAATATGGATTATTCAGATGCAGCCGGAACTTTATTATTGGATGTTTCTAAAAAAGAGTGGAACTCAACGATATTACAAAAATTTGAAATAGACGATTCGATCTGTCCGCCTTTAGTAAATTCTGAAGACCGTGTAGGTATATTAGATGAAGATATAGCCTTGGAACTGGGTATTGAAAATGAAGTACCGATTTTTGCTGGTGGAGCAGATAATGCGTGTGGTGCAATAGGAGCAGGAATTGTTCGACCAGAACAAGCGATGGCAAGTATTGGTACATCAGGAGTTTTTCTCACCTATGAAGAAGATGGAAAAATAGACTATGATGGTCATTTACATTTCTTTAATCATGTAGCCTCAAATCAATATTATTCGATGGGTGTTACTTTGGCTGCTGGAAGCAGTTTGAATTGGTATAAAGATACATTTACTCCAGAACAATCATTTGAAACACTGTTAGATGATATTAATGAAATCTCACCTGGATCAGATGGACTTTTATTCGCACCTTATATTTCTGGTGAACGAACACCTTATACAGATAGTAAAATAAGAGGTACTTTTTTAGGAATAGATATCAATCATACGAGAAATCACTTTTCACGGGCTGTATTGGAAGGGATTACATATTCTTTGCGTGATTCTCAAGAAATTATGCGCACATATTTTAATAAGTCCTTTAAACAAATAGTTTCTGTTGGAGGGGGAGCTAAAAATAAAGATTGGTTACAAATGCAAGCTGATATTTTCAACACTCCAGTTGTAACCTTAGAAACTGAGCAAGGGCCAGGAATGGGAGCGGCAATGATAGCGGCTGTTGGTGCAGGTTGGTTCACAAATTTCAAAGAATGTTCGGATGTGTTTGTAAATTATCAAAATGAAGTTCAACCAAATTCAGAGAATGTCAAGAAGTACGAAAAATCATATGCTATTTATAGAGAAATTTATCCTACAATCAAGGATTTGAGTCATCAAACTACGAATATTTAATCTAAATAAAAGGAATTGGAAGGGGAAAAAAATGACATATTTTAAAAATGTAGACAATATCAAGTTCGAAGGGATTCAATCTGACAATCCACTTGCGTTTAAAATATACAATGCCGATGAAAAAATTGGGGACAAAACAATGGAGGAGCACCTACGTTTTGCAGTTGCTTATTGGCATACATTTACGGAAGATTTATCTGACCCGTTCGGAGTTGGAACTGCCATTCGACCATGGGATAAATATTCTGATCCAATGGATAAAGCGAAAGCTCGTGTAGAAGCTGCTTTCGAATTATTTGAGAAATTAAATGTCCCATACTTTGCATTTCACGATGTAGATATTGCGCCTGAAGGTGAAACCCTAAGTGAAACATTTAAGAATCAAGATACAATTGTAGCGATGTTAAAGGACTATATGAAAGATAGTAAAGTGAAATTATTATGGAATACGGCCAATAATTTCTCACATCCACGTTTTGTGCATGGTGCGGCTAGTTCAAATAATGCTGACGTTTTTGCTTATTCCGCAGCGAAGGTGAAGAAAGGTTTAGAAGTCGGGAAAGAATTAGGTGCTGAAAACTACGTCTTCTGGGGTGGACGCGAGGGGTATGAAAGTCTCTTAAACACCGATACAAAGTTGGAGATGGATAACCTCGCTCGTTTCTTCCATATGGCCAATGATTATGCGAAAGAGATAGGTTTTGATGCTCAATTTTTAATTGAACCAAAACCAAAAGAGCCTACAACACACCAATACGATTATGATGTAGCGACAAGTCACGCATTCTTACAAAGTAATAATCTAGATAAAATTTTTAAATTTAATATTGAAGCGAACCATGCCACATTAGCGGGTCATACATTTGAACATGAAGTCCGCTATGCACGTGAAAATAATATGTTAGGTTCACTTGATGCCAACCAAGGACATCCGCACTTAGGATGGGATACCGATGAATTCCCGTCTGATTTATATACTACGACGTTAACCATGTATGAAGTGCTGAAAAATGGTGGAATTGGACGAGGTGGATTAAACTTTGACTCGAAAGTTCGTCGTACTTCCTTTGAACCAGAAGACTTATTTAAAGCGCATATTGTAGGAATGGATAGTTACGCTTTAGGATTGAAGGTAGCACAACAATTAATTGATGATAAAATATTCGAAACAATTATTTCAGACCGTTACAGCAGCTTCACTAAAGGAATTGGAAAAGAAATCGTTGATGGAACGACAGATTTCAAAAAACTAGAAAAGTATGCATTAGACCTACCTGAAATTAAAAATGAATCTGCACAATTAGAAGTAATTAAAGGAACATTAAATCAATACTTATTACGAGCATTTTCAAAATAATAGGGTCGATATAAAAACAGTTAAATTCTTAGGAGGATATTGATGAAGATAATAAATCCCGTTTTAAAAGGATTTAATCCTGATCCAAGTATCTGTAGGGTTGGCGATGATTATTATATAGCAACATCTACTTTTGAATGGTTCCCAGGAGTACAAATTCACCACTCAAAAGATTTAGTAAATTGGCGCTTAATCAGCCAGCCACTAGACCGGGTGGAACTACTCGATATGCGTGGAAATCCAGATTCTGGTGGTGTATGGGCTCCTCAGTTAAGTTACCATGATGGGAAGTTCTGGTTAATTTATTCAGATGTAAAAGTTACAGGTGGTGCATGGAAAGATGTTTATAACTACCTGACAACTTGTGAAACAATTGATGGGGAGTGGAGTGAGCCAATTTATCTAAATGGTTCAGGATTCGATCCATCACTTTATCATGATACAGATGGTCGTAAATATTTAGTGAATATGCTATGGGATCCCCGACCGGATAAGCATGAATTTGCCGGAATTGTCATGCAAGAATATAATCATGAAAAAAAGAAATTAGTTGGCGAACCTCAAGTTATTTATGAAGGAACAGAATGGGGCTTAGTTGAAGCACCACACCTGTATAAAGAAAATGATTACTATTATTTACTGACTGCTGAAGGTGGAACTAAATTTGAACATCAGGCGACAATCGCTCGTTCAAAAAATATTGAAGGACCTTATGAAACACATCCAGATAATCCTTTAATTTCGTCTTTCGGTCATCCGAAACTTGAATTACAAAAATCAGGACACGGCTCTTTTGTAGAAACTCAAGACGGTGAATGGTACTTTGCTCACTTAACTGCTCGGCCAGTTCGTACGGAAGGCACGACTCTTGCTCAAAGCAGAGGCTACGGAACACTCGGACGAGAAACAGCTATACAAAAGGTTTATTGGGAAAATGATTGGCCCTATATTGTCGGTGGAAATAAACCAAGTGTTGAAGTAGAAGCACCTGATTTACCCGAGCAGAAATGGGACGCAACTTACCCTATAATTGATGATTTTGATTCTTCTGAGTTAAATATTAATTTTCAAACACTGCGTATTCCATTTAACGAGAAATTAGGTTCATTAACTGAGCGTGAAGGTTACCTAAGACTATACGGAAGAGAATCTTTCCACTCCTTATTTGAACAATCTCTTGTTGCAAGAAGATGGCAAAGCTTAGATTTTGAAGCGGAGATAAAAGTAGAATTCAATCCAGTGTCTTTTCAACAACAAGCAGGCTTAGTCGCTTATTACAACACAAAAAACTGGACAAGTTTCCATGTGACATGGGATGAAGAAAAAGGAAAAGTACTCGACTTAACCACATGTGATCGCTGGAAGAAATCGAGACCACTCGCAGGCAATGAAATTCCTATTCCTGAGTCCGTAGCAGCAGTTTATTTAAGAATGAAGGTCGATGGTAATCACTATCAATTCTCTTATTCATTTGATGGGAAAGATTGGGAAACTGTACCAGTAACTTTTGCCTCGCATAAGCTATCTGATGATTATATTGATGAGCCTGGATTCTTTACAGGCGCGTTTGTCGGAATGAGTTGTATAGATATTTCAGGGAGAAGATTGCCAGCAGATTTTGATTACTTCCGTTATGAAGAATTTTAATTGAAAACAAGAAGAATATAAAAAATGGAGGAAGAAAAATGGAGACTAAGTGGAAAAAGCTTTTAGGTATTGGAACAGCCAGCCTACTTCTATTAGCCGCGTGTGGTGATGATGGAACAGGTGGAGATGGCGGAACGGATACAAGTGGTGATACCGATGGTGAAACGTCCGTTGTTGATGATGAAGATGTAGAAGTTGAAACATATGGTTCTGGAGACCAAGTATTAGAGGTCTGGTCATTTACAGATGAGATTAATACGTTTGTGGATGAATACTTTATTCCAGACCATCCAGATATCGACTACCAAATTGAAATCGTTAACATACCTACAGAAGAGTTTGAGACGAAACTAGATCCAATTATTAATACGGATGATGCACCAGATATTATTTTATTAGAGCAAAACTTTGCTAAAAAATATGTAGAATCTGGTTTGTTAGCTGATTTTGCAGCATTTGACAATATCATGCAAGGTTCAGAAGATACGTATGACTATGTGAAAGGAATTGGTACAAGTCAAGATGGCGTGTTCAATGCAACAGCATGGCAAGCTGCTCCAGGTGCCTTCTTCTACCGAGAAAGTATGGCTGAAGAATACCTAGGCGCAACTACTCCAGAAGAGGTACAAGAGTTAATTTCAGACTGGGATGGTTTTATAGACACAGCTCGTCAATTAAAAGAAGCATCAAATGGCGAGAAATATATGATTGCAAGTACAGGCGCTGACTTAAGATTCCCTTATCTAGGAACTCGTGAAACAGGTTGGGTAGTAGACGGTGAATTAGTGATTGATGATCAAGTCTATGAAATGTTAGAAACAGCTCGTTTAATGGTCGACGAAGGATTAACATTAGACGTTGAAGCCGAAGGAGAAGAATACTTCGCTGGCATGAATGGTGATGAAATATTCGGTTATACATTACCAACATGGGCTTTACATTTCTGGTTAAAACCAAATGCTGAAAATACTGCTGGTGACTGGAAAATGGTTCAAGGACCTGCTGCTTACTTTAGAGGGGGAACTTGGATTGGAATGTTAGGTAACTCAGATATGCAAGAAGCTGCTTCTGAGTTAATCACATATGTGGGAACCGATGCTGACTTCCTAACTCAATGGGCGACAGATTCAGGTGACGTTGTTTCAAATCAAGCAGTTGTTGAGTCAATTAAAGATGAATACAGTGATGAGTTCTTAGGTGGACAAAATCATTATGCAGCCTTTGCAGATATGATTGAAGACATCAACACAGACATTATTACTGAATATGACCAAGAAATTAACTCGTTATTCTTAGATCACGCACTTACACCATACTCAAAAGGTGAAGTTGAACTAGAAGAGGCAATGGATAATTTCAAGGCCCAAGTGCAAAATTCATATCCTAATATGGTCATCGAGTAAGAGAGGAATAATTAAGAGAAAAGAATAATAGATTCGTTCTATTATTCTTTTCTTATTAATTGGAGGAGTTTGAATATGAATGCAGAGCAAGAAATTTTAAAATCTAAATCACCTAAACGCAAGTTAGCTACTCGAAAGAATGTTGAAAAATATGGTTATTTATTTATTGCACCATTTTTCATAGTGTTTGCTATATTTAATCTATACCCAACATTATATACCATAGCTCTATCTTTCCAGGATATTTCTGGATTTGCAGTCGAAGGAAACTTTGTTGGACTTCAAAATTTTACGAACCTACTAAATAACAATGTTTTTATTCAATCAGTCAAAAATACATTTATCCTGTGGACTGTGAACTTTATTCCACAAATATTACTGGCATTAGTTTTAGCTTATTGGTTTACAAATAATCGATTAAAACTAAAAGGCCAACATTTTTTCAAAAGTATGTTTTATTTCCCAAATATTATGACAGCTGCAACAGTTGCCGTTATTTTCTATACGTTATTCAGTTATCCACGAGGACCAGTTAACCAAGTATTAGTTGGAACAGGTGTTTTAGAAACACCATTTGATTTTTTTAGAAGTGTTCCTTTTACTCGCGGTCTCGTTTCCTTTATACAGTTTTGGATGTGGTATGGACAAACAACTCTTGTACTTATTTCGGGAATTTTGAGTATCGATGAGAGCCTTTATGAAGCGGCAACAGTAGATGGCGCGACGAATTGGCAATCCTTTACAAAAATTACACTTCCCCTCATACAGCCGATTACAATATATGTATTAATTACTTCCTTAATTGGTGGGTTACAAATGTTCGATATACCATTACTCCTAACGAATGGTGGGCCCAACGGAAGTGTCGAAACGATTATGACGTATATCTATAAACAAGCTTTCCAAGGTGGACGAAATGTAAGTATTGCTGCGGCAGCATCCGTCTTTTTATTAATCATAACGATGCTTGCAAGCTTTGCAATTATTGGATATTTCCGTAAAAGAACACCGAAGGATTAGAAAGGGAGCTGAATACTTTGACAGAACCACAAAAAATTAAGACACAACGAATGCTTATCTATATTTTCTTTATTTTATTAACTTTTTTAAGTATTGCTCCATTTTGGATTGTAATTGTAAATGCAACCCGATCAACAGAGCAGATACAACAAGGATTTTCACTCATTCCAGGCACTAGTTTTTTCAGTAACTGGGAGTTTCTACGAGGCAAAGGGTTTAATGTTTTCCAAGGCTATGGAAACAGCTTTATTATTGCAGCTGGTTCAACAATATTGAGTATGTATTTTTCATGCTTAACGGCTTATGCCTTAACAGTTTATGATTTTAAGGGCCGAAAAGCTGTACTTGGTGTTATTCTATTTCTGATTATGATGCCACCGCAAGTAAATATTATTGGATTTTATAGATTTATGGGTCAGTTGAATCTTTTAAATAGTTATGTTCCTTTAATTATTCCGGCGATAGCATCTGCTCCTAATGTATTCTTTATGACACAATATTTAGATACAATTTATGAACCAGCATTTGTAGACTCAGCGAGAATAGATGGGGCTGGCGAGCTAAAGATTTTCCATAATATTATCTTGCCACAAATGAAGCCGGCCATTGCTACGATGTCTATTTTTGCCTTTGTACAATCATGGAATAACTTCTTAATGCCACTTATTTTAATTAACGATCGAAGCAAGTATACACTGCCAATGCTCATCCAACTATTAACAACGGATACTTATAGAACAGAATATGGTGCGATGTATTTAGGATTAGGTTTATCCATTATCCCGCTTATTCTTATCTATCTGTTTTTATCTCGTCAAATTGTTGGTGGAGTAACTGCCGGTGGAGTTAAGGGGTAGGAAACCCTATAAAAATACCGTCATTTAACTTGTGGGAGTGATTGAATGTCAAAAAAGATATATCATGTTTCTAAAAATGGAAAAAGAGAAGGTACAGGAACTAAAGACGATCCGTTTTTAACAATTAATCAAGCAGCTTCTGTTGCGATGGCTGGAGATACAGTTATTGTCCACGAAGGGGTTTACCGAGAATGGGTTAAACCTTTAAATAAAGGTTTAAGCAATAGTAAACGAATTACTTACAAAGTAGCAGAAAATGAAAAAGTAGTGATTAAAGGATCAGAGAGAATTCAAAATTGGGAAAATGTCAAAGACTCCATTTGGAAAGTAGAAATTTCGAACGAATTCTTTGGTGATTATAATCCCTATGAAAAA
The DNA here is from genome assembly GCA_036752165.1 of Atopostipes sp. Taxonomy (GTDB): domain Bacteria; phylum Bacillota; class Bacilli; order Lactobacillales; family Carnobacteriaceae_A; genus Atopostipes. The sequence continues at coordinate 13,558 of DAIOTF010000027.1, forward strand.
GAAGTTGAAGGAGACTGGACAATTTACGAAACTTCTGAACGAAAACATCTCGGAGAAGTCTACTTGAATGGGATGTCCTTCTATGAAGTTTCTACATTAGAAAAGTTAGAGAAGCCACACGTTCGCCATACAGTAACCGATCACTGGACTCAAACAGAAACAAAAATTATGGATCCAGACCAAACAAAATACGTGTGGTGTGCAGAAGTTCAAGCGGACACAACAGTTATTTACGCGAACTTTCACGATAGTAATCCCAATGAAGAACTAGTAGAGATAAATGTGAGACAAAGTTGTTTTTATCCTACACAAACTGGAATCGATTATATTACTGTTCAAGGTTTTGAAATGGCTCAAGCAGCTACACCTTGGACTCCTCCAACGGCGGATCAACCAGGATTAATTGGCGCAAATTGGAGTAAAGGTTGGATTATTGAAGATAATATTATTCATGATTCAAAGTGTAGTGCTATCAGTATCGGTAAAGAAGGGCTTACTGGTCACAACTACTTTACCACCCGTAAAGATAAACCCGGTTATCATTACCAAATTGAATCAGTTTTTGCAGCTTTAAATAATGGCTGGAGTAAAGAAAATATCGGTTCACATATTATTCGAAATAATACTATATATGATTGTGGTCAGAATGGGATTGTCGGACATTTAGGCTGTGTTTTTAGCGAAGTTTATGGGAATCACATTTACAATATTGGTCTTAAACGAGAATTTTATGGCCACGAAATCGGTGGAATTAAGTTGCATGCGGCCATTGATGTTCAAATTCATAACAATCGCATTCATGATTGTTCGTTAGGCTTATGGCTCGATTGGCAAACACAAGGAACAAGGGTGAGTAAAAATCTTTTTTATCAAAACAGTCGTGATTTATTTGTAGAAGTAAGTCATGGTCCATATGTAGTTGACCATAATATATTTGCTTCATCTGTGGAAATGGATAATTATGCTCAAGGTGGTGCGTATATAAATAATCTGATATGTGGATGGATGAACCAACAAAAAGTTCTAGACCGTTCGACTCCTTATCATGTACCCCATAGCACAAAAGTAGCTGGATTTTCACCCGTATATGGTGGGGATGATCGATATATGGGAAATATCTTCATCGGGAATAGAGAATTAGAAGATAAACGATATGGAACGGCGATTTTTAATGGGCATTCGACCTCACTAGATGAATACATCGAAAAAGTGCAAATGAATATGCCTGGAGATTTAGGAATCTTTTTACATGTGGAAGAACCCGTGTACATTAAAGATAATTTATATATACATGGTGCTAAATCTTATGAAAAAGAAAAAAATGCTGTAGAATTAAAAGATTTTGATCCTCAAATTGAAATAATTGAAGAGGATAATCAAGTCTTTTTATCCATTCATTTACCTAAAGAAATTGAAGAGTTAAAAACAGCTATAGCAACTACCACAACGCTTCAAGAACCAAGAATTGTGTCTCAAGATTTTGAAAACCCAGATGGAACAGAGCTAATATTAAATTCGGATTATTTAAATCAAAAAGTGGCTACTCAACGAAAATTGGGGCCTATCTCTACTTTAAAAACAGGTCAAAATAAAGTAAGAATTTGGTAGAAAATGAATAATAATAGATAGGGGAAGAGAGCATGGCAGAAATTAAATTAAATCATATTCACAAAATGTATGAAAATGCTGATAATTATTCGGTAACAGACTTTAACTTAGATATTGCAGACAATGAATTTATAGTATTTGTAGGACCTTCTGGTTGTGGGAAATCTACTACGCTTCGTATGATTGCCGGACTTGAAGAGATTACTGAGGGTGAGTTACTAATTGACGATGTGATGATGAACGATGTCGCACCAAAAGATCGAGATATTGCGATGGTTTTTCAAAACTATGCACTGTATCCACATATGACTGTTTTTGATAATATGGCATTTGGATTGAAATTGCGTAAAATGCCTAAAGATGAAATCAAAGAACGGGTAGAGGAAGCTGCAGAATTATTAGGACTAGCTGACTTACTCGATCGTAAACCAGCCGCCTTATCCGGTGGGCAAAGACAGCGTGTTGCCTTAGGACGAGCAGTTGTTCGTGATCCTAAAGTGTTCTTAATGGATGAACCTTTATCAAACCTAGATGCAAAATTGCGCGTGCATATGCGTACAGAGATTGCTAAGTTACATGAGCGCTTAAAAACAACCATGATTTACGTAACGCACGACCAAACTGAGGCGATGACACTTGCTGATCGTATCGTCATTATGGAAGACGGATTTATTCGGCAAGTAGGCTCACCATTTGAAGTGTATAATTCACCAGATAATGCATTTGTTGCAAGCTTTATTGGATCGCCTGCAATGAATTTAAATGAAGTACACTACAGCAATGGAAGAATTTCAGATGGATACGGATTAGATTTACCTGTGTCAGAACCATCAAGAAAGGTCTTAGACGAAGAAGGCTATGATGGACAAACCGTTATTTTTGGTATTCGACCAGAAGATATTCAATCCGAACAAATTGCCCTGGATGTCTCACCAGAAACAGTCGTGAATGCAAAAATTACTGTTTCGGAATTAACAGGTGCAGATTCAATTCTTTATGTGAACGTGGGCGAAACTGAAATGGTTTGTGTGGTGGATGCGCGTGACTATCATCAACCAGGTGAAACAATTGACCTCGCTTATAATATGAATAAAGCCCATTTCTTTGATGTTGAAACACAAGACGTTATTCGTAAACAAAAAGTTGCTGAAGCTTTAGAAGCAACAATTTAACTCAAAAAAATCTCCTCCTGAACACACATCGAATGTCTTCCAGCATTCAATGTGTGTTTTTAATTTTAATGATGAATTGCTGAGAAATGATGTGAAATGAAAGCAGTCTCCTCATTCAAGACAATACTTCATGAAATACTTAATAATTAAAGTTGAAAATTAGGTCTATTCGTTATATTATAATGTTAACGCTACCAAAATTACCGATGGTGCAAATATATTTTTAAATTATAACGAAAACGATTGCTTAATGTTTTTGTATCAAATTGTAAAAAGGATTAAATAATAGAGAACGTAACTTATATTTTGGAGGAGAATGAAAAGTGGCAGAAATTAAATTAGATAGTATTTATAAGATGTATGAGAACGCTGATAGTTATTCCGTAACAGACTTTAACTTAGATATAGAAGACAATGAATTTATTGTATTTGTTGGACCATCTGGTTGTGGAAAGTCTACTACACTTCGTATGATTGCAGGACTTGAAGAAATTACAGAAGGTCAATTATCAATTGATGGCCAGGTAATGAATGATGTGGCGCCAAAAGATCGAGATATTGCGATGGTTTTCCAAAACTATGCATTATATCCACATATGACTGTATTTGACAATATGGCATTTGGATTGAAGTTACGAAAAATGCCGAAAGATGAAATTAAACAACGGGTAGAGGAAGCTGCAGAATTATTAGGGTTAGCGGACTTACTCGATCGTAAACCGGCCGCCTTATCCGGTGGGCAAAGACAGCGTGTTGCCTTAGGACGTGCGGTTGTTCGAAATCCAAAAGTTTTCCTAATGGATGAGCCACTTTCTAACTTAGATGCGAAGCTACGTGTACATATGCGTACAGAGATTGCTAAGTTACATGAACGCCTTAAAACAACCATGATTTATGTAACGCATGATCAAACTGAAGCGATGACACTTGCTGACCGTATCGTCATTATGGAAGACGGGTTCATCCGCCAGATAGGTTCACCATTCGAAGTATATAATTCACCAAATAATGCGTTTGTTGCAAGCTTTATTGGATCGCCTGCAATGAACTTAAATGAAGTTCATTATAGCAATGGAAGAATTACAGATGGGCATGGCCTAGATTTAGCTGTTTCAGAACCTTCTAGAAAAGTGCTAGATGAAGGTGGTTATGATGGCAAAACTGTTATTTTCGGTATTCGTCCAGAAGATATTCAATCGGAGCAAAT
>DAIOTF010000028.1:0-5692 GCA_036752165.1 Atopostipes sp.
GGAGACCTCTGCTTCAATTTCCACAAAATTCTTATTGAACAGCCCTTCTTCATAACCTAATAGCACATGAGCATAAGGATTTGATTCAATCTCATCCACCTTAGCTGTTCGTTTATCAGTTAACGTGTATAAGATAAACCCTTCATTATAAAAAGTCATATAGCGAGCTTGAGGTTTATTGTTTGGAGTAACGGTTGACATGACGCCGATATTATCTTTTTCAATTACGCTTAATGCTGTATCTCTTAAATCTGCCATTTTATCCTCTCCTATTTGTTTGTTCGTAAAATAAGTATCAAGCATGTCAAAGATAAATTCAAAGAGTATGCTTTAATGCATGCTATAAAATAAAAAAACAAACAAAGGAAGTTGAACTTGTAACCATTTATTTCCTTTGTCTGTTTATTCTATCTACTCTTCTAGTAGGGATGCATTTGCTATTGCCACTCCTAAAGGTGCCCCTGATTGAAATTCATAACGTGAACCTATACTATGCTTAGCAATTTTTACTGCATGATCACTCATTCGCTCTAAACTAGAAACAATGTCTACAAACATAATTCCATCAGAAGGACGTCCAATCCCTCGGTTTAATCGCTCAATATATTTTCTCCGTATATTTTCTTCACGACAATTAATTTCCTTTTCGCGTTCTAAGACCTGTTCCACTAATTTGGGATTATTTGTTGTGAAAGATTCAATAGCTTCTGAAATGTTTTGTGCTATTAGATTAAACATCATTACAACATCGTCATCATTTAGATATTCCATCGTTTCACCATCTTTAAGGGTTTGGCGCGCCAAAAGATTCCCTTCTTTCACATTTTGTAAAATGTGTTCTCCATGGTCACCAATTCGTTCAAGATATTTGGTGACCTCAACTAAAGCGGTATGTTCATTTGAACTTTTTAGAGGTAATTCTTCTGTTGAAATAAACATAAGATATTCAGTTAATTTTAAATCAATTTGATTAATCACTTCTTCAAGTTCTAACGCTTTTTCGAAATCTTCTTCCGATCGACTATCAAAATAGTCAAAAACAGTTTTAACTTCATCAATAACAATTGACCCCATATATTCAAGTTCGCTTTTCACTTGATTTAATGCCATAACGGGCGATGACTTAATTAAGCTGTGATCTAAACGAGACGCATCATAGCCAATAATCTCTTCTTCCCCTGGTATAATCTTAGATACTAGGACTGCAATTTGATTAATAAACCACATCTGAATCAATACATTTACTACATTAAATATACCATGTGCAACAGCTATTTGCATTGCAGGACTTAGGTTAAGAGAGTCAGAAATTAAGACAACTAAATCTGTAATAGGAGACAATAAGACTAAAACTAAAATTGTCCCAAGTAAGTTGAAAATAACATGAGCTGCAGCAGTTCTTTTAGCAGCAATGCTTGTACCCATGGCTGCCAAAATTGCGGTAATTGTTGATCCTATGTTACTTCCAAATAACAATGGTAAAGCTGCGCTTAAAGTCATCGAACCTTGAGAAAACATTTCTTGTAAAATTCCTATCATAGCACTTGAACTTTGAATGATAACTGTCAAAATCGTCCCAGCTGTCACACCAAGCAAAGGTACTTCGGAAAATGTAATCATAATTTGACGGAATTGTTCCATACCTTGTAAGGGTGCCATACCGCTACCCATTAGTTGTAATCCTAAAAATAATGCACCAAAACCAAAAATAATTTTCCCGATATTTTCTATAAAAACTTTTTTTGTAAAGAATAGAACAAACGATCCAATCGCCATTATAGGTAAGGCATATGCGCCAATGTCAAATCCTATAATAAATGCGGTCATTGTCGTACCTATGTTTGCTCCCATTATAATTCCAATGGCTTGTTTTAAAGATAAAAAACCAGCACTGACTAACCCGACTGTTAATACAGTGGTCGCAGAACTACTTTGTATTAATACAGTAACCAGTGTTCCTGCGATAATTGAACGAAGAGGTGTCGAAGTAAAAGTCTTTAAAATAGAGCGAAGGTTATCACCTGCTGCATTTTTCAAACCATCTCCTAAATAATTTAAACCAAATAAAAAAATACCTAAACCACCTAAAAAATTAAAAACCATCTGTTGAATATCCATACTTACCTCCTAATATATTTAATTCTAAAATCCTTCAAAAATTATTAAGTTCATCCCGTCTATTATACAGTCCCATATAATAAAATTAAAGGACATAAAAGATATTGTATCGTCTAAACACATTTAGATTCTAAAACATTGCACTCTTAACCCTTGTTACCTTCTAATTGTTAAATCCTTTCGAATTAATTATAATAAATTCTCCACATTCTATAACTTGTAATTATATGATGATAAATTTATTATTATTGGTAAATCAAAGACAGACCGTTTAGAATTCTTCTTGGGTGTAAACGTTTTATATAATAGGAGGAATAGAAAATGGAAAAAAAGAAAAACCGCTGGCTAGTTTTAGTTGCAGCGATTGTAGTAAATATATCATTAGGGGCAGGTTATGCATGGTCTGTTTTCCAGGAAGCTTTGCTTGAGGTTAATCCAAATTGGTCTTTAAGTGAAACTTCATTAGCTTTTAGTATTTCATTTGCAATGGTTCCTGTGGCTATGATCATATCAGGACCAATTGTCGATAAATATGGTGGAAGATTAGTTGTACTTATTTCAGGAATTTTGTTTGGTTTAGGCATGTTTGCTACCGGTTTTGTCACATCAATCCCTGCTTTATATTTAACTTATGGTCTTATTTTAGGATTAGGAATTGGTGCAGGTTACGGTACGGCAACAGCTTTAACAGTCAAATGGTTCCCAGATAAAAAAGGATTAGCTGGAGGTTTAACGGCAGCAGGATTTGGTGGAGGTGCGATTATCTTGGCACCTATCGCTACAGCGATGATTGAAAGTATGGGAATTAGCAGCACATTCCGTACACTTGGTGTTGTTTTATTAGTATTTATCGTTGGTGCATCATTTATTATGGATAACCCGCCAGCAATTGAGAAAAAGGTAGACACTTCTGCAGCAACAGTTGCATCGAATGATGTTACGTTTAAAGAGATGTTAAAAGAATCAAACTTTTGGATCTTATGGACAGTTTATATTTTTGCTGCTACAAGTGGAATGATGATTATTGGACACGCAGCAAACATCGCAAACACTTATTCATTAGGTGAAGGCGCATTCGTAGTTATGATTGTTGGTCTAGCAAACACTTTAGGACGTGTGTTTTGGGGATCCGTTTCAGATCGAATTGGACGCTACAAAACAGTTCTAGCGATGTTTGTTGTTTCAGCAGCTGGTCTAATTTTAGTTAACCTTTCTGAAACACTAGGTGCTGTATTAGGAATTGCGGGTCTTGTATTTATCGCTTTATCTTTCGGTGGATTCTTAGGTTCATTCCCTGGAATCACTGCAGAAAACTGGGGTTCTACAAACTCAGCGACAAACTATGGTTGGATGTTTACGGCCTACGGAATTGCAGCGGTAGTAGGTCCTTCAATCGGTTCAACGATTCGTGAAGCGAGTGGTTCATATTCATTAGCACTGATTATCGCTACAGTTATGGCTGTTTTAGGATTTATCTTGACTCTTTGGTATTTAAAGCGTGCTGAAAAAGTAGCTGCTGAACCAGCTAAAGCCTAATCATTAAAAGTAAAACTCCACGGATTGAGCTAAGCGATTAGCTATCCGTGGAGTTTTTAATTGTTTAATTTAAATTGATAACTTTAAATTCATTCGATTCATTGACTTGACCCTTTATTTCATCACCCGGTTCAACAAATGGTAAATTGTCATGTAAATGAATATTTGCTTTAAAGACCGAACCATCAATCATAAAGTAATAGATCGTGTCTCCTGCGACAACCGCCTGCTCAATATTTTCAACAGTTCCTGTTATATCTAGCAATTCTTCTTCAGTAGTGACCTCTTCAACTTCGTCTGACTCATCTGATTCAGTCGTCTCTCCACCAGTTACTGACATCACTAATTCATCCATCGTGTTTGAAATGGTTACATCTTGATAGTCCTGCGCATCAACTAAGGCGTACGAACGAACTAACCCAGATTCATCTTTCAAAGATGAAATATAGTAAGGACGCCCTTCAATTGTAATTAATAAAGGGAACGTAGAAGTATAGCGTGTATGTTGTACTTCCCCTTCTGCGGAAGCCATTGCCGAAAATTCATCCGCAGATGTCGCTGGATAATACTCCCCTTCTTTTGTTCGTAAATTGACAAGATAGAATCCAATATTTGATGCATCACTATTCACAGAGGTTACACCTGTATATAAGAAAATATCGTCTCCAATGGATAAGTAATTATACCCGTCAGTCGTTACACGAACTCCTTGTTGACCGAAAATAGAATTTAAATAACCATCGTTATATAGCCCAGTCATATCTAATTGATCAATGATGATATCTGACGCATACACACGGTCAATCCAATTTGGTGTCTCACTTAATGCATATTTTTCTGTTTCACCGGTTACAGCATCTAAAACAATCACACCATCAGGCTCCAACTGTCGAAACGCAAAGATATTTTTATAGGTAGTGGCTACATAATGAGGATGCCCTTCATCATCCACTTCAAAAGAGGGTTCTCTAAAAAGCGTTGTTGGGTATTTAAGGTATAGCTGAAGGTTTACATTTCGAAGAAAGTATTCAGAATCGGTGTACTTCATCCCTTCTTCTACATTTACAACTTCTACTTCTCCACTTACCATATTTACAAGTAAGTAAGCTGGAATCCCTGTATCACGATTATTGAACCAGCGGATAAAACTGGCATATTCAAGTGGCGTAACTCGATAAGGTTCGCCTTGAATACTAATTTGTGTGTAAGAATCCGACGTTACAAATTGGGAAACTAATTCATTCATTGACCCCAGTTGTCGATCCCCTAAACGTTGCGCTGTATCTCTATCCATCAAAGGAATTTGATTCAAATCAATCTCAGGATAATCTTCTTCAAATGATTTTTCTTCGACTTGAATCAGTTGAGAATAATCATCCGCTCTAAAAATAGGACCATTAAATATATTAACAATAGTAATCCCTATGACGAGTACAATAGGCAAAGCCCCTATTCCAATGAGGACCTTTGTAATTGTTGGAGGTGCCACTATTTCATTTGTATAAAACTTTAAATAGTATCTACCGACTTCAATCGCTATAATGACAATCCCAATAAGGAATAATACAGAACGGAAATGTGCACTATGTAAAGATATAGGCACCTGACCTAAAAGCATATAAAGTGCTATAAATATGATAAGAGGCGGATAAGCCAGCCTTCTTAAATTAATTGAACGAAATTTTTCCAAATAATCATCTCCTAATAATAGTTTGTGCGGTTATAGTTTATCATACTTTGATGACTTTTCTGTAATTTTTTTAGAGTTTTCCAATGAAAAAGAGGTCGAAGAATCGACCTCTTAGCCATTTTAGATTTTATTGAACATTTTTGCGAGATGTTTATAAGATTGTACTCGAGCCTTGTGTTTATATATTGGCGCGTAAACCATAATCTCATCGATCCCTAACGTTTCAATTTCTTCTTGAAGAATCTTTTCGACTTGATTAGGTGTCCCTTTAATAAGGAATCGCTTTGCATATCGTTCATTTAAATAGGCTGTTTCAGTTTCAGAATATTCATAATCCTTCACATCTTC